>CAYZYQ010000009.1:0-3339 GCA_964482645.1 uncultured Lentisphaeraceae bacterium | reverse complement strand
GAGCCGGAGGCGTTGGCGGAAATCGTGACGCGCTCGGCTGCCAAACTGAACGTCGCCATTGAACCCGACGGGGCGTTGGAAATCGCCGTGCGCTCGCGGGGGACGCCACGTATCGCCAACAACCTGCTGCGCCGTGTGCGCGACTACGCCCAGGTGAAAGCGGACAATCTGATTACGAAGCAGGTGGCCGTTGATTCGCTGGGTTTACTGGAAATCGACCCGAATGGGCTAGACGAGATGGACGTGCGGATTTTGGAAACGATCTGCGCGAAATTCGGCGGCGGCCCCGTGGGGTTGTCTACCATTGCCGTCAGCGTGGGCGAGGAGGCGGACACCATTGAGGAGGCCTATGAGCCATTCCTCATCATGGAGGGGTATCTCGACCGGACACCGAAGGGGCGTGTGGCCACGGATCGCGCCTGGCGGAAACTCGGTTTGAAACCGGGTGGGGGCGTGAAACAGCCCAGTCTGTTCGCTTGATGTTTTTCGTCTGAATCATCGGAAGTTTCTTCGCCGACGGGGATGGGGTTTTGTGGTATAATCGCAGACCTACGAAAGAACAGTGGTTATGGCGATGTTCGGCAGATTGAAAAACAGATGGTGCGGCCGCCTCCGTCGCGGGGGCGTTTCGCTGTTCGTGTGTGCGCACTTGTTCTGTGGCGTGGTGGTGGCGGATGTGCCTGTTGAAACGGTTGCACCGGCGGCATCCACAGAATCCGTCGTGGCGGCGTTGACGGCGCAGGTTGGCGAATTGAAAGCGGAGCGCGATGCGCTGCGGCGTGAAAACCAGCAGTTGCGGCGGGAACTCGTGGCGCGGCGGCGGACGGGCGCGTCCAATCCGGCCTTGCCGCAAAAAGTCGTTGCAGATGTCCCGGCGCCGGCGGCGGATGTCGCCGTGCAGCCTGAAACCGACCATTGGCTTTCCGTACGATCGCAGACGCGGCACAATGCGCGGTGTCGGAATTTCAAGAAGTCGAAGGGACGTTTCTGCGGGCCGCAGGACGGCAAGCCCTGTAAGGTCTGCGGAGGGTGAACACCGTGTGGAGAAGGATGTCCATTCTTCTGCTGGTGGGGCTTGTCCGTTTGGCGGCGTTCGGCGACGTGGTTGCGATGACGTGGAACTTGCGTTGGTTTCCATCGGGCATTGCCGATTTGCGGGCGACGCCAGAGAAGGAGGCACGGGTCGAGCGTGACGCGGGGCGGATTCTGGCGGATGGCTATCGTGACCAGTGTCGGAAAAATCCTGCCGCGTGGATCGTCCTCGTGCAGGAACTGCGCGACGCGGAGACGAGTGTGCGGTTGGCCGCCGCCACGGGCGTCACAGACCTTAAACCAGTCGCGACGAGCGCGTTTGCGGACAATGCCGGTGTACCGCTCTGGCAGCAGTTGGGCATTTTGTCCACGCTGCCGGTGTTGGATGCGGGGACGGCCATTTGGTCGCGTGCCGATGGCGTCCAGATTCCGCGCGGGTTCGTCTATGCCTTGCTGGACGGTGGCGCGGACGGTCCGATCCTCTGTTTCTGTCTGCACTTGAAAAGCAACTGGTTGTCGACGGAGGGCGTCTACGCAACGCAGAAGAACATCTACAAGCGCGAGGCGGCGGCCGCGCAGATCCTCGCCGTCGTTCGGACGATGCGCCCGAAAACGGGAGGGCGCGACATCCGCATTCTTGTCGGTGGGGACTTCAACACGAATGAGGACGATCCGACGTTTGTCAGCGAATCGACATTGCGGTCGTTCTACGGGGCGCACTTCCGCAGTTGCTTCCGCGATTTGAAGAAGGCCCAGTGCGTGACGCATCCCGGACGCGGCGTCTTCCCCGACGCGACGTTCGACTACATTCTGTATCGGGGATTCGAGCGGATTGTCAGCCGGCGCATCTATCCGGGGACGGACGTCTCCGACCACCACCTTGTGGCCATTCGATTGCGTTAGACGGAGGAGTTGTCATGGCAGTTGAAAATCTCGTCATCATCGGTAGCGGCCCGGCCGGGCTGACGGCGGCCATCTACGCCGCGCGGGCGGGGTTGAATCCGCTCGTCATCGAGGGGATGCTTGCGGGTGGACAGTTGACGCAGACGGCGGATGTGGAGAATTTTCCGGGATTCGCCGAACCCGTGAATGGCCTCGTGCTCATGACGGCAATGCGCCGCCAGGCGGAACGCAGCGGTGTCCGGTTCGAGATGGACGAGATTTCGTCCGTCGACTTTTCGGACAATGTGAAGAAACTGACGGGCCTTGCGGGCGTCTATGCGGCACGGGCCGTCATCGTGGCGACAGGCGCGTCCGCCCGCTGGACGGGGCTGCCGGGCGAAGCGACGTACCGGAATCACGGCGTCAGCGCGTGTGCGGTCTGCGACGGCGCGTTCTACAAGGGGCGCGACGTCGCCGTCGTCGGCGGGGGCGACACGGCGCTCGACGACGCACTTTATTTGGCGAAGATTTGCCGGCGCGTGTATCTCATTCATCGTCGCGACGCCTTTCGCGGCGCAAAGACGCTCGCCGACCGCCTTTGCGCCACGCCCAACGTCGAGATTTGTTGGCGGACAACCATCGCGTCATTCGACGGTGACGGCCGCGTCCTGACGGGGGTGACGTTGTCGGACGGGCGTACGCTCGCCGTCGCGGGCGCGTTCGTCGCCATTGGGCATGAACCCCAGACGGCGTTTCTCAACGGGGCGGTGGAGCTGGATGCGGCGGGGTATGTCCGCGTCGATCGGACGCGGACGCGCGTGGCGGGCGTTTTCGCCGCCGGCGATTGTGCCGACCCGTTTTACAAACAGGCGGTCGTCGCCGCCGGCACGGGGGCGCAGGCGGCGCTTGAGGCGCAGCGATTTCTTGAGAAAGGAGCATAACCATGGCCATTGTGAATGTGACGGAAAAAGAGTTTGACGCGACAATCGCGTCGGGAACGGTCGTCGTGGATTTCGGTGCGACGTGGTGCGGGCCTTGCCAGATGCAGGCAAAACTGCTGGACGCGAAGTTTGCGCCGGCTCATCCGGACGTGACGATTGCCAAAGTGGATGTCGACCAGAACATGGCGCTCGCCGCGAAATTCGGCATCCAGTCGATTCCCGCCCTGCGCGTGTTCAAGGACGGACATCTCGTTGCGTCGTTCGACGGTCTGACAAAGCCCGACGAACTGGCTACGGTGCTTTGACTAAAAAAAAAAACGAGAAGAAGGGGAGTGGAGCGGGCGAAGGGAATCGAACCCTCGTCATCGGCTTGGAAGGCCGACGCTCTGCCATTGAGCTACGCCCGCGCGTCGAAAGAAAACGAGGCGAAGTATATCAGAATGCTTCTTCGCCGTCAACTCCCCAAGGAACTTCCAGGTTGTTC
>CAYZYQ010000008.1:0-53578 GCA_964482645.1 uncultured Lentisphaeraceae bacterium | reverse complement strand
TCTTCCCCGAGCGCGTCCACTACGGCGACGTGCTGCACAGCTACATCGTCGAACTGAAATACGCGGGCAAGGACGCGACGGACGAAGAGATGGCCGCGAAGGTGGGCGAGGCGAAGGCGCAGCTGGCGAAGTACCGCGCCGACCGCGCCGTCCCGTCGCTCGCGCGGGGCACGACGCTCCACCAGATCGTCTACGTCTTCCGAGGCGCGGAACTGCACACGCTCGACGAAATCGTCTGCGAACAGATGCCGTAGAGGTGTTTTTGTCTCACGAAGTCGTCCACAGATCTGAATACGCCTTGCAATCAGTTGGTTGATGGTGTAGACTGTCACGAAATGCAAATGAAAGACAACAGTCGGAATCCGATTTCAATTGGCCTCGTTTCGCTGGGCTGTTCAAAGAATGCCGTCGACCTACAGGTGATGGCCGGACATCTTCGCAAGGCGGGCTGTGTGTTGGCGCCCACGTCGGACGCGGCGGACGTCATCATCGTCAACACGTGCGCGTTCATCGAAGCGGCGCGTGAAGAGGCGGCGGCGGAGATTCTTCGCGCCTGTGAATTGAAACGGGCGGGGCAGTGTCGCGCCGTCATCGTGTCGGGTTGCTTTGCCCAACGTTACGGTGATCGGTTCGTTGACGTGTTCCCCGACGTGGACGCAGTCATGGGCATCGACGCGCTCGATAAAATCTGCGATGTCGTGAAGGGACTGTTTGCCCACGACGCCGCGTCTGTGCCGCATCTCGTCCTGCCGCCGGGGATGCCGCAACGGGTGTTCGATCCGCCAGAACCCGCACTCCGTTTCACGGGTGTGGCGTTCGCCTATTTGAAAATTGCGGAAGGCTGTGCCCACCGTTGCGCCTACTGCGCGATTCCCGGCATTCGCGGCAACTACCGATCGCGTCCGCTCAAAGCCATCGTGGCCGAAGCGAAGAAGCTCCTCGCGACGGGCGTAAAAGAACTCAACGTTATTGCGCAGGATCCGCTCCTCTACGGCGTCGACTTCCACGACAAGAAGAAGACGGGCATCGTCGATCTGTTGCGGGCGCTTGACAAATTGCCGGGCGATTTCTGGATTCGCGTGCTCTACGCCTATCCGAGCGAAATTTCGGACGAATTTCTGGACTGGCTGGCTACGTCCCCCCATGCCGTGCGTTATGTGGACGTGCCGCTCCAGCACACCGATCCACGCATTCTGAAGGCCATGGCGCGGGGCGGCGCCGTACAGGCGACGCTTGACGCGGCCGACCGCATTCGCGCTGCCGTGCCGGGCGTGACGTTGCGGACGACCGTGATGACGGGCTTTCCGGGCGAGACGCCGGCGGCGTTCGCGCGGATGCTGACGGATGTGACGCGCATGGCGTTCGACCATCTAGGCGCATTCGCGTTCTCGCCCGAAGAGGGGACGCCGGCCGCTGACATGGCGAAACGGCCCTCGGCGAAGACGGCGGAGAAGCGTCGCGCCGAGGTGATGGAAAACCAGCGAAAAATCTGGCGGAAGAAGGCGCGGGCGCTCGTCGGGCGGACGTTCCGCGCACTTGTCGTCGCGCCGGGCGTGGCGCGTCTGGAAAGCCAGGCGCCTGACGTCGATGGCGTGACGTATCTGATGTCGGACGCGGAAGTCGGCACGTTCGTCGATGTTCGCATCGTCCGTACCAAAGGCTACGACCTGGTTGCGCAACTTTCTTGAATCGCGCGGGCGTTGTTGCGCAGGGAATCGGATTTTGATAAAATACCGCCCGCGTTTTTTCCTACAAGAGAAGGGCAGTTATGGATAAGAAGACGGTTGAAGAGATTGAGTCGGAAATTGGCGGCAAGCTGAAAGACCAGCCGTGTCCTGTGGACGAGATTCTGGAATTGATCGCCGGTCTCCCGTCCGGCAAGGGCGAGTTGCAGGCGGTGGCGTTGTTGACGGCCCTTGGTGAAGCGGGCGATTTCCCTGGTGCTCTGAAAACCGTCCGGCAGTGCAAGAACCTGCTGGCTCCCCATCTGAAAGGCGCGAGCATTCGCGATGCGCTGAAGCGTACGACGAAAGACCGTCTGATCATCTCCTTCATCGATTCCGTGGGCTTTGACGTCCGCCCGAACCTCGTCGAGCCGCTGGGGCGTTTGGAACGTTTGGTTTCCTTCCATCCCGGCGCGTTTGTTTTGAGCCGGGCCTGGGGGTTGGGCAAGGTTGCGCGGATCGATGCGTTCTACCGTCGCATCGTGGTGGATTTCCACGGCCGTCGCGGCCATCAGTTGACGTACGATGCCGCGTGTGAGACGCTGGAGCTGGCGCCGGAGAAGCACGTCCTTGTCACGTTGGAGGCCGACCCTGCGTTCATCGCCCAGCAGATTCGCGAGCAGCCTGGCGCGTTCGTTCTGTCCATGCTCAAGAGTTTCGGCAACATGCCCGTCACCCGTCTGGAAGAACTCATCAACCAGCATGGCTTTGCCAAGTATCTGCCGGACGCCGGCAAGAACAAGGGCGACAAGGCCGCCAAGTGGAAAGCGTTCTGGGAGAAGGCGCGCGCCGAACTGCGGGCGAACAAGCTCGTCGAGATTCCTACGCGCCGAGCGGAGGCGATTGTCCTGAAGGCCTCCGTCGAGGATTATGGCGACACGTGGTTCACGGCGTTCGCGCAGGAAACGGATCCGAAGACGATTCTCGCATCGGTCAACGACCTTCGTTCGGTGAAGTCCCGTTTCGAGGGGTTGAACGACGAGCAGAAGGAAAAGGTCGCCGACCGTCTCCGTTTCGCGCTCAAGGGTGCGCGTGGTATCGATCCGTCGCTCTATTCCCGTCTGGCGTTCTGTCTGGACGATCTGGGGTTGGACGCCGAAACGGTGGCTCGCGCCCGCAACTACCTGTGGACGAACGAGCGCTATTTGGACGCGGCACGTGTCCTGCCGGCGCGTGACATGGGGCAGTACGTCGTCTTCCTCACGGCCGCGCCGACGGAAGAGGCGCGTGAGGCGTTGCGCTTGAAACTCTACGCCGTGTTGCCGCAGATGTGCTTCCCGTTTTTGAGCGCCACGCTCGACGTCTTCAAGAAAGACCCGGCGTGTGAACAGGCCGCTGCCGCGTTGTTGAAGACGCCGCATGCCCCTGCGACGCTCGTGACGTATATTCTCGGCCGCTATTCCGATTTCCAGGATTGGCAGGCGCTGCCGCCGCTCGTGGTGGTGCTGACCCACGCGATTGCGTTGGGCGAAGGCAAGCAGACGGGTGAAACGCTTCGGATGCAGAACGTCATCCGCCGCCTTTTCGCCGACCAGAAGTGGCTGGAGGGCATTTTCGCCCAGTTGAAGCCGGTCGATCAGGCGCTCTTCTTCGAGCGGTTCCAAGCGTCGATTTCGTGGGATCCGTCCACGCACCACATGATCGTCGTGCGCATGACGAAGATCGTGCCGGAACTGGCCGAGCGTCAGATCAAGGTGGCCGCGCCCCAGAAGATCGAGCGCATCACGTCGCTTCGCTCCTACGCGGAACGTCAGGCGGCCTACGAGAAACTTGTCAACGTGGACATTCCGGAGAACACCAAGCGTATCGAGTTCGCGCGGAGTTATGGCGACTTGAGCGAAAACGCCGAGTACCAGTACGCCAAGGACGAACAGCGCGCGTTGTTGCAGAAGCAGACGCTCATGCAGGATGACCTCAACAACGTCAAGGCGACGGACTTTGCGGGCATTGTCTCCGAGACGGTCTGCCCTGGCACGATGGTGACGATTGTTACGGCGACGGGCGACGAAAAGGTGTTCACCGTGCTGGGCGAGTGGGACAACGATTTGGAGAAGGGTGTGATTTCGAACAAGACGAAGCTCGCGCAGAATCTGTTGGGCAAGAAGGCCGGCGAGACGTTCGAGTTGCCGGATGCCGAGGGCAACGTGGCCGTGGCCACGATCAAGTCCGTCGATGCGTTGTCCGACGAGATGTTGGCTTGGTGCAAGGCGCCGGTGGCCGTCTGAAAATCCGGCATCTCTGCAAGAGGAGTTTGAAATGAGCGAGAGTGCAAAGAAGAATGTGAAGAAAGACGGAACGCCGGCCAAGCCCGCGCCCGTCCGCAAGGCGATGACGGTCGTCACCAAACGGCCGGCGCCGAAGCTGGCGGCCAAGAAGCCGGAGGAATCCGTTGCGTTCGAAAACCAGAGCAAGGACATGGCGTTCTCCTTCGCCGAGCAGATGAAGCGTCGGCAGCGCGAACAGGACGAACAGCGTCATTCGTCCGAGCCGTCCATCAAGTTGAGCCGGCGGCCGACGACGCGCGCGAAAGGGTCTGATTCCCTTCAGTTTTCGGACGCCGATTTGGCGGAGTTCCGCAAGCGGTTGATTCTTTTGCGCCAGGAGGCGATGGGGCAGTCGGTCACGCTCAAGGCCAATGCGCTTGAACAGTCGGACGAGCGGGGCAGCGAGGACGAGGACGGTAGCGATTCGTTCATGCGTCTCCAGAATCTCAGCCAGGTCGATTCGCGGAACAAGGTCATCCAGAAAATCGACGAGGCGCTGCACCACATCGACGATGGGACGTACGGTATCTGCGAAGTGTGCGGCCAGTTGATTCGCAAGCCGCGTTTGCTGAACTTGCCGTTCGTCCACACGTGCATGGAATGCCAGAACCAGATGGAAGGCCATCGGTAGCCGACCATGTTGAAACGCGCCTTGCAGATGTCCGCCGCCGTCGCAGCCCTGTTCTGTTTGGATCAGGGTGTGAAGGCGGCGGCCGTTTGTTGTCTGCGGGACGTGCCGCCGATTGAGGTTGTCCCTAATCTCTTCAATCTGGCCTACGTGGAGAATCGTGGATGCGCGTGGGGAATGTTTCAAGGTCATGTCTGGCCGTTGGCGCTTTTCGCGCTCGTGGCGATGGGCGTACTCGTCTGGAAGCGTACGAGCGTCTTCCCGGCGGGACGTTGGGGCGTGGCGGCGGAGCTGATGCTCTACGCAGGCATCCTCGGCAATTTGGCCGACCGGGTTTTCCGGGGTTGCGTCGTGGACATGTTCGATTTCCACTGGGGCGTCCACCACTTTCCCGTCTTCAACGTCGCCGATGCCTTCATCACCGTGGCGGCGGCGATTCTGATGGGCGCGGGATTCTTTGCGGGGAAGAAGAAGCCGGAACGATGAATCGTTTTCCGGCGTTCGTAAAATGTGATAGAATGCACTCGTTTTTCTGAAAGGAGCAAAACGGAAATGGCCTGGTTTGAAAAAGCCGAAACGCCGGCGAAGATTCCGCCGACTAAGGCGCTGTGGCAGGTATGCCCGCGCTGTAAGAGCTACATTGCGAAGTCCGAATGGACGGCGAACAACTGCATCTGCCCCGTGTGCGCCTACCATGGGCGGCTGGGGGCGCGGGCGCGAATCGCCCAGTTGGTCGACGACGGTACATTCGCCGAAGTCTTCCGCGCCGTCAGCTATTCCGATCATCTTGACTTCCACGATGCCACGGGCGCCTACAAAACGAAGATTGATGCCGTGATTGCCAAGAGCGGCGAGACGGAATCGATTGTCATGGGCACGGGCGAAATGGGGCAGATTCCCGTCATGCTGGGCGTGATGGATTTTGGGTTCATGGGTGGATCGTTGGGTACGGGCACGGGCGAACGCATTGCCCGCGCCTGTGAACAGGCGATTGCCGAGAAGCGTCCGCTCGTCATCTGTTCCGCTTCCGGCGGCGCCCGTATGCACGAGGGCATCCTCTCGCTCATGCAGATGGCCAAAACGTCCGCCGCGATCGGCCGCCTGAAAGCCGCCGGTCTGCCCTACATCAGCGTTCTTACGGATCCGACGACGGGCGGCGTCTCCGCCTCTTTCGCCATGCTGGGCGATCTCAATATCACGGAACCCAAGGCGTTGATCGGTTTCGCCGGCCGCCGTGTGATCGAGAACACGATCCATCAGAAACTCCCGCCGGACTTCCAGACCGCCGAGTACCTGCTGGCGCACGGGTTCATCGACAAAATCGTCGAACGCAAGGATCTCAAGGCGTTCATCGTCAAGGTCCTCCACTACTTTGGCTTCTAAGGGGAACGTCGATCATGGCAACGAAAAAGACGACAGTGAAAACGGCGATGGATCATGTGAAGCTGGCGCGCGACCCTCGGCGTCCGCATTTCCTCGACTTCATCAAGTACATCGCCTCCGACTTCGAAGAACTCCATGGCGACCGTCTCGTGAACGATGACCGCGGACTGATTTGCGGTCTGGCGACGATCGATCAGGCGAAGTGTCTCGTGATGGGCCACCACAAGGGTGCGACGATCGAGGAGAACATGGAGGCCAACTTCGGCATGGCGAATCCCGACGGCTATCGCAAGGCGATGCGTCTGGCGACGTTGGCCGAGAAGTTCCATCTGCCGGTGGTTACGTTCGTGGACACGCCGGGCGCCTATCCGGGCGACACGGCGGAGGCGCGTGGCCAGGCCGAGGCGATTGCGAAATCGCTCGAATTCTTTTCCGGATTGAAGACGCCCATCGTCGTCGTGGTGACAGGCGAAGGCGGCTCCGGCGGCGCGTTGGCGATTGCCGTGGGCGACCGCATTCTCATGATGGAGAACGCCGTCTATTCGGTCATCTCGCCCGAAGGGTGCGCCGGGATTCTCTGGCGCGACGGCGCGAAGGCGCCTGAGGCGGCGGCCGCGCTGAAAATCACTGCGCCCGATCTCAAGAAGCTCGGCGCGATTGACGACATCGTCAAGGAACCGGCCGGCGGGGCGCAGAAAGACCCGAAGGCGGCGGCGTTGTCCGTGAAAAAGGCTGTGCTGGCCGCGTTGAAGGAACTCGCGACGATTCCCGTGGACGAGCTGGTCGATCAGCGGTACGCCAAGTTCCGCGCCATGGGCAACTTCTACAACTGAGTTGTCGCACGACGGCACGAACGGAAAAGGAGGATTGGATCATGTTGAATCGACGCACATGGCTGAAGATGATGGCCGCCGCCGCCGGAGCGTGGACGGCGGGGTGTACGACGTGCGGCAAAGGTCGGAAGGGCATCCGTCTGGCCTGCCAGATGTGGAGTGTGGACGATCTGTGGCGGAAGGATCCCGACGGCGCATTGGCCAAGATGAAGGCGATGGGCTACGAGGGCATCCAGTCGATGGCGTTCTGGAAATGGGATCGCAAGAAACTTCATGCCCTGCTCGACCGTCACGGCCTCGTGCTCGTGGATATGCCCATCTACCTGTCCCACGTGTCGCCGGCAAATCTCAACGCGACCTTGGAGTTCTGCCAGGAATTTGGCGTCGACTTCCTGTTCGTTCCTCATCACGGGGCGAAGACGAAAGACGAATGGGCGAAACTCGGCGACGGCATGGCCGAAGCCGCGACGCGCCTGGCGCCGCATGGCATCAAGATGGGTTTCCACAACCATCAAGTCGAGTTCACAAGCAAGTTCGACGGCGTGTCGCCGATGGACATGTTTTTCGCGCACAAGGAACTCGCGTTTGAACTGGACGTGGGACACGCCACGCTGGCGGGCGAGAACGTCAAGGAGCTCCTGACGAAGAAGATTCGGGGGCGTATTCCTTCGATTCACGCCAAGCCGGGCGGCGGCAATTTCTGCGGCAGCGACAAGGACAAGAACGATTGGCCGATGATTCTCCGTGCCTGTGAGGAGATGGGGACGAAGTGGGCCGTCGTGGAGTGCGAAACGCGCCGTAACACGTTCGCGGACATTGACGCGAGCATGAAGTATCTGACGGGCGTTCTGGCCGACATTCGGGCGTAAGGAGGCGTCTGGATGCGGAGGGTCGCCGTCTGGTTGTGGCTCATGGCGGGAACGGTACCCGTTCCCGCCAGTGAAATGGTCGACTGGATCGACCCAATGGTTGGTACCGTAACGTACCCGCCGGCGGAATTGGCGGGGCGCAACAAGGGAAACGGCGCCATCCACGGTTGTGGCAAGACGTTCCCCGGCGCGGCCACGCCATTCGGGCAAGTCCAGCTCTCGCCCGACACGATTACGGGCGGCGATAACGGATCGGGTTATTCGTATCCGATGCGGACGATCGAGGGCTTCAGCTTCCTCCACATGAGCGGCGTCGGCGCGTACGGCGAGTTCGGTAATTTTCAGGTCATGCCGACGACGGGTCCGCGCGTGCTCGACCGCGAACGGGCGTGTTCGCCGTTCGACCACGCCCGCGAGACGGCGAAGGCCGGGTCCTACCGCGTCTCCCTCGACCGCTACGGCGTGGACGTCGAGCTGACGGCCGCGCGGACGGCGGGGATGCTGCGCTTTGCCTATCCGCCGACGGCGAACGCGCGCGTGCAGATCGACCTGGGGCGGCGGATCGGGCAGATGGAACGCTGGCTCGCGCATTCCGAGCAGCAGGTCACGGTCGTGGACGATCGGACGATCGAGGGCCGCATGACGTGTTCGGAGAAGGACGGCGGCTGGATTCATCTCGACGGGAAGGTCAACTACACGGTCTACTTCCACGCCGCGTTTTCCGAGCCGTTCCGGACGACGGGCGTCTGCGACAAGGGCGAGCTTCAGCCGCCGTCGGCCGTCCACACGGGGACGAACCTCCTCTTCTTTGCGGAGTTCGGCAGGCTGGCGAAGCCCCTGGTGATGTCCGCCGGCATCTCGTTCGAGTCGATTGCGGACGCGCGGGCGAATCATGCGCGCGACGTGCGCGGGCGGACGTTCGAGTCCGTGCGGGACGCGGCGCGGGCGTCTTGGGCGGCGGCGCTGTCGGGCATTTCCGTCACGGGCGGCACGGCGAAGGAACGGACGATTTTCGCGACGGCGCTCTACCACGCCTTCCTCGATCCGCGCGAAGTCGGGCGCGGCGACGGATTCGTCCGCCGGACGGTCTTTTCGGGCTGGGACGTCTTCCGCAGCGAAATGCCGCTGCTGACGCTTTTGCGTCCGGACGTGGTGTCGGACACGATCAACTCGATGATGGAAACGGTGACGTCGGGCAAGCGGACGACCTTGCCGCGTTGGGACATCTTCGGCTGTGCGTCGGGCTGCATGATTGGTCAGCCGATTGTTTCCGTGATGGCGGATGCCTATGAGAAGGGCATTCGCACGTTCGACGCGGCGCGGGCGCTCGACCTTGCCTGTCGTTCGCTGGAGGTCGAGTCGAACCGCCGCGATCTTGGGTTCACGCCGGGCAGCCTGTCGTGTACGCTGGAGTACGCCTACAACGACTGGTGCTGCGCGCGCCTCGCCGAGATGACGGGGCGGAAGGACGTGGCGGCGCGCTACGACGCCTACGCGCAGTTCTACACGAACTGCTGGTCGCGCGAAGCGGGCTGGATGCGGGCGCGGACGGCCGACGGCGGCTGGCTGCCGTGGAAGGGGCGCGAGGCGCACGGGCAGGGCTGCGTCGAGGCGAACCCCTGGCAGCAGGGGTGGTTTGTGCCGCACGATCCCGACGGTCTCATTCGCCTCATGGGCGGTAAGGCTCGCTTTACGGCGGAACTGGAGGCGTTTTTCAACGCGACGCCGGATGATTTCGGTTGGTGCGATTCCTACAACCATCCGAATGAGCCGTGCCACACGCTGCCGTTTCTCTTCGCGCTCTCGGAGAAGCCGGAACTCGTTTCGGCGTGGACGCGGCGGATTTGTGCTCGTGCTTACGACGTGGGACCGTACGGTCTGTGCGGCAACGACGACGTCGGACAGATGAGTGCCTGGTACGTGCTGGCGGCGATTGGTCTCCATCCGCTCTGTCCTGGCGACGGGAAGTGGTATCTCTGCGCCCCGCTGTTCAAGGAAACGGTCATTCGCCTCGATCCCGCGTACTACGCGGGCGGCACGTTCACGATCCGCGCGCCCGCCGCCGATGCGGCGCATGGACGGATTCGCGCCGTGCGTCTCAACGGGAAGCCGCTTGATCGTCCGTACGTCACTACGGCGGAAGTCGCCGCCGGCGGCGTCCTCGAATTCGATTTGTAGTCCGCTGGATTTTGGTATAATGCCAAGCACATGAAGCGAAGAGTGAAACAGATGGGCTTTGAAAGGTTTGCGTGATGATGACAAAATCGCTGGAAGACTACATCGAAGAAATCTACGTGTTGATCGACACGAAGGGTGCCGCGCGTGTTCGCGACGTGGCGCAGTCTCTGCACGTCAAGATGCCGAGCGTGGTGAAGGCCATTTCCGAATTGAAGAAAATGGAACTCGTCACTCAGGAGCCGTATGGTGACATTGGGCTAACGACGAAAGGCCGGCGCGTGGCGAGTAGCGTGTTGGCGCGGCACAAAACGCTGCGGGCGTTTCTCGTCAAACTCGGCGTCTCGGACGAGGTTGCCAATCGCGACGCCTGTCTGATGGAGCACATTCTGAGCGCCCAGACGATGGATCGCATTAAAGATTTTCTGAAGAAGTGAGGATCGACCCATGAGCGACACGACGAAAATGACGAAATTCCGGTGGGTGATTTGCGCGATGCTCTTCGCCGCCACGACGGTGAACTACCTTGACCGGCAGGTGCTTTCACTGACTTTCCCGGAGTACATCAAGCCTGAATTCCACTGGACGGATGCGGACTATGGTCTGATTACGGGGTTCTTCTCGATTTTCTACGCGGTGGCGTGTCTATTCGCGGGGAAGTTCGTGGACTGGATGGGGACGAAGAAGGGTTACCTCTGGGCGATTTTCATCTGGAGCGCGGGTGCCTGTCTCCATGCGGCATGTGGCATTGCCACGTGCTGGTTTGTGAAAGACATTGATTCTGTCGCCGCGCTCCGCGCCGTTCAGACCGGCAGTGCGGCAGCTACGGCGATTGCGGCCGTCTCCGTCTGGCTCTTCCTTTCCTGCCGCGCCATCCTTGCGCTCGGTGAGGCGGGCAACTTCCCCGCCGCCATCAAGGTGACGGCCGAGTACTTCCCGAAGAAAGACCGCGCGTTCGCGACGTCCATCTTTAATTCGGGCGCGTCCGTGGGCGCCCTCGCCGCGCCGCTGACGATTCCGCCGCTCGCGAAATTCTGCGGTTGGGAGTTGGCGTTCATCATCATCGGTGGCGTCGGTTTCATCTGGATGTTCTTCTGGCAGGGTCTTTACACCAAGCCGCATGATTCGCGCTTCATGAACAAGGCCGAACTGGACTACGTGTCGCAGGACGAAACGGAGGAAACGCGGATTGCGACTTCGACGGTCGTGGAGGCGCGACCGATTCCGTTTTTCACCTGTTTCAAATTCCGTCAGACATGGAGTTTCATCCTCGGCAAGTTCTGTACGGACGGCGTGTGGTGGTTCTACCTGTTCTGGGCGCCGGCCTACTTCAAGGAACAGGGCCATGCGCCCTCCACGGCGATGGGACAGGCGCTCATCTTCACGCTCTACTTGATTGTGACGGTTCTTTCGATCTACGGTTGCAAGCTTCCGACGTATCTCATCAACAAGGGCTACAAGGGCGGTAACGCCTACATGTGCCGCATGACGGCGATGCTCCTTTTCGCATTCTTCCCGCTCGCGGCGCTCGCGGCTCAGCCGTTGTCGAGCGTTTCGGTGTGGTTTCCGGCGATTCTGATTGGCCTTGCGGCGGCCGGGCACCAGGCCTGGAGCGCCAACATCTTTTCGACGGTGGGCGACATGTTCCCGAAATCAACGATTGCCTCCGTCACGGGCATGGGCGCAATGGCCGGCGGCATGGGGTCGTTCCTCATCAACGTCTGCGCGGGGCGTTTGTTCACCTACGCGGAAACGCAAGGCGAAGCGTTCACGTTCTTCGGCTTTGCGGGTAAACCCGCCGGCTATATGATCGTTTTCTGCTGTTGTGCCGTGGCCTACCTCGTGGCGTGGGCAATCATGAAGACGCTCGTGCCGCAGGATGCGCCCGTCGTGGCGAAGCGTCGCTAATTCGCATTCAAAGGATTGCACCATGGTCATCCAAATTCTTCCTTCACTTCTCGCGGCGGACTTCGGTCGTCTGGCGGATGAAATTCGTCGGGCGGAGACGTCGGGCGCGGACGCCTTGCATTTGGACGTCATGGACGCGCATTTTGTGCCGAACCTTTCCTTCGGGCCGGACGTCGTGGCGCTCAGTCGCCGCGTCGCGCCGAACTTCTTCCGTCACGTCCACTTGATGATGACGCGGCCGGATCGCTATTTGGAGACGTTTGTCCAGGCTGGCGCCCAGACGATTCAGATTCATGTGGAGGCGGACTGCGACGTTCACGCCGAACTCGCCCGCATCCGTGCGCTCGGTGTTCGCCCCGCGCTTGCGCTCAATCCCGAAACGCCCGTCGAAGCCGTCTATCCCTATCTGCGGGACTGTGACGAAATCCTTGTGATGACCGTCCATCCCGGTTACGGCGGACAGACGTTCATTGCGGACTGTCTGCCGAAACTCGTCGCCCTCCGCGCCCGTGCGCCGCAACTCGATTTGATGGTGGATGGCGGTATCAACGCCGAAACATCCATCCGCGCCGCCCAGGCGGGTGCCAACCAGTTCGTCGCCGGTAGTTACCTCTTCAAACAGGCGGACATGGCGGCGGCCGTGTCTGCCCTGCGTACGTCATGCGCGGCGGCTTTCCCCGCCGTCTGACCCATGGTTCTTCTGCATCTCTTCCACGACGCGGAAGGGCGCTCGGCGTTCGGCGCGGAAGCGAACCGGCCGGGCGTCGAGGGAATGTACCCTCTCACGGGCGAGGCACTGCTCGATGCCGTCCGCGCCGTCGTCTGGTATCCAGAGGAATTGGAAGGGGAGGCGTCCGCCTCGTCGTCGGAAATCGATCGCGTCGTTCCGTCCCTGCCCAATCTGTTGATGTTCCTCTCCGACGTGCGCGAACGGACATTCAAACGCGGGGTCTTCCTCGCACCGGACGTGCTAGATGCCGCTACGCAGTTCCGCGCCGTCGCCGAAGACGTGGCCGAGGGACGTTTCTTGCCTGATCTCGAAGAACGCGCGGGTGGCTTTCGCGCCGTTTGGCGACCGTTGCGCCCCGTCCCGCCGTTCGCGCGGCGTCTGCTGGACGGTTTCGTCCGCCGCGCCGGCTGGTCGGCGTTGGAGCGGGACGATGAACGCCACGCAACGGTGGATGACGCCTGGCTGGCGGCCTTGCGCAGCGAGACGGGTGTCCTGCGCTGGGAAGGCGCGGACGATGCGCGGGATTTGATGCAACGCCTCTCCGTTTGGCGAGCGCCGCTCCGCATTTCGCCGGAGGATCGTGCCGCGTTGTCGTTCGCCCTCGTTGCACCGTTGGTTGAAGACGGCGACTGGACGTTGACGCTGGCTCGGCCACCATCGACGCGCCTGGGTTTTGTCGCGCTCGGGCAGGCGGCGGCGCTCTGTCCGCCGGTGAAAGCCCTCACGGGCGAACGTCTCGCACTGTCCCGTGCCGAAGCCGAGAACTTCCTGCGTATCGGTGCGCCCACACTTCGTGCGGCGGGGTATGCCGTGACGGTACCGGACGGACTCGTTGGCGAACATCTGTCCGCAGCGGCGGAACTGGAGGCGACGACGCCGGATGAGGCGGGCGCGGTGGACGCTCCCGTGGCCGCGCGGCTGACGATTCGCGTGGACGGCGAAATCGTCACGGAGGAGGATGTCCGTTTTCTGCTCGATCAGGATTCACCGCTCGTTTTCTTCCGCAACCGCTGGATCGAGGTCGACCGAAACGTGCTGCGGGAGGCGTTGCGGGCGTTCCGTTCAACGCGGGGGCAGAAGCTCTCCCTGCGCGAGGCCGTCGGTTTCGCTTGTGGCGTTGGACGTTTGGGCCGTCTCCGCGTGGACGAAGTACGTGCGCACGGCTGGCTGCGTGGGTTGCTGAATGAATTGAACGACGCGCAGAAATTCAAACTTCTGCCGCCGCCGCACGGACTGGCCGCGACGTTGCGCGACTACCAGCAACGTGGCTATTCGTGGCTCGCCTTTTTGACGAAGTGGGGATTCGGGCCGTGTCTGGCCGACGACATGGGGTTGGGTAAGACGATCCAGACGATCGCCTACGTTTTGAATCGGAAAGAGACGGCGGGTGCTACGCGCCCCGCGCCCGTCCTCGTCGTGGCGCCCGTGAGCGTGACGACGAACTGGGTGCGGGAGTTCCGCCGTTTTGCGCCCGGCCTGTCCGTCCTCCTGCATCAGGGTTCGCGGCGCGGGCTAGGGCATTCGTTTCGAACGACCTGTCGGGCGGCGGACGTCGTTGTGACGGGATATTCGCTGCTCGTCAAAGACTGGGACGACTTGAGCCATGTTGGGTTCGGCGTTCTCGTGCTCGACGAGGCGCAGACAATCAAGAACCCGGACACGCGCGTGTCACGTGCGGCGCAGGGCTTGCCCGCGCCCGTCAAAATCGCGCTCACGGGTACGCCGCTCGAAAACTCCGCACGGGACCTGTGGGCGTTGGAAGCTTTTCTGAATCCCGGTCTCCTAGGCGAACGGCGGGCGTTCGACGAAGACTACGCGCGGCCGTTGCGTGAAGACGCGCGAACGGGTGCGGCGGCGAAGTTGAAGCGGTTGCTCGAACCCTTCATGCTGCGGCGGCTCAAGACCGATCCCGGCATCGCGTCCGAACTCGGCGCGAAGCGCGAAATCCGCGAATACTGTACGCTCTCGCAGACCCAACGGCGGCGTTACGAAGATGCGTTGGCGGCCTATCGCAACGACGTGGCGGAGGGAACGCTTACCGACCGGGCGCGGCGCGGGCGGGCGCTGGCGTTGTTGACGGAACTCAAGCTCATCTGCGACGGCGACGGGAAAATGGCGCGGCTCGACGAACTGCTGGCGGACATTTTCGCGGCGGGCGAGAGTTGTCTTGTCTTCACCCAGTACGCGAAAATCGGCCGGACGCTGCGCGACCATCTGCTCGAAACGTTCGGCGTGTCGTTCCCGTTCCTCCACGGCGGACTTTCGCCGGCCCGTCGCGAGGCGGAAATCCGGACGTTCAATGAGTCGACCGAACCCACGGCGTTCATTCTCTCGTTGAAAGCGGGCGGATTCGGTTTGAACCTGACACGGGCGACGCATGTGATTCATTTCGACCGCTGGTGGAACCCCGCCGTCGAGAACCAGGCCACAGACCGGGCGCATCGTATCGGACAAGACAAGACGGTGTTCGTCCATCTGTTCATGTGCGCGGGAACGCTTGAAGACCACATCGACGAATTACTGGAGACGAAGCGTCTGCTGGCGGATGAAGTCGTCGGCGCGGGCGAGGCGTTTCTGCTCAAGATGGGCGGCGCGGCGTTCGAACGGACGCTCGCGCTCGATCCCGAGGCGAACGCATAGTCCTGTGCGTTCGAGGGGCGTTTGTGGTATAATTATCGCCACTATGAATATCGTCATTCTTTTGGGCGCCCCGGGTTCGGGGAAGGGCACGGTCGCAGGTAAGCTCGCGGCCGATCATGCGAATCTCAAGCACGTTTCGAGCGGCGATCTGTTGCGCGGCGCCGTGGCCAAGGGTACGGCAGCGGGCCAGCAGGCCAAGGGTTACATGGAGGCGGGTAAGCTCGTGCCGGATGAGCTTATCGCCACGATGATTCAGGATGTCGTCGCGGAGACGACGGGCGACGTTACGATGTTGCTCGACGGATTCCCGCGTAACGTGGCGCAGGCAGACATCCTCGCGAAAATGGGGGCTCCCGTCACGAGCGCCGTGTTGATCGATGTGCCGGATGAAATCATTCAGGATCGTATCGCGGGTCGCCGGACGTGTCCGAAGTGCAAGGCGGGCTACCACGTCAAGAACTTGCCGCCGAAGGTCGAGGGCATTTGCGATGCCTGCGGCGCGGAACTTGTTGTCCGCAAGGATGACAATCCGGATACGGTCAAGGATCGTCTCGTGGTCTACCACCAGCAGACCGAACCGCTGATCGCCTATTACAAGGAGCGTAATCTGCTGAAGACCATCGTTGGCACGAACGCCATTGAGAAGGTCGCCGAGGACTTCCTCGCGGCGATGTGAGGTTCGGTTCTACCATGAAGGTCGACATCAAGACGAAAGCTGAAATCGACGAGATGCGCGTTGCCTGCCGCATGAGTGCGGAGGTGCGCGATCTCGCGGCGGCGGCTTGTGTACCGGGCGCGACGACATTGGATATCGATGCCGTCGTGCGTGACTATTGTCGGAAGAACAAGGTCAAGGCGGCCTTTCTCGGTTGCGAAGGTTTCCCCGGCGCGATTTGCGTGAGCGTGAACGACGAGGTCATTCACGGTGTGCCGGGGCCGCGGGTCATTCGTCCTGGCGATCTCGTCAAATGCGACGTCGGTATCTGTACGCGAGGGTTCAACGGCGACACGAGCCGTACGGTGATGGTCGGTGTGAGCGATCCCGAGGTCATTCGTCTCGTGGAGACAACGCGGAAGTGTCTGGCGGCGGGGATTGCGGCCGCCGGGCCGGGCGTCCATCTGGGCGACGTGGGCTATGCGATCCAGTGCGTTGCGGAAGAGGCCGGGTTCGGCATCGTGCGCGAATGGATTGGCCATGGCGTTGGACGAACAGTCCACGAAGATCCCGAAGTGCCGAATTACGGAAAGCCTGGTACGAAGTTGATTCTCAAGCCTGGCATGACAATCGCTATCGAGCCGATGATTACGTTGACGCGGGCGGGCGCGAAGACGTATGTCGACCGCAAGAACGGCTGGGCCGTCCATACGCGCGACGGGTGCATGGCGGCGCATTTCGAGCATACGGTGGCTATTACGGACGATGGGTGCGAAGTCCTCACCGTCCCAGCAGACTATCCGTAACGCCGGTCTGTTTTTTAGAAAAAGCCCATTTACTGGCGGGTGGATCCGAAGGCGCCACGGTCGAACGGCGACTGATTGTCCATCCGCCAGTTTTTTTTTATCGCTGCCAACGGGCACGGTCGACGGGCGCGGGGCGGCGACCAAGGCACTTGGCAAGAACGGCGGCGCCGTAGACGGCGAGCGTGATCCAGCAGACAGGGAGATGGTAACACCACGCCGCGTCCCGTGTACGGCGGAATCCGCGAAACGCCTGAACGAGTAACGGGATGACCGTGACGGTGGCCAGGCAGAACAAAACGATGCCGGATTTTCGTTGGCCAGCCCAGGGGTACGACCGCTGTTTCGTCTGCGCGAAATAAAGGAAGTCGTGGATGCGGCGGCGTTGCTTGCGCACGAAATCGCCGAGATGCGCACAATAGAGATGGACGATTCCCGTCTTCACCTTCGCCACGTAGACGTGGCCGTCGCGGCGGATACGTTCATAGAGAATGTCGATGTCGAACAAGTAGGGATCCCAGTTCGTGCCGTCAAGGAGGCTTCGACGGAAGATGAAACCGTTCGCACCGATCGTGGGAAGGGCGTGTGCGCCGAGCGTCAGTTTGAGCCAGTCGCCTTTGTCTTCCGTTTCGACGGCCAGCCCCGTCCATGTTCCCGTTACGTCGCACATCCGATCGTAGTTGCGCGTGAAAAGGCAGATCGGGTCGTTCATGCCCAATCGGGCGAAGTAGCGCGTGAGGGCGGGGTCTTGTGGTCGCGCCGTGTAGGCGATGGGTTCGGACGCGAGAACGTCCGGGTCGTCGAAGGGCGCGAGCATCCGTTCCAGCCAGTGTGGATCGGGCAGAATATTGTCGCTGTCGACGAGGGCGATGATGTCGCCGTGTGCGGCCTTGATGCCGGCGGTCTTGCCGGCCTCGCCCGTTTTGAGCGGATTGTCCGTGATGACGTCCACGCCGGCGGCGCGGGCGATTTCCAACGTACGATCGACCGAACCGCCGTCGGCCAACACGATTTCGTAGGACGTGCGCGGCAGGGTCTGTTGCATGATCGCCGCCAGGCAATCCGGCAGGGTCTTTTCCGAGTTGAGGACGGGGATGACGATGGAGAGTTTTGCCATGGCGGTCGGTTGCGGGATTATTGACCGGACATCGACAGGGCGTTGCTGGCGAAGTACGGGTCGCTCGTGTAACGGCAGCCGAGGCGGCGGAGGCCGGCTTCATCGCCGGGGGTGACGATGTGCGTCATGTGGACTTCGCAGCCGCGCAGTTCGGCGAGCTTTTCGGTGGCAATGGCGGCGGCGGGGTTCGTCGTGCAGGAAATGGCTAGACCGATCAACGCCTCATCCAGATTGAGAGACGTGTAGCCACCCTTGAGAATATCGCGCTTCATGTGGGCGATCGATTGGATGACGTTCGGCGCGATGAGCGGAATCTGCTGTGGGATGCCGGCAAGAACCTTGATCGCGTTGAGAACCATGGCGGCGACGGCGTGCAATTCGTCCGAATTGCGACCCGTGACGAGTCGGCCGTCTTGCAATTGGATGGCCGCGCCGGAGACGATGACACCGCCGGCCTTGCCCTTGCCGGCTTCACGCGCGTCGGCGGCGGCCTTGCGGGCGGCTTCCACGGGGATGCGGTCTTCGGTCTTGAGGCCAAGCTTGCCCATGAGCGCGTCGGTACGGGCGACGGATTCGCGATCCGTAAGCCCCATCGCGAAATCGCACAGGTAGCGCAGATTGCGGCGAATGACTTCCTGCTTGGAGGCCTCGCGCACGACGGCATCGTCGATGATGCCAAAACCGATCCGGTTTACGCCCATGTCCGTGGGAGATTTGTAAGGGCACTCGCCGCCGGTCATCTTTTCCCAAATGGCGCGAAGCAGAGGATAGGCGTCCACGTCGCGGTTGTAGTTGACGGTTGTCACGCCGTAGGCCTGGAGGTGGTACGGGTCGATCATGTTGAAATCTTTGAGATCGACCGTTGCGGCCTCGTAGGCCACGTTCAACGGATGATCCAGCGAGAGATTCCAGACGGGGAACGACTCGAACTTGGAGTAACCGGCCTTTTTGCCCTCACGCGATTCGTGGTAGATCTGGGAAAGGCACGTGGCAAACTTGCCCGAACCAGGGCCGGGGGCGGTGACGACGACGACGGGGCGTTCGGTGGGTATGTAGTCGTTCTGTCCGTAGCCGGCTTCGCTTACGATCGTCGCCACATCGGCGGGATAGCCCTGGGTGACGTAGTGGAAGTAGACGTGGATGCCGCGATTTTCAAGGCGCTGGCGAAACTGGCGCGCGGCGGGCTGGTTCGCGTAGCGGGTGATGACCACGCCCCGGAAGAGAAGGCCGAGAGCCTTCAGTTCGTCGATAAGCTTGAGCGCGTCGTCGGCATAGGAAATGCCGAAGTCGGCGCGCATTTTTTTGTGTTCGATGTCGCCGGCGTAGATGCAGAGGATGATTTCGGCCTGGTCGCCCAACGCTTGAAGAAGGCGCAGTTTGACGTTCGGGTCGTACCCTGGCAGACAGCGCGCGGCATGCATGTCGTTCATCAGCTTGCCGCCGAACTCAAGATAGAGCTTGCCGTACTTGGCGGCGCGGGCCTTGATCTCGTTGGATTGTTCGTTCAGATACTTGTCGTTGTCGAAACCGAGCTTCATATCCCTGCTGCCCCTCCGTCAATGCGAACCGTTGAGTTCGTCGAGGATCTTCTGGATTTTTTCTTTGCAGCGTCCGCAACCGCCGCCGGCCTTGGTGAAGTTCGTCACTTCCTCAACCGAGGTGAGCTGGTTTTCGGTGATGACGCGGCGGACCTCGTTCTCGGAGACGTTGTAGCAGGTGCAGAGCATCGTGTCCTCAAGATTGCGGTCTGCATTCGCGCCTGTCCGGTAGTTCTGGATGGCGGCTTCGAGCGCCTCGCGCCCCATGACGGAGCAGTGCATCTTCTGGGGCGGCAGACCGTCCAGATAGTCGGCGATTTCCTTGTTCGTGATTTTCGCGGCTTCCTCCAGCGTCTTGCCGACAACCATTTCCGTCAGAGCGGAGGAGGAGGCGATGGCCGAGGCGCAACCAAACGTCTGGAATTTGGCCTCCTTGATACGACCATTTTCATCCAACTTGAACTGGAAGGTAAGTGCGTCCCCGCACGCAAGCGAACCGACCGTCGCCGTGCCGTCTGGATGGTCAATTGTGCCGACATTTCGCGGATGGCGGAAGTGGTCGAGCGTCTTTTCCGAATAGTTCCACATGAATCAATGTCCTTACTGCTTAAGCCGAATGCGCATTATACCATTTTCCCATCCGTCTGGACATGGGAAACAGGGCTCGGCATGAAAAAGAGGCCGTACGCGGTCGCAACCAACGCATCCACCCTTTTTCAGAATTCCGCCCATTGCGGCGGGGGGGCGTTTTTGCTATGATACTCACCCGATTTCGATTTTAGTTTTAGTGTTCATCCAGGGCGTTCCTGGATTACGTGAAAGAAGGTTGCTGTCGTGAAGCGTACAGACGTTAAAAAAGTTTTGATTATCGGATCGGGTCCGATCGTCATCGGTCAGGCGTGCGAATTCGACTATTCGGGCACGCAGGCGTGCAAGGCGTTGCGGGCATTGGGCTATCAGGTCGTGTTGGTGAACTCCAATCCCGCCACGATCATGACCGACCCCGTGATGGCGGACGCCACGTACATCGAGCCGCTGAATCTGGAGCGTCTGGAGCAGATCATCGCCAAGGAAAGGCCCGATGCCATTTTGCCGAACCTCGGCGGGCAGACGGGCCTCAACCTGTCCACGGAACTGGCCGAGAAGGGCATCCTGGACAAGTACGGCGTCCAGGTGATCGGCGTGAATCTCGACGCCATCAAGCGCGGCGAAGACCGCGAAGTCTTCAAAGAGACGATGACGAAGCTCGGCATCGACGTGCCGAAGAGCGGCATCGTCCACAGTGTCGAGGCGGCTGTCGAACTCGTCGAGAAGGAAATCGGCTACCCCGTGGTCGTGCGCCCGGCCTACACGATGGGCGGCGCCGGCGGCGGGTTCTGCTACAACGTCGAGGAACTGCGCACAATCTGCGCGCGCGGCCTTGAAGCCTCCCTCACGCACCAGTGCCTCATCGAACAGTCCATTCTCGACTGGGAGGAACTGGAGGTCGAGGTCGTCCGCGACGCGAAGAACCAGATGATCGCGGTCTGCTTCATCGAGAACATCGACGCGGTGGGCGTCCATACGGGCGACAGTTTCTGCGCCGCGCCGTTCCTGACGATCGACAAGGCGCTGGAGGAACGTCTGAAAACGATGGCGTTCAAGATCGTCGAATCGATCGGCGTCATCGGCGGCACGAACGTGCAGTTCGCCCACAATCCGAAGACGGGCCAGGTGGTCATCATCGAAATCAACCCGCGCACGAGCCGTTCGTCGGCGCTCGCCTCGAAGGCGACGGGCTTCCCGATCGCGCTCGTCTCCGCGAAGCTTGCCGCCGGCATGACGATGGACGAGATTCCGTATTGGCGCGACGGGACGCTGGAGAAGTACACGCCGAGCGGGGACTACGTGGTGCTCAAGTTCGCGCGGTGGGCGTTCGAGAAGTTCCGCGCCGTGGAAGACCATCTCGGCACGCAGATGAAGGCCGTGGGCGAAGTCATGTCCATCGGCAAGAACTACAAGGAGGCGCTGCAGAAGGCCATCCGCGCGTTGGAGCGCGGCCGCGCCGGCCTCGGGTTCGCGAAGGACTTCCATGAGAAGACCCTCGACGAACTGCTCAAGATGCTCGCCATCCCGAACTCGGAACGCCACTTCCAGATGTACGAGGCGCTGCGCAAGGGCGCCACGAACGAGCAGATTTTCAAGCTGACCGGCGTCAAGGCGTACTTCGTGGACCAGATGCGCGAACTCGTCCAGGAGGAGGAGAAGCTGCTCGTCTACAAGGGCACGCTGCCGCCGGACGATCTGCTCGTCCAGGCGAAGAAGGACGGCTTCAGCGACAAGTATCTCGCCCAGATCCTCAAGATTTCCGAAAAGACGATCCGCGAGACGCGCACGAAACTCGGCTGCGTCGAGACCTGGCACGCCGTGCCCGTCTCCGGCGTCGAGAACCAGGCCTACTACTATTCGTCCTACAACGGCGCGAAGAACGAAGTGCCGGTCTCCACGAATCCGAAGAAGGTCCTCATTCTCGGCGGCGGGCCGAACCGCATCGGCCAGGGCATCGAGTTCGACTACTGCTGCACGCACGCCGCGATGGCCATGCGCGAAGCCGGGTATGAGACGATCATGGTCAACTGCAACCCGGAGACGGTCTCCACGGACTACGACACGTCGGACAAGCTCTACTTCGAGCCGGTCACGCTGGAAGACGTCTTGCAGATCTACCAGACGGAAAAGCCGGAGGGCGTGATCGTCCAGTTCGGCGGGCAGACGCCGCTCAACATCGCCCGCCAGCTCGCCGAAGCCGGCTGCAACGTCCTCGGCACGAGCGTCGATTCCATCGACGCGGCGGAGGATCGCGACCGCTTCCACTCGATCATGAACCGCCTCGGCATTCCGATGCCGGAATCCGAAATGGCGTCGGACATCGACGGCGCGGTCAAGGTGGCGAACGACCTCGGCTATCCGCTGATCATCCGCCCGAGCTTCGTTCTCGGCGGCCGCGGCATGGAAGTCATCTACGACGAAATCATGCTGCGCGAATACGTCGCCAAGGCCGTCGGCGTGACGCCGGACCGCCCGCTCTACCTCGACCGCTTCCTCCACCATGCGCTGGAATGCGAGGCGGATGCGCTGGCGGACGGCAAGGACGTGTTCATCCCCGCGATCATGCAGCACGTCGAACTCGCGGGCGTCCATTCGGGCGATTCCGCCTGCGTTCTGCCGCCCGTCTCCATCAGCGAGGCGAACCGCGCCACGATACTCGACTACACGCGCCGCATTGCGGAGGAGTTGAAGGTCGTCGGCCTCATGAACATGCAGTTCGCCATCGAGGACGAAAAGGTCTACGTGATCGAGGCCAACCCGCGCGCGTCGCGCACCGTCCCGCTCGTCTCGAAGGTCGCCGGCACGCAGATGGCCCGCATCGCCACGCAGCTCATGCTGGGCGCCACCGTGCCGAGCCTCGGCCTCGACAAGAAGAAGGTCATTCCCTACTTCGGCGTGAAGGAGGCCGTGCTGCCGTTCGAGAAGTTCCCGGAAGTCGACCCCGTGCTCGGCCCGGAAATGCGTTCGACGGGCGAAGTGCTGGGCTTGGCGGACACCTTCGGCCTTGCGTACTACAAGTCGCAGGAGGCGGCGGGTCTGCCGCTGCCCACGAAGCCGGGCAAGATGCTCGTCTCGCTCAGCGAGAAGACGGAAGACGCCGCGAAGGCCGCGAAGAACTTCACGGAACTCGGCTTTGAGATCGTCGGCACGGAGGGCACGGTGAAGTACCTCTGGGAACACGGCGTGGCGGCCACGATGGTCGCGAAGATCGGCCAGGGGCGCCCGGACGTCCTCGACCTCATCAAGAACCGTCAGGTCTGCCTGATCCTCAACACGCCGTCCGGACGCCGCGACGCGCGCGCGGACGACAGTTCGATCCGCCGCGCCGCGATCAAGTACCGCGTGCCGTATCTGACGACGACCGCCGCCGCGCTGGCCGCGTCGGAAGGCATCAAGGCCGCCCGCGAGGGCCGTGGCGAAGTACGTTCGCTGCAGAGCTACCACGCCTCGATTGTGATGGCCTGAAACACGGGACATGGCACAGTCGCTTACAGTTCTGGAACTCTCTGAACGCGCCCTGGCCGGTGTGCGTCTGACGGAGGTGAAGGGGGAATGGGTACGGACGGCGGACGGCGTTTGGCCGCTCGTCGCGGCCGTGGCCGAAACGACCTCTGAACCGGCGGAGGCGACGGAAGAAACGCCGTCCGCCGCCGCGCCGTCGGAAACGGGCGAGGGTGCGCCGGAAGAACGGCCGCTCGTCCGTGCGCTCCGCGCCGCCGTCAAGCAGTTTGGGACGCAGGAATGTGCGTTGGCGTTGCCGCTCGCGCGGATGCTCGTGCGGAGTGTGCGTCTGCCCGCCGAGGCCCGCGATGACTTGGCGGACGTCGCGCGTTCGGAACTGGAGGCCATTTCGCCGTTTCCCGACGAGGATTTGAAAGCGGGAGCGGAGGTTGTCGCGGAGACGGATGCGGACGTCGCCGTCGCCTTGGCCGCGTTGCCGGATGCGGCGGCGGCCGAGATCGGCGAGGCGCTGGCGCTCGCGGGCGTCCATGTCGTCCGCGCGGACGTGTCGACGTTCGGCTGGTTGCGGACGCTGTGGCCGCAGATTTGCGAAGGGGCGGACGTCGCGCGTCGGCTGGTGCTGTTCAATTTGGGGAACGGCTGGGATCTCGTCGTGCTGGAGAACGGCGCCCCGCTGTTCCAGCGCGGTCTCGGCGTTCGGGCGCAGCCGGCCGAGTTGGCGCGTGAAGTGACGCTGAGCCTCCTTCAGTGCGAGTCGTCTTTCGCAGATGCGTCGGCGGACGTTGGCGAAGTCGTCGTCTGCGCGTTCGACGCCGTGCCTGACGATGTGCGGGCGCGTTTGGCCACGTTCGGCCCCGTGCGGATCGTTCCTGTGACGGACGCCTGCGGTGGCGCGGAGGGCGTCGCCCGCCGGATTGCCGAAGGGGCGACGCTGGACGTCACGACGGCGGCCTGGGCGGAAGATCTGGCCGAATCGCGCTTCAGCCGGAAAATGCGCGTGGGGCTTTCGATTGCGGGCGGGTTGTGGCTGGCGATCATGGGTGTGCTTTTCGGCTATGATGCCGTCTACGATTTCATGACCGAGCATCAGAAGGATTTGCGCAAGGATCGGCGCCATGCCCAGGCGTTCCGCGAAGTGTCGGACATGAAAGACCGCGTGGCGTTGATCGAACGGTATTCGGATCGCGCCCATAGCGCGTTGGAGATTTTGAAAGCGGTGTCGGACAGTCTGCCTGAATCCGAGGACATGACGTTCCGTTCGTTCCGCTATGCGCGTGGCGAGAGCGTTCGGGTTCAGGGCAACGCGGGCGCGCGCGAGGACGTGCGCACGTTCACCGAGAATCTGGAGGGACTGGCCCTCGACGACGAGGAGGAGAATTTGTTCGCGAAAGTCCAGCAGACTGGCGGTGAAACCCAGACGAAGAAGGGTATTCGCTACGCCATCGAGGCGTTCTTCCCGTCCGAAGAGGACGGAAACGAGAAGGGGGCGCGGTAATGGCGGCGGGATGGTCGGGGTTGCCGCGCAACCAACGTGCGCTGCTGGCGAGCGTTGGCGTCGTCGCCCTCTACGGGCTGGCCGTGCTGCTGTGGTTTTCCGGTCGTGCGACGGCTTGGGAGCGGTCGTACAAGAACTACCGCAAGGCCGTGCAGCAGTTGGAAAAGGAACGCCGTCTGATTGCCCGTCGCGCGGAATGGCGTGAACGGGCGGAAACCGAGAGCTTGAAAATGCCCGTGGCCGAAGAAAACGAATCGACCCAGACGCGCTGGCAGCGCGTTCTTGAGCGGATCGCTTCGGACAACAGCATCCACATTGCCAGCGAACAGCCCAAGCCAGAAGAGGAACACGGCAAGGTCTGGGAACTGCCGATCGAAGTCAAGTACGAAGCGTCGTTGGGCAAGCTTGTGGCGTTTCTCTATGCGCTCAACACGGCCGAGGGCGCAATGCTTGACGTGAAAGATCTGGACATCTCGGCCAAGAACAACGGTTGGCTGAGCGGAAAGTTCACGCTGACGTGCGCCTACATGAAAGAGGACGGTACCGCCGGGACGTCCGCCACTCAGAGTTCCACCAAGAAAGGTTCGACGAAATGAAGGGAACGATTCGATTTGCATTGGTTGTCTGCGCGTTGCTCCTGTCGGACGCGCTGTTCGCCCAGAATCCGCGTTCGTCCATCTTGCGCGACCGGCGGATGAACCGCGCGGCGTCCGGCGCACGGGCGAACAACACGACGGCGTCGGACGGCGAGACGTCCGATGCGGATCAGTTGAAGAAGTTCATGGGCGAGAAGGGCACGAACGGCGTTCCCACGCGCCTCGCGTTCGAGAAAGCCCCCATCGACATGCTGCTCTACGCCTATGCGGACGTGGCGGGCAAGATTCTGTTGCCGTCGCCCAGTCTGCCGAAGACGGAAATCACGCTCAAGACGTTCGACGACCGGGCGCTGACGAAAGAGGAGTATCTTGAAGCCATCGAAGTGACGCTCACGATGCACGGCGTGGTGATCGAGCCGTTCGACAAGATTTTCCTCCGTGCGTTCGAGCGCAAGTCCGTCCGTACGCAAGGCATTCGCACGTCGATGAACGTGGAGACGAACGGCATCCCCGAGAAGGGTAAGGTCATCAGTCAGCTCATCCGCTTCACGCACATCACGGCGGAGGAGGCGCAGAAGGCCATTGAGGGTTTCAAAGACCCGGCTGGTCTCTTCCAGGTGTTCGAGCGCAACAACTCCATCCTCGTGACGGATACGCAGGAGAATGTCAACCGGATGCTGGAAATCATTCGCGAACTCGACGTGGCGAATCCCGTGATGGAGGACGTTTTCGTCCGTCAGATCCAATTCGCCGTGGCGACGGACATCAAGACGGCGTTGGAGACGATCGTCACCGAATCGCAGAAGGATTCACAGCAGATGGCCAAGAGCGGGCCGAAGGAAAGCGGAACGCCCGGTTTCTCCTCCCGTACGTCTACGCCCAGTCCGTCCCGTCTCCTCCGTCCCGGTCGGCCGAATACGCCTGAACCGCCGGCGGCCACGCCGAACGCGACGATGACGGCGGCGGTGTCGGACGCCGATCGTGGCATGATTCGCGGCAAGGTGCTGATTCTCGCGGACGAGCGGTCCAACAAACTCATCGTCATCACGGCGAAGACGAATATGGACTTCTTCGACAAGGTCATCGAAACGCTCGACGTCGAAACGACCCCTGAAGTTTCCGTTGAAGTCATCCGCCTCAAATACGCGGATGCCGAAGAGGTCGCCTCCATGCTCAACGACCTCATCGGCAACAATTCGTCCTCCCAGTCCAAGAACAACCAGAACGCGAATGCCGCCAAGGGGGGCGCGGCGAACCGGAATCTGACGCAGGGCGGCCGCGCAGGTGCGACGGGCGGGCGGGCGCAAACGGCGAATCCTACGTTCTCCAAGAGCGCGTCCGCCTCGTTGGGCGAACTCAACAAGGACAACATCAAGATTCTCGACGACAAGCGCATCAACGGCATCGTCGTGATGGCCCGCCGGGCCGATATGAAAGCCGTCAAGGAAGTCATCGAGGACATGGACGTCAAGCTCTCGCAGGTGTTGATCGAGTGCGTCATTCTCCAGGTCGAACTCGGCGACGACCTCTCCACGGGCATCGACTGGGTTCAGCGCGGCAGGGAAAAGGTGTCGCAGCGCATGACGGATCAATCGGGTAATGCGCTTTTTTGGCAACTTGACGACAATGGGAATCCTACGGGGCGGACGACGACCGAGGACACGGGATTTGCTGCGTTCGAGCGGGTTATCAAGCGCGACGGCTTCTACAACAACGGGAGCTACATGCTGGGCGGCGGCGGTGGTTCGGCCTCTTCGATGCTCGGCAGGCTCGTCGGCGCGGCGGCGGCGGTGGGCACGAATGACGCGGTTGTCTCGTCCGCCAATCCGATTGGCGGCGGGCTGAACTATCTGCTCAAGTCGGACAAGCTGAACCTGGCCGCCGTCATCCAGGCGTCGAAGAGCGACAGTCGCACGAAGGTGTTGGCCTCGCCGATTCTGATGACGGTCGACAACAAGGAGGCCTCGATCGAGGCGACGGACATGATTTACCTTTTCAGTGGCTACCAGTATTCGGGATCGGTGAACAATGGTACGCAGGTTCCTAACTACGAGAAGCGCGACATCGGCTTGACCGTGAAGGTAACGCCGAAGATCAACCCGAACGGCACCGTGATGTTGACGGTCGAGCAGAAGTTCGAGACGCAAGGCGCCGACCAGTCAGTGCCGGGTGAAGACAACAAGCCGGTTGACTACGCGACGGTGACGACGCGCAAAATCCAGAGCGACGTCTCCGTGGAAAACCGCCAGACGGTCGTCATGGGCGGTTTGACGAAGAAGACGAACATGGAATCCGAATCGGGCGTACCGATTTTGAAAGACATTCCGTGGATCGGCAAGTGGCTCTTTGGTTCCGTCAACCAGAAGGAGGCGCGTTCCGAACTGCTCGTTTTCATGACACCGTACGTGCTGGACGACGCCGACGCGGCGCAGGCCGAGGCGATTCGCCGCAAAAAGGCGCTCAGCGACGCGCGGCCGTGGGAGGACAACGGTTGGTCGTCGAGTCCGCTCGCCGATCCCGTGTCGAAGAAGGAACAGTTGCGCCGTCTGAACGATGAATGGCGGAAGCAGGACGAGGAGCGCCAGAACCAGAAAGCGCTGGAAGAGGCGAAGGAGAAACGCGCCAAGAAGCTGGCCGCGATGGACGAGGCCGACCGTAAGGCGTGGGCTGAGAAGCACGAAAAGGAAATCGCCGAGGAACTGGAACGTTTCAACAACGAACAGGCCGACTTGCGCGAACTCGTCGACGGCATCCGCCGCAAGCACGAAGGCGAAGAAAAATGACCGGGCGGCGGCATCGGCCGTTCCTCGTGGCGGTGGGCGAAGGCTGCTGCCAACGCGTCGCCGGCTTTCAGGCCGGCTGCGCGTTTCTGGGTGAGACGGTCGTTGAAACGTTCGGAATGCTCGTCCATCCGCGCCGGTTCCGTTTCGGGGACGCCGCCGTGGCGTTCGAGCGGGCCTGTTTTGACGGGCTGGTGATTTCAACGGGTATCGGTTTTCTGCTGGGGTTGATTCTTGCGTTCCAGAGCGCGGCCGCGCTGCGGATGTTCGGCGTGGAGGTGTACGTGGCGGATTTGATCGCCATTGGCCTCTTCCGTGAACTGGGGCCGCTCGTGACGGCCATCGTTCTGGCCGGCCGCAGCGGGAGCGCGTTCGCGGCGGAAATCGGCACGATGAAGGTGGACGAGGAACTGGACGCGCTGACGACGATGGGACTTCCGCCTGTGCGCTTTCTCGTCCTGCCGCGTGTGTTGGCGGCGGCGTTCGCCATGCCGGTGCTGACAATCTGCGCGGAACTCGCGGGGTTGTTCGGCGGGGCGATCGTTCTGCGGATCATGGACATCCCCTCGACCGTTTTCTGGCGGCACGTGATCAGTTCCACCACGCCGCTCATGATCGGCCTGGGACTCGGCAAGGGGGCGTTGTTTGGTTTTCTCGTCGGGCTGATCGGTTGTTCGTGCGGGATGCGGACAAAGAACACGGCCGACGGCGTGGGCGCGGCGGCCACGGCGGCCGTCGTGGGCGGGATCGTGGCCATCGCGGTGTCGGACGGCATTCTGGCGGTCTTCTGCTACTTGTTCAACATATGAGCGACGACACGATTATCGAACTGGAACACGTGAACGCCGGTTATCCGGGCGTTGAGATTCTGCACGACGTGTCTTTCACCGTGCGGCGTGGCGAGATTTTCATTCTGTTGGGCGGATCGGGGTGCGGCAAATCCACGATCATGAAGCACATGATTGGCCTGAACCCTGTGCTGGGCGGGCGTCTGACCGTGGCGGGGCTGGAATGGGGGCGGCGTACACGCGCGGCGCTCTGCCGGAAAATCGGCGTCATGTACCAGAGCGGGGCGCTCTTTGGCAGCATGAGCGTGTTGGAGAACGTGATGCTGCCGTTGGAGGAGTTCACGCGCCTGCGGTTCGTGGCGCGGCGCGAAGAGGCGCTTCGGCAGTTGGAGCTCGTGGGACTTGCAGACGCGGCGGACAAGATGCCGTCCGAACTCTCCGGCGGCATGAAGAAGCGGGCGGCCATCGCCCGCGCAATGGTGCTGGGTCCGGAAATCCTTTTCCTCGACGAGCCGTCGGCCGGATTGGATCCCATCACGTCGGCCGCGCTCGACGATTTGATTCTCAATCTGCGCACAGCGAAGGGCGTCACGTTCGTGATTGTCACGCACGAACTGCCTTCTATCTTCAAAATCGCCGATCGCTGCGCGATGTTCGACAAGGCCCGGCACGGAATGATCGCGTTGGGGCGGCCGCAGGAACTCAGGGCGTCCTCCACCGATCCGTTTGTGCTGAACTTCTTCAATCGAGGAGAAATCCATGGCAAGTGAAAATCAGGCCAACTACGCGAAAATCGGTTTTGCGGTCGTGCTGGGGATCGTGTTGATTCTCGGTGCGCTCGTTTATCTGGGCGGCGTCCGCGACGTGCAGAACGAATTTTTCGCGGAGACGTATTTCCGCAACGGCGTGTCGGGCCTCAGCGTGGGCAGTGCGGTGAATTTCCGCGGCGTCAAGGTGGGCGAGGTGCGGGAAATGGCGTTCGTCTCCGTCAAGTTCAAGAAGTACGCGGAAGGGGACGGGCAGACCATCTGGGTGAAACTCGCGCTGAACCGCCAGCCGCATGGATTGGCGGCGGACGCGAATGCGGATGAGATGCTGCGGGGTTTGATTACGCGAGGGCTTCGCGCCACGGTGGCGTCGAGCGCGATTACGGGCTTGTCGCGGATTGAACTTGACATGAAGGAACCGGGCGCGTTCAAACAGGAAATCTCGTGGACGCCGACGTATGTCTGCATTCCGCCCGCGCCGTCGATCATGGAATCGGCGGCGAATTCGGCCGACCGGATTCTGAGCCAGATCGATCGGATCGACCTCGTGGACGGCTGGACGAACGTGGTGGGGGCGTTGCAGGCGGCGCGGGGGGCGTTGGGCGGCGTGGATGTACTGCTTCAGGCGGAAGGTGGGCGGATTTCGGAGATAGTGGAGAATGTGCGCGCGGCCTCCGCGTCCTTGCGCGACTGGGCGGATCAGTTGCGCACGAACCCCGCGCGGATCATCTGGTCGTCCGACCCCGAATCCCTCCCCGAGACGCGCTGACGCCCATCCGTCCGCACGTCCCCGACCATCGAATAATATGCTATAATCCCTGCCATGAATCTGATCGACCGCAAGGCCTATGACTGGGGAAGTGCCGTGGGGCGCTTCCTTTATCCTTTTTTTCGACGGCGCCGGCGGCTGGCGGTCGACAACATCCTCGCGTGTGGCATCACGACGGATCGCGCGGCGGCCGACCGTATTGCGCGGCGGAGTCTGGGGCATCTCGTGGGGCACATCTGCGAGGCCCTGCGCGTCCCGCACGTGATTACGCAGACGAATTGGCGCGAGCATCTCGACGTGTCGGAAGGGCATCCCGAGGCCGTGCGCTTGTTGTTGGAGGAGACGGATCGGCCGATTCTCCTCGTGAGCGGCCACCATGGCGTCTGGGAAGCGGCGACGAATCTTCTTTCCTTCGCCCGCCCCATGATTGCCATCGCCCGCGTGATGAACAACAAACTCGTTGCGCGTTGGATGAAGAAGCATCATTTTCGCGGCCCCGTCACGATTGTCGACAAGAACCATGGGTTCACGCCGGACGTCTTGCGCCAGTGGAAGGAAACGTGCGCGGCGATGACGATTCTGATGGATCAACATACGTCGAAGGGGCTGCCGTTGACGTTTCTGGGGCGACCGGCAAAGACGTTCACGTCGGCCACGCGCCTGGCGATGCGTTCCGGCTATTCGATCGTCGTGGGGTCGTTCGTTCGGGTCGGCCCGTTCAAATACCGTCTGGTGGGCGGGAAGCCGTTGGTGTTTCCGCCGGACGCGGATCGTGCCGTTTGCACACAGCAGTTGAATGACCGTCTGGGCGAGGCGATTCGCGCGTACCCCGACCAGTACTTGTGGGCGCATCGCCGCTGGCGGTAGTGCGTGTGAATGTATGAGTGAGGAGAGCCATGTTGTCTTTTTCGCAGATTTTCATTGATCGTCCCCGTGTCGCGTTCGTGTTGTCGATCGTGTTGGCGTTTTGCGGGGCGCTCTGTTTGAAAACCATTCCCGTCGCCGAGTATCCGGAAATCGCGCCGACGACGATCTACGTGACAGCCAGCTACCCCGGCGCTTCGTCCGAAGTCGTGGCCGAGACGGTGGCGATTCCGATCGAAGACCAGATCAACGCCGTCGACGACTTGATCTACTATTCCTCCAGTTGCAACAACAACGGCTCCTATGCGTGTTACGTGACGTTCCGCAGTGGTACGGATTCAAACATGAACCTCGTGAATCTGCAAAACGCAGTGAAGCGGGCGGAACCGAAACTGCCGAGCGAAGTGCTGGCGAAGGGATTGACGGTCAACAAGCGGCAGGAAGACCGCATGGCGATGTACGTGTTCCTCACGGACGGGCGGCAGGTTTCGCTGATGGATCTTTGCAACTTCGTCGAGAACGACGTGAAGGACGCCGTACAGCGTCTGCCGGGCGTGTCGCTCGTCGAGGTGTCCAACCGGAAATACGCCATGCGCGTCTGGCTGAACCCCGTTCGCATGACGGGCATGGGCGTGTCGATCTTCGACATCAAGAACGCCATCCAGGAACAGAACGTCCAGGCGGCGGCGGGCACGATCGGCAGCGAGTACTCGAACCGCTACCTGAGCTACAAGTTGAACGTGAAAGGGCGGCTTAAAACGAAGGAGGAGTTCGAGAACATTGTCGTGCGTACCGACCCGAAGACGGGCGCACAGGTGTTGCTGAAGCACGTCGCGCGCGTGGAGTTGGGCGCGAAGAGCTATTCCTCCACGAACAAGTTCAACGATGATATGGCCATCTTCCTCCACGCCTACAAGGCACCGGAGGCCAACGCCATCGAGACGGTCAAGTCCGTCAAGGCCGAAGTTGAGAAATGGGTCGGTCGTCTCCCGCCGGGCGTCAAATGCGTGCTGGCCGACGATTCGACGGCGTTCACGAAAGTCTTTCTGAAGGGGACGGTGCAGACGCTGATCGAGGCGTTGATTCTTGTCGTGCTCATCACCTACCTCTTCTTGCAGGACTGGCGGGCCACGTTCGTTCCCGCCATCGCCATTCCGATTTCCCTGCTGGGCACGTTCATCTTTCTCCAGCCGCTGGGCTTCACGCTGAACATCTTGACCATGTTCGGCCTCATTCTCGTCATCGGGTCGCTCGTGGACGACGCCATCGTCGTGGTGGAGAACACGCAGGCGTTGATGGTGCGCGAAAACCTCTCGGCCAAAGAGGCGGCCGGCAAGTCGATGCGGCAGATCACGGGCGCCATTATCGCCACGACGCTCGTGACGGTGGCCTGTTATCTGCCGCTGGCGTTCTACAAAGGCATGGTTGGCAAGATGTACGTCCAGTTCGCCGTGACGATGTGCGTGGCGCTCTGCCTTTCCACAGTCGTCGCCATGACGCTCTCGCCCGTTCTGTGCGCCCTGCTGCTCAAGCGGCCGCCGGACAAACCGCCGAAGGTGTTCATGCCCGTGAACTGGGTGATCGACACGTGCCGGCGGGGCTATCTCTCGTTCGTGCTCTTCTTCGTCCGGCAGGGTCTGATCACGATGCTGCTCTTCGCAGGCGTCGTGGCGCTGCTCTGGTGGACGGGACGTCAAGTGCCGGAAGAACTGCTGCCGAAGGAAGATCGCGGCTACATCCGCGCGAACATCGAACTGGCGGAAGGCGCTTCCCTCCAACGGACGATTGAGGTCGTGGATCAGTTCAACGAGCGCGTCCGGGGGATTCCCGGCGTCGATTCCGTATCGAGTTCGACGGGTTCGTCGCCCGTGAACGGTACGGGCGAGAACTACGGTGGTTCGCTGATCCGTCTGGCGCACTGGGACAAGCGCAAGACGCCCGAGTTGCAAATCGAGGCGATCATGGGCGAGATCGAGAAGCGGACGGCGGACATCCATTCGGCCCGTATCACGCTCTTCACGCCGCCGGCCATTCGCGGTCTCGGTTCACTGGGCGGCGTGGGCTTCTGGGTCTGCAGCGTCGGCGAATTCTCCTCCCACCAGCTGGCCGAGACGATGGATCGCATTCAGGAGACGATGAAGCGTGAACTCAAGACGGAACGGTGTGCCGTGGGTTTCAACGCCAATACGCCGCAACTCTACCTCGATCTCGACCGCAAGAAAGCCGAATCGCTGGGCGTGACGGCGCAGACGATTTTCTCGACGCTCCAGAACAAGCTGGCGTCGTTCTACGTGAACGACTTCAACATGAAGGGCGGCAGCTACGAGGTCATTGTTCAGAGCCAGGCCGACTACCGGTCGACGATCAAGGACGTCATGGAAATCCGTTTCCCCGGCACGGGCGGTGGCATGGTGCCGCTCACGGCCATCGGCAAGATCCGCTACTCGGTCGGCCCGCGCGAGGTCAAGCGTTTCAACAAGATGCAAGGCGCGTGGATCAACATCCAGACGCCGCCCGGCATGACGAATCTGGAGGTGCTTGAGTTCGCGGAGAAAATGCAGTTGCCGCCCGAATGCCACTTGGAGTACAACGGTATTGCCTTGCAGGAAAAGGAGAATCAGGGGCAGATCGTCTGGCTCATGTCGCTGGCCACGTTCTTCGCCTACCTCTTCCTTGTGGCGCAGTATGAAAGTTGGTCGATGCCGGTGTCCGTCATGCTCTCGGTCGTCATTGCCATTTGCGGCGGAATGCTCGGCCTCTACGTGACGAACACGTCGTTGAGCGTCTACGCGCAGTTGGGGTTGGTGATGTTGATCGGTCTGGCGGCGAAGAACGCCATTCTGATGGTTGAGTTCTCCAAGCAGGAGCGCGAACGCGGGTTGTCCATTCGTGCGGCCGCGTTGAACGGTGCGAACCTGCGCTATCGCGCGGTGATGATGACGGCGTGGAGCTTCCTGTTCGGCGTGTTGCCGCTCGTCCGCGCCACGGGCGCGGGCGCGGGCGCCCAGCGGGCGATTGGCATTACCACGTTCGCGGGAATGTTGGCGGCGACGCTGATCGGCATCGTCTTCGTGCCGGCGCTCTATTGCGTCTGCCAGCGTGTCCGCGAACGGGTTCGCAAGATTCTGAGAATCGACAAATAGAAAGGCGTTTGCCGAATGGACTGGAAATTCAAACGCGCCGACTACCGGCGTCCGCCCGTGCAGTTGGAACACATGGACGTGACGCTCAAGTTCTTCGAGGATCGCGTGGAAGGTTCGGGCGTCCTCCACTGCCGCGCACGGGTGTGCGTCGAAGAAGTCGCGCTCGATTTGGATGGCGGGAAGGTCGTCTATCCGCTCGATCGGACGTACGCTCCCGGCGAGACGTTCACGATTCCCGTCGCGCACGTGTCGCATCCCGACGATGTGCGCCTCGAAGGCATCTATCGCGACGTGACGCCGCCGGGTGCGCCGCAGCAGTACATGAGCCAGTGCCAGCAGTACGGCTTCCAGCGCATTCTGCCCGTCATCGACGACTGTACGGCCAAATGTACGTTCCGTACGACGCTTGAAGGCGACGCTCGCTACACGCATCTCATCTCGAACGGCGATCTCGTGTCGCGAACGGTTGTGGATGGCCGTCTGCATTGCGTCTACGAAAACAGCAAGCCGATGGCGCCGTACCTGTTCCTCGCCTGTGCGGGGACGTGGGACGTTCTGCGCGACACCGTGACCTACCCTGACGGCGGCAAGACGATTCAGCTGGAATATCTCGTGCCGCCCGGTCACGTGGACGGTGCGCGTGAGCCGATGCAGATTTTGAAGAAGTCCATTCTCTTCCAGCACGCATTGACGGGATTCGTCTATCCCTATGAGACGTATCGGACGATTTGCATGGAGAAGTCCCTCTACGGCGGGATGGAGAACACGGGCAACACGACGATCATCACGGAGGCGGCGCTGATCGACGACACGATTGGCGACCGGCGGCTGGTCTACGCGCACGGCGTCATCCCCCACGAGTACGAGCACAGCCACTGCGGGAGCGGCGTCACGATGGAGACGGTTTTCGACATGTGGCTCAACGAGGCCTACACGGTCAACGTGGAGCGGGCGTTTGTGGCGCAGACGTTCGGCGCGGCGTTCGCACGGCGGCGCGAGATCGACGCCTTGCGTGAAACGGGCGGCGCGTTCGCGGAAGAGGAAGGTGGTACGGCGGGCGCCGTCGTGCGCGTGGGCGTGAACGATCCCGACGAAGTGGTGGACGCCATCACCTACGACAAAGCGCCGGAAGTGCTCAACACGTTGCGCAATCTGCTGGGGGCGGACGTCTACGACGCCGCATGGCGCGAATATTTCAAACGGTTCGACGGTGGCAACGCGAACACGGACGATTTTCTGGCCGTCTTCTCCGAAGTCTCCGGACGCGACGTGGCGGCGCTCATGAAACCCTGGCTCTTCGAGGCGGGGCATCCGACGGTCACGGCGGACTGGACGTGGGCGGACGGGCGCATGACCGTCACGTTGTCCCGCGACAAACCCTACGTCGTGCCCGTGCCGTTCGCGCTCGTGAAGGACGGGAAAGACGTGGCGGCGGGGACGTTCGTCCTCGATGGGGCGCGGCAGGAATTTTCCGCGCCGTGTCCGCAGCGTCCCGATTTCGTTTCGTGGAATCGCGGCGCGGGATTCTACGGCGTGTTGGAGACGACGGCCGGAGAGGCGGAACTGGCGCTGCAGGTGCGGACGGATCCCGACGCGGGCGGTCGCGCGGAGGCGATGAAACGGTTGCGCGATTTGGGCGCGACGGAAACGTGGCTGACGCTCTATGCGGAGATTTTCGCCGATGCGTCGATCGACCTCGGCGCGAAGGAAGGGCTGTTGGCGATTCCCGCCGATTCGTTGAACCGCCGTCGTCGCGCGTTCGTCCGCGAAAACGTGCGCGAGATGCACGCCCTGCGACAGGCGGCCGCACGGCGGATTGGCACGGATGCGCTCGTCGCGGCGTTGGCGGATCGGGCGACGGGTGGCCGCGATGCGGCGGCCATCGTCGCCCGCGCCTACGAGAACCGCATTCTCGAACTGCTGGCGGAAGTGGACGAGCCGGCGGCCGTCACGGCGATCCGGGCGTATCTGGAACGCGCCGTCCACGTGACGGCGCGGCTGAACGCCCTCCGTGCGTTGCTGGCCGGGAGGAGTCCCGACCGTCGGACGTGCCTCGATGCGGCGGGCGTCGAATTGCGGAAGTCGCTCAACGGTTACATCGGCTATCTCGGCGTCGTGGCGAGCGACCCGCAGGCGTCCGTGTTCGACGCAATCGCCGCCGAAGAGCGGCGGGCGGGTTGGTCGATTCGTCATCCGGCGCTCAGCCGGGCGTTGTACTGCGGGTTCGCAGCCAACGGCGATCAATTGTGGACGCCCGCGGGATTGGCTTGGATGGAACGGACAATTGTGAACTACGCGCACGTCAGCGAATACAACGCATTGCGCCTGCTGGAGCCGTTTGCCTTGTGGCGGCAGTTCCCGGCGGATCTCCGCGCCGACGTGGCGGGTTTGCTCGATCGCGTTTCCGCCGCCCTGCCCCGCGACCGCTTCGCGTTCATCGGTGGCCGCCTCGCCGCCCTGCGGGTGAGATAGGGTAATGGGCTAGTCGGAAACGATTCCTGCCGTCGACCAGTCCCACGCCTTGAAGCCCGTCGCGAACGCGGGCGAGGACGGACGAAGGCGGAAGTCGTTTCCGTTCGCGTCGATGAACTGCGGATTGGCGTAGACGCCGCCCGTCTCCTTGCCGCTCGCCGTCCACGCGGGCCAGTCGAGTCCGTCCAGCGTCGGCCGCCCCGAATAGTCGTACCAGAGGTTGTTCGCCCACACGCCGCCCACGCCGCGCGGGCCAAGCCCGACGAGCGGGCCTTCGCGCACGACGACGACGTTGTTCACGAAATGCAGCGTGCACGGCACGCCCTGCACGACCTGCCGCGCCATGCGCACGGCGCCGAGTTTGCGGTTCCAGGCGAAGATGTTGTTGCGAATCACGCAGCCCGTGCCGTAGTGCTGGTGGAAGCCGCCGTCCGTCGTGTTCCAGCAGAGGTTGCGTTCCATCACGATGCCCTCGCTGCCTTCGTCCGTGTAGAGTGCCCAGCCGCCATAGGAATACGACCACACGTCGTGGATCACGTTGTCGTGCACCTTCGTGCCAAAGCTCGTGCCGAGCGTGTAGACGCCGCCCATGTCGCTCATCACGCCCTTGCCCAGGTCGTAGATCCGGTTGAACGCAACCTCGTTGCGCTGGGCGACGCTCCCCGCGAAGCCCCACGTCCAGCCGACGGACACGCCCGTGTAGAACATGTCGTGGATGTCGCAGTGCACGACCTTCGAGTCGGACACGTGCGTGTACGCCACGCCCGTCCCCTCCGGGTTGAAGCGTCCGCCGTTGCGGATCGTGCAGTTCTCGATCGCGTTGAACGCCGTCGAACGGGGCGCCAGGTTCTTGATGACGCGGCGCGTGAGCTGTTCGCCCTTCGTGACGTATCCCTGCCGGGCGCCCATCCACACGCCACCGGCGCCGAGGTCTTCCAGCAGACATCCTTCGATTCTGTTGGACGTGCATCCGTCGTTGAACCGGAGCGCGTAGTTGCCCGTGTGGCGGAAACGGCAGTTCGACCATGCCAGACGCTGTACGCCCTCCGCCGTCACCGCGCCGTCGAATCCGCTCGCCGCCTGGTGCTGCCAGCTTTCCGTTGGGCCGTTCGCATCCGCCGGCACGTCGCTGTACGCGAACTCAAGGTTCTCGAAACGGACGTCGTGCACGTACGCGCCCTTGTCTGGTTCGCCTTTGAACTCGACGAGACGGCTGACCTTTGAACTGGGCGCGACGACCAGGACGCGCGTCATGTCCTCGCCTGGACGCGGACGGTAGAGAACCCGCCCCGCCTTCGCGTCGTAGAACCATTCGCCCGGCGCGTCGAACGCGCTGCGCACGTTCTCGAAATGGACGAGCGTTTCGTGTTCGTTCCATTTCTGCCATCCGGGCTGTCCGCGCGGCGAAGACGTCGCTACCTCAAGGCCGTCCGCCGCCGACGCGACGCCGCGCAGCACACGCCGCGCAAAACTCCACTTGTGGACGACGCACATCTGCGCGTAGGGCAGTTCGTCCGCCGGCACGGCGGCAAGCGCCGACGCGGTGGCGTTCGTCAGCGTCACCGTCTCACGGTACGCCACGGGGACGCTGTTCGTCATGGCGGTGACGCCGGGTTTGCGGACGTTGAAATAGCCGACATTCGGAAGACGCGCACGATTCGCGCGGCGGCCGTCCACCCAGAGCTGCTCGAAGTAGGCCGGTTCGCCGGACGGCGTCTTTGGCACGGGGGCGGACCACACGCCGCCGCCATCGTCGCGCCAGTCGCGGATTGCGCGGCCGCCGGACAGCACGGCGCCGTTTTCGCCCACCCACGTCACGGGCGCGTCCGGCGTCCCCGAATCAGCGGGCGTGAAGACAAGAGTCTGCGGCAGGACGTGAATTCCCGCTTTTACCTTGACCGTCCAGGCCTCGCGGTTTCCATTGCGTTTTGCATCGCGAATCTTCGCCAACGCCTCGTGCGGAGACATCCCGCCCGGCGCGACTTCAAGCGTACCGCCGCAGACGATTCCGACGGCAAACGCCGCACCGCAGAAAAGACAACCCTTCATCATCATCTTCCTCCTTGTTCTTTCTTGATAGAGCTTTGTACAACGGAATTTCTTCTTGAACGGAGTCTTCGCCTCTTCACGTTGAAAGCCACCATATCGCGTTACATCTGCTCGCAGGCGATTTCGTCGAGCGTGTGCAGTTCCGAACCCCGGAAGACGTAGACGATCTGGTGGAGCGTCGTGCCCCGCGCGAGCGACGGGACGGAACGGTCGGCGCGGTACTTCGCCAGCTGCGCCTTCGCCTCGTCCACCTTCGCGGCCATCTCCGCGTCCGTCGCGTCGGCCTTCGCGTACTTGAGTTCGACGATGTAGCTGTGCAGCACGTCGCCGTAGTGGACGCGCTCGGGGAAGAGGCAGAAGTCGCAGAACCCACGTGCAAGCTCCATCTCCGGCGCGAGGAGGTAGAACTTCAGGTGGCCGAACTCCGCCTGCATGTAGCCCTGCACACGGATCTCGCCCTGCAACCCGCCGCGCACGGGCGTCGTCTCCGCGTAGTCCTGCGCGAGGCGCTTCAGGAACGGCTCGAACTCGCCCCGGTAGGCGAACGCGGAGGCGAGGCGCGACCACGCCATCCAGTCCGGCGTCCGCGTCCGGCGGTAGGCGTCGCGCAGGTAGTCGAAGAGCTGGCGGCGGACGCAGACGTTCGGGATCTTGAAGACCGTCTGCCCCCGCCGGCGCTCCTGCATCGAGACGATGCCGTAGTAGTGGAAGAGCGAGTGGAAGTTCGCGAGGTCGGAAATCTTGTCGGCGGGGAAGCTCTCGACGAGATCGAACGAGATCTCGCCCGTCGCCGCGAGCTGCTCTGTGACAGGCAGGACGCCCTCGGCGACGGCGGAAATCGCACTGGCCGTGGCATCGGCGGGCGCCGCACTGACGCCGCCGCACTGACGACGCTGGATGTCGGCGATGATTTTCAGTTTCTCGTAGTCCGTCTTGATGTTGACGTCCACCATGTTCTCCGGTGGCTGGCCGTCGTCCACGAGCGCCTTCAGGTAGTAGAGCGCCATGTCGCTGTTGAACACGCACTCCTTCCCGATCTGCGCCGTCGAGAAGCAGTAGCCGTCGTACCACGGCTTGATGGACTTCACGATCTCGGCCGGGTCGCCCTCCGTGAAGCCGCCCGTCCCCTTGAAGTCGGCGTACATCTTCACGACCTCGGCCTCGGAGAAGCCGGCCATCGCGTTGAACGCGGGGAGCTGCGTGAGGTTGGCGGCGATGTTGAAGCCGCTCGTCAGGTCGTCCATCGTCACGGGCGAGACGCCCGTCATGAAGATGCGCGAGCACGCCTCCTTGAACTTCTTGAACCAGTTCCGGTAGAACCCCGCCCCGTGCGTGACGGCGCGGTAGTCCGCGTTCGCCTCGCTGCGCAGCATCGTGTTCGTGAAGTTGTCGTACTCGTCGATGATCAGGTACAGCGGCGTCCCGCCGACACGGGAGCACTGCTCGGCGATGGACTCGAACTTCGCGCGTGGGGACAGGGCACGGAAGTCCGCGTCTTCCCGGACGTTCGGGAAGAGACTCCGGTAGTCGTAGAGGAACTCGTCGAGGCGTACGTTCATGTACTCGTCGAACTCCTCCTCGACCGACTTCCTCCCCCCGGCGCCGACCCGGGAGAAGTCGAGCGCGAGGACACAGTACCGGTTCGCGTTCTCTGTCGGGTTCTCGCCGATATCCAACCCGCCAAACCATTTTTTGAAGTTGGCCTTTTCGTTGACGTCATAGTAACGACGCAGCGTCTCGACGAAAAGCGACTTGCCCATGCGGCGCGGACGCACGAAGAAGACGAAGCGGTCTCGCGCCTCCATCCGCCGGATGTAGGCCGTCTTGTCGACGTAGTAGTAGCCCTCCTCGCGGATGGTCTTGAAGTCCTTGAGACCGTAGGGAATTTTCAGTCGCCGTTCCATGTGCGTCATTCTACCACGTTCCCGCGTTTCACGTCAACGATCGTGTCCGTCTCCCGCATGGGAACGTGCGGCAAGCGGGAGCGCACGGGCGAGGGCGATCATGGAATCGGCCGAAAGACCGGGAATCGTCGAAGCCCATGCAACGGTTGACGGACGTCCGTGTGTGCCTTGGATGCGTCGACCGTCTTGGCATGTACCGGGCGGGAAAAGGCGGCCGAAGAAGAGTTCGCACGGATCATAGCCGGGCTTGTTGTGGATGTCGATGTGCGTGGCGTAGTCCGGCGCTTCGCGTGGGTTCGTCCACCACGGATACGCGCACCACGATCCAGGGCGGGCGACGAGCAGGATTTCACCCGCCGAGGCGTGTGCCCACGTCTGATCTTTCTTCACCTCCACGGTCGTGTAGTCGCCCGTTTCCCGCAGAAGTTGCGCCACGGGTTCAATGTCTTCGCGGTGCCGCACATAGACGTGGGCGATTTCGTGGTCGGCCAGGGCGAATGCGCGGGAAGTGTAGAAATCCGGATACGTGCGGGCGGCGACAGGACGGACGCGGAAGAATCCCGCTGTCCGTAACGTGACGTTCGGGTAGGCGGGCGGTTGGTCGGCGCGGGTGATTTCGTAGTCGCCGCAGACAGTCAGGGCGGTACCGCGCCGTTCGGCGAACGCGGCCAATTGTTGGAGTTGACCGGTGAATTCGTGTAGGGCGGCCGCGTCGGCGGCGCTGCCCGGACCCGACCGCTGGGCGGCGTAGTCGAGCGTGGGGAGGTAGAGGAACGCGATGTCGGGTTCGTGCGTCTCCATGAGCGCGAAGAAATTGGCGAGGACGGCACGGCCGACCTTGGGGGAGGCGAGTGGCCCCCAGTAACGATGGAGCGGGAACGTGCCACAGCGGAGGTTGAGCGTTTCGCCCCAATCGGCCGGTTGCACGTAGTTGCGCATGATCATGCCGCCGCCGTGCTTGTGGATGGGCGCGGGGGAAATGACGGAATCGACCGACTCGCCGAGCGACTGCTGCCAGAAATACATCCCCACCCGCGCCCCCTGCACACGCGCCGCGTCCCAGATGCGCGGACCTTGGACGAGCGCGGCGGATTGTTCCCAGAACGCGGGTTTGCACAGGACGCGGGAATAGTGTCCGTTCGACGTCATGCCGTGTACGCACGGTTCGGCGGCTGTCCGGAACGAAGCCTGTGCCACGCACGTGACGGCGGGGAAGACGGACGCGGCCGGCTGGAAGGCGAGGCCGGCGATTTGGAGCGAACGGGCCGCTTCCAATTTGCGGTAGCCCAGCCCGGCGACGCTGACGATGAGATGTTTCATTCCGCCAGTATACCATAATCTCCGAATGCGTCCGTTAATTATGCTATACTAATCCGCCTATGGAAACAATCTACACCGTTCTGGGTATCGCGGCGTGCGTGTTGCTCTTTTCGCTCGCGATTTTCATCCACGAGTTTGGCCACTACCTCGCGGCGCGACTGCTGGGGTTCAAGGTCGAAGTCTTCTCCATCGGTTTCGGGCCTGCGCTCTGGAAGAAGACCGTCGGCGGTATCGAATACCGCGTCTCCGCCATTCCGTTCGGCGGATACGTGGCGCTTCCGGAACTCGATCCGGAGGGCACGAAAGCGATTGAAAACGGGCGTACGTCTGCGACGGACGATGATACGGAACACGCGGCTCCCAAGGCAGCCTGGAAGCGTATCGTTGTGGCGTTCGCGGGGCCGTTCGGCAACATCGTATTGGCCGTACTGCTCGCGTTGCTGCTGTCCGCCGTACCGGGGGCGACGTTTGGTGAAATCCCGGCGGAAATCGGCCAAGTGCTGACGGACGGGCCGGCCGCGAAGGCCGGATTGAAAGCCGGCGACAAGGTGGTGTCCGTAAACGGCCGTGCCATTCGGACGTGGACGGAGATGCAGACGGAACTCCAGATTTCCGGTGCGCGGGCGGCGGCGTTCGAGGTCGAACGTGCGGGGAAGAAAGTCGCGTTGAGTATCACGCCAATGAAAGATCCCGTGGCGGGCGTCTGGTTCATGCAGGCGTTGTCCACGACGAACCATGCCGTGAAAGCCGCCGCGTGGATGCCGGATCGCAACCCGTTGAAGCAGTTGAAGTGGGATGCGTTGTCGATTGCCCGTGTGCTGAAAGCACTCGTCACGCCCAAGGAGGCCAAGGCGGCCGCGCAGGCGCTCGGCGGCCCCGTGATGATTGCGGAAGGGCTGTACAACCAAGTCCGCCACAACGGTTGGGACGCCATTGGCTTTTTGCGTTTCCTCAACGTGAACCTGGCCGTACTCAACCTGCTTCCGATTCCCGTGCTCGACGGCGGTCTGATTCTCTTCGCCTTGTTGGAACTCGTCTTCCGCCGGCGTGTGCCGAAGAAAATCGTGGACGGCCTGTCCATGACGTTCATGTGGATTTTCCTAGGGCTGATGGTTTTCCTCGTCTATCGTGACGTGACGCGCAGCCGCCGCATCCACAAGGCGGCCGCCGCATACGAGGCACGGCAGCGGGTCGAGGCCGTCCAGCGGCTGAAACTTGAAAACTTCAAGCCCGCGTTCGATTTGGAACGAGGCGTCTGTCTCCCATGACGGTTCGGACGCAGACGCGGACGGTGCAGGTGGGGCGTCTGTCGTTAGGCGGCGGGGCACCCGTGTCCGTGCAGACGATGGCAACGGCCGATCCGCACGATGCGGCGGCATTGATCGATCAAGTGGCGCGTTGTGCCGAAGCGGGCGCAGATCTCGTCCGCCTTACGGTGCCGGACGAAATGGCCGCGCGTGTGTTGGGGAACGTGCGCAAGGCCTCGCCCGTGCCGCTCGTGGCGGACATCCACTTCAACTACAAATTGGCGCTGGCGTCGCTGGCGGCGGGGGTGGACGCTTTGCGTCTGAATCCCGGTAATATCGGTTCGCGGGCGAACGTCCAGACCGTTGCGCGCGCGGCCAAGGCGCGGCGCGTCCCCATCCGGATCGGCGTGAACGGCGGGTCGCTTGAACCTGGCGAAACGCTCGTCTCGTCGGCGCTCAAACACGTTAAACTCCTTGAGGACGAGGGATTCCGCGACATTGTGGTGTCCGTGAAAGCGAGCGATGTGACGCGGACGCTGGCGGCCTATCGGGAACTGGCGGAAAAAACGGATTGCCCGCTCCATCTCGGCGTGACGGAAGCCGGGACGTTCATCCCCGGAACCGTCCGTTCGTCCGTCGCCTTGGGTATTCTGTTGGCGGAGGGGTTGGGCGATACGATTCGCGTCTCGCTCACGGACGCCCCTGAACGCGAAGTGCGCGTGGGGCTTGAAATCCTCCGCGCCTTGGAACTCCGCGCCCCCGGCGCGGCCGTTACGAGTTGTCCGACCTGCGGGCGCACGAAAGCGGACGTCTTCCGAATCGCGGCGCAAGTCGAGGAAAAACTGGACGCCTACTACCGCCGCCATCCAACCGCCCCGCGTCCGCGCGTGGCCGTGATGGGCTGCGTCGTGAACGGACCGGGCGAGGCGAAACACGCGGACATCGCGTTGTGCGGCGGGAAAGGCGAATTTCTGATCTACGTTCACGGACGTATGACAGGACGCTGTTCCGAGGCCGAAGCCTGTAACCGCGTCCTGTCATACGTCGAATGCGAACGGTGATCCGTTAGCACACGCCCTGGGCGACCATGGCGTCGGCGACCTTGACGAAGCCGGCGATGTTCGCGCCCATCACGTAGTTGCCCTCGTGGCCGTACTTGGCGGCCTGTTCCCAGGCGTTGTCGTGGATGGCCTTCATGATGCCCTTGAGCTTGCCGTCGACCTCCTCGGCGCTCCAGGAGAGACGCTCGGAGTTCTGCGACATTTCAAGACCCGACGTGGCCACGCCGCCGGCGTTGGAGGCCTTGCCCGGCGAGAACATGATCTTCGCGGCGAGGAACTTCTCGATGGCGTCCGGCGTGGACGGCATGTTCGCGCCTTCGCCGACGAGCTGGCAGCCATGCTTGAGCAGGTAGTCCGCATCCGCGCCGTTGAGTTCGTTCTGGCGGGCGCACGGGAACGCCGCGTCGATCTGGTCGGCGAGCTGCCAGCTGTTCACGCCGGCGAAGAATTCGACGCCCTTCGTCTCCTTGGCGAATTCGGAGAGTTCACCGCGCTTGACGTTCTTGAGCGTCATGATTTCCTTGAGCATCTCTTCCGTCAGACCGTCCTTGACGTAGATCGCGCCCGACCGGTCGGAGAGCGTCAGCACCTTCGCGCCGAGCTGGAGCAGCTTCTGCGCGGCGAAGGAAGCCACGTTGCCGGAACCGGAGATCACGCACTTCTTGCCCTCGAACGTCTGCTTGCGCATGGCGAGCATGTTCTCGGCGAAATAGATGTCGCCATAGCCCGTCGCCTCGGGACGGATCAGCGAACCGCCGAAGGAACGGCCCTTGCCCGTGAGAACGCCCGTCCACTCGTTGACGATGCGCTTGTACTGGCCGAAGAGGTAGCCGATCTCGCGACCGCCCACGTTCATGTCGCCGGCGGGGACGTCCGTGTCCGGCCCGATGTGGCGGTAGAGTTCCGTCATGAAACTCTGGCAGAAACGCATCACTTCCGCGTCGCTGCAGCGCTTCGTGGGATCGGCCGGGCTGGCCTTCGGATTGAAATCGCTGCCGCCCTTGCCGCCGCCCATCGGAAGCGTGGTGAGCGAGTTCTTGAAGACCTGCTCGAACGCGAGGAACTTCAGCACGCCCAGATTCACCGTGGGGTCGAAGCGGAGACCGCCCTTGTACGGGCCGATCGCGCTGTTCATCTGGATACGGTAGCCGCGGTTCACGCGGACCTTGCCCGTGTCGTCCACCCACGGCACGCGGAACATGATCACGCGCTCCGGCTCGACCATGCGTTCGAGAATCGCGTTCTCCTCGTAAACGGGATTCGCCTCAAGGACGGGATCGAGCGTCGACAACACTTCTTCGACGGCCTGGAGGAATTCGGGTTCGTTCGCGTTGCGGGCTTTCGTCTCCGCCATCACGCGCTCAACGTATTTGCTCATCTTGTTCCTTTGTTGGGGTTGTTAAAATTAGACAACGTATGAATGTGAAAGCAGAAAATGTGCCATGAAATAAAAGGGCGAACCGAGAACGTTGAAAAGCCGAAGTTTTTTACATTCGGTGTAATCGCGTGTTTGTGTTTTGACAGGTTGTGTAATAAAATGGGCGACGACAGGAGTGCATGTGAAAACAATTCGTCTTTTCACTTGAATTTACGCCGTCGAACGGATAAACTTACATGCGTTTCCCCGGGCGCGTGGTGAAATGGCAGACACGCTGGATTTAGGTTCCAGTTCCGCAAGGAGTGGGGGTTCGAGTCCCTTCGCGCCCACCAGCCCTACCGCAGGGCAGTGTTTTATGATAGAATAAGCAAAACCTTTTCGGTTCAGTATCAGCAAGAAGGATATTTAGGAATGTCGATGAAGAAAGTTTCGTTGGTGTTGGCGGCGGCCTGCATTTTGGGGGTAGCGGCAGATGAGGTCGTGTTCAAGAGCGGGGGGCGTTTGACCGGCACGGTCGTCACGTTTTCGGCCGATGAGGTTGTGTTCAAGTCGGACGATGTGGGCGAGGTCAAGATCAAGAAGGACAAGATTGCCTCGTTGACGTCCGAGAAGAAGAACACCGTCCAGTACGTTGACCAGACGCAGGAAGAAGGGGCGTTGGCGGTCAAGGACGGCGGCTACACGTTTGCGGGCAAGCCGATCGACATGAAGAAGGTGAAAGCCGTCAACCCCACGCCAGAAAAGTGGCATGGCAGCATCAACCTCAGTACGACGGCCGCGCGTGGCAACACGACGAGCGAAAAGGTCACGTTGCTGGCGGACGTCAATCGCCGTTGGGAGAAGGATCGTCTGAAAGGCAATTTCGGGTACTACTTTGAGCAGACTGGCACCGACCGCGACAACAAGAAGAAGACGGAGGATCGCGTCGAACTGAGTGCGCAGGAAGACCATTTTTGGGCGACGAAGGTCTATACCTACGTCAACGGCAAGTACGAGCGTGACGGCATCAACGACCTGCAGTACCGCTATCGTTTGGGCTTCGGTGCGGGCTATCAGTGGCTGGACGGCTACACCCACGACTTGACGGGCAAGTGGTCGTTCGACCAGGAAGCCGGTCTGACGTACATCAAAGAGAAGTACGAACACGCGAAGGACGACGACCGCATGGCGTTCCGTTACGCGCACCACCTTTCGTGGGCGCCGCGCTGGGTGGACAAGTTCGCGTTCACGCACAACCTTGAATACCTGCCCGATACCGACAACTGGGAGGAATCCTACTTGATTGACGCCGATGCGGGGTTCACCTACGACATTACAACCGCGTGGCAGTTGCTCGCCAAGATCGAATGGGACTACAATTCCAATCCGGGCGAACATACCAAGTCCAGCGATTTCCGCTACACGCTGGGTCTCGGCTACAAGTGGTAAGGTGGGATTCGTCCGATGCGCGTCGCCATCTGTTATCCGCCGTTGCCGAGCGAGAAGGGCGTACCGCTCCTCTCGCAGAACCGCCAGTTCCAGTGGTTTTCGCGGCCCACCTATATTTTCCCCGTCGTGCCCGCCACGGCGGCCACGATGTTGAAGAAGGCCGGGCATGAAGTCGCCTGGCTAGATGGTGTCGCCGAAGAGTGGACGCCTGAAAAATTCGCCGAGGAGCTGGCGGTATTCAAACCGGATGTCGTCGTGCTGGAGACGAAGACGCCTGTGGTGAAACGCCATTGGCGGTGGATTGATGCGCTGAAGAAGGGCGAAATCAAAGGTGTGGACGGCGCGGCCTGCAAGGTTGTGCTCGTGGGCGACCACGTGACGGCGATGCCGGAGGAGACGTTCGCGAATTGCTCGGTCGACTACGTGCTGACGGGCGGCGATTGGGACTTCCTGCTGATGAACCTTGTTGCGTCGGCGTTCGACGTCTCGAAGTTCGAGGCCGGCATCTGGTATCGTGGCGGCAATACGGGCCGCTTCAAGCTCGACCACGACCTTAACAAGGCGCCGTGGATCGACCGCGACCTCTGTCGTTGGAAACTCTATGCCGTCAAGAACGGCAACTTCCGTCGGACGCCCGGTACGTACATCATGGCTGGGCGCGATTGCTGGCACGCGAAATGCACGTTCTGCAGCTGGACGACGCTCTATCCGACGTATCGGACGCGCGATCCAATTGACGTGGTGAATGAAATCGGCGATTTGATTGAACGCTACGGCGTCCGTGAAATCATGGACGATTCGGGGTCGTTTCCGGTCGGTGACTGGTTGAAGACGTTCTGCCGCGAAATCATCAAGCGCGGTTACCAAAAGAAATTGCGCATCGACTGCAACATGCGGTTCGGGCGGTTGACGTTCGAGGACTACAAGCTCATGCGTACGGCGGGTTTTCGTCTCGTCCTCTTCGGCATCGAATCCGCCAACGACGCGACGCTCAAACGCCTCGTTAAGAATTTGACGGTGGCGGAGGTCGAGCAGGGCGCCGCGTGGGCGGCAAAGGCTGGCCTCGACGTCCATCTCACGTTCATGTTCGGTTATCCGTGGGAAGGTCCGGCGGAGATTGCGAACACGGTACGCTTGGCCCGTAAGATGCTCGCGAAAGCCTGGGCGTCGACGCTTCAGTGTACGATGACGATTCCCTATCCGGGGACGCCGCTCTTCAAGGAGTTGGCCGCGCAAGACGGTCTTACGACCCTTGACTGGGATGCCTACGACATGCGCCAGCCGATTATGAAAACGCCGTTGGCGACGGAGGAGGAGATTACGTGCGCGATTCGCGCCGTCTATCGCGGCTTTTTCCAGCCGGAGGCGCTATTGCGTCGTCTGCTGTCCACGCGCACGCTATTCGATTTTGGGTTCTACTATCGCGGCATCCGTTCGCTAATCGGCCACCTCCTCGATTTCCGCGGACGGTAAGGACTGCTTTTACGTCCGCTAGATTATTTCGTGGACATTGAATTTCGCGGTTTTTCGTCCCGTGGTGGAAGGGCGGGCGTTGTTTTGGTATGATGTCTCGCATCGGATATGCAAGAAAGGACGACTTCATGAAAAAGACTTTGGGCGCCCTCGTCGCGGGGGTGGCGTTGGCCGCGTGTGCGGGCGAATCCGTCTCGCTCGACGGCAAGTGGAAACTCGACTACTTTCCGCAGCCGCTGGACGGCGCGGTGCGGACGCTGCCGCTGACGGTTGCGCACGAAACGGTGTCGGCCACCGTGCCGGGCAACTGCGAGCTCGACCTCGTGAACGCGGGGCTGCTGCCGCCGATGGAAATCGGGCTCAACGTGCTCAAGCTTCGCCCCTACGAGGCCTACCAGTGGCTGTACACGAAAACGTTCACCGCGCCGGCGGTGGACGTGAAGGGCGGCGCGCGCGCCGTGCTCGTCTTCGGCGGCATTGACACGCTGGCGGACGTTTTTCTCAACGGCGAGAAGATCGGCGAGTCGGCCAACATGCTGATCGAGCGTCGTTTCGACGTGACGAAGAAGGTCAAGGCCGGCGAGAATGTCGTCCAGGTCCTTCTGCGTCCCGTGATGCTCGATACGCAGTTCGTCTCCGTCAACGAGATGAGCGGCGCGTCCGAACCGGGCGCGGACGGTCTGGCTTATCGCAAGGCCGCGCACATGGGCGGCTGGGACATCTTTCCCCGCGTCTACGCGCAGGGGCTCTGGCGTAGTGTGCGCTTCGACGTCGAAGACCCCGTGCGTCTGCGTGAATGCGTGTGGATGATCAAGAATCTCGACGTGAAGGCGCGGCGGGCGGACTTCAAGTTCCGTTCGCGCATGGAGGCGCCGTTCGCCATTCTCGATCGCGCGAAACTGCGTTGCACGCTCTCCCGCAACGGGCAGGTGAAGGCGTCGAGCGAGTTCCCCGTCTACTCCTACCATCCGATTGCCGACTTCACGCTCTCGAACGCCGACCTCTGGTGGCCGCTCGGCTCCGGCGAACCGGCCCTCTACGACGCCGTGGCCGAAATCGTCGGCGAAGACGGCACGGTGCTGGCGCGCGACGTCCGCAAGATCGGCGTCCGCAAGATCGAACTCGTGCGCGACGACGTGTACGGCCCGGAACGTCCGGGGCAGTTCCTCTTCAAGGTCAACGACGAGCCGTGCTACGTGCGCGGATCCAACTGGGTGCCGCTCGACGCCTTCCACGGACGCGACATGCAGCACCTCATCTCCACGCTGGAAATGTGGAAAGACCTCAACTGCAACATGGTCCGCGTGTGGGGCGGCGGCGTGTACGAGCCGGATGCGTTCTTCGACTGGTGTGACGCGAACGGCGTCATGGTGTGGCAGGATTTCATGACGGGCTGCGACGTCTTTCCGCAGGACGACGCCTACGCGGCGGCGACGCGCGAGGAGATCCTCTCCATCGTCATGCGCCACCGCAACCATCCGTCCATCGCCCTCTGGAGCGGCAACAACGAGAACGACGGCGCGTTCCGCTGGTTCGTGGGACACAAGCTTGCCCGCGACCCGAACATGGACCGCAACTCCCGCAAGACGATTCCCGACGTTCTCTTCGAGCACGACTTGACGCGCCCTTATCTGCCGTCTTCGCCGTACTATTCGCCCGACGTGATTACGGGCAAGGCGCGTCCGAGCGAGGAGCATCTCTGGGGCGCGCGCGCCTACTACAAGGTGCCGTTCTACACGAACAACCCCTGCTGGTTCGCGAGCGAAATGGGCTACCACGGGTGTCCGAACATCGAGTCCCTCAAGAAGATGATGACGCCCGAATGCGTCTATCCGTGGAAGTCGGTCACGGGCGAAGATCCGCATCGCGACTTCCACTGGAACGACGAGTGGCAGATCAAGGCCTGCAACGCCGGTCTCAAACCCGGCGTGATGGCGCACGCTACGCGCAACAACCTCATGACGAACCAGACGAAGATCATGTTCGGCAAGGTCGGGCGCACTCTTGAGGATTTTGTCGACCAGAGCCAGTTCGTCCAGGCCGAGGCGATGAAGACGTTCTGCGAAATGTTCCGCAGCCGCAAGTTCACGCGCTTCAACGGACTTATCTGGTGGAACGTCCGCGACGGCTGGCCGATCATCTCCGACGCCGTGGTGGACTGGTACGGCGGCAAGAAGCAGGCGTACTTTGCGCTCAAGAGCGTCCAGCACAACCAGCTCGTCATGCTGGGCGACGACCATGTGGCCTGGGCGGTGAACGACAGCCGCCATCCCGTGAAGGGACACGCGAAGTTCACGGACAAGGTTTCGGGCAAGGTGCTCTTCGACGCGGACTACGAAATCGCCGCGAATTCCAAGACGCGCCTCGGCGAAATTCCGTTCAGCGGGCAGGGTATGATCCTCATCGAGTATTCCTGCGACGGCGCGAACCTCCGCAACCACTTCCTCTACGGCGAGCCGCCCTTCAAGTGGGCCGACGTCAAGGAGTGGATGAAGGACACGGAAGGCTGGAAGGGCAAGAACGCCCGCTAAGGTCATTGGAGAGGACGTGGTACGATGCTGTTTGAAGACAAAGACGTCGACAGGAAGTTTCACCGGATGCAGTGGCGGATGCTGATCGCCACGATGATCGGCTATACGCTCTTCTACTTCATGCGGAAGAACTTCTCCTTCGCGATGAAGGGGCTGGAACAGGACTGCGGGCTGACGAAATCCATGCTCGGCACGTTCCTCTTCTGGGGCGGCATCGTCTACGGACTCTCCAAGTTTTTGAATGGCTTTATCGGCGACAGGTGCAATCCGCGCCGGTTGCTCTGCTTTGGTCTCCTCGCTTGCACGTTCGTGAACGTCGCCTACGGCTTCGCGCCGCAGATCGTCGCGCTGTTCACGGGCGGTGGCGGCGCGGAGGGCGCGTCGTTGGCGGCCCTGGCGTGGACGTTCGGCATTCTGCTCGTCCTCAACCAGTTCTTCCAGGGGACGGGCTTTCCGCCGTGCGCGAAGTTGATTGCGTTCTGGATTCCGCCGAATGAACTCGCCACGAAGATGAGCGTGTGGAACACGTCGCATTCAATCGGCGGCGGACTTGTGGCGAAGGTCTGCGGCGTGATCATGGGACTGGGCGTGATTGGCGCGGCGAATCAGGGCGTGGGGATGTGGCGCTGGTGCTTCTGGTCGATGGCCGCGCTGGGCGCGGTCGGGCTTGTCCTGATGTGGTTGTTCCTGCCGGGGACGCCGCGCGAAGAGGGTCTGCCCGATCTGCCCGGCACGGAGGTCGTGGCGGCGGACGTGGAAGCGACAGGCGAGGCGTCGGAGGAGACGCGCCTCTCCGCGGCCCGCATGGTGTTCGCCAATCCCGTCATCTGGATGCTGGGTCTCTGCAACTTCGCGATCAACGCCGCGCGTGCGCTTGTGGCGGATTGGGGGCCGACGATGCTCCAGGAGGCGAAGGGGCTGACGTCGTCGCAGGCCGGCACGGTGATCATGTGGTTCGAGTTCGCGGGCATTGCGGGGATGCTGTTCGCCGGCTGGGCGACGGACAAACTGTTCGCGGGACGCGCCCCGCGCCTCTGTGTCTTCCTGATGGCGCTCACGGCGGTCTGTCTGACGGCGTTCTGGTTTTTGCCGGCCACCGGCGCGGCGGGCGTGCTGGGCGCGGTCGCCCTTTGCGCGGCGGGTTTCTTCCTCTACGGGCCGCAGGCGCTGACGGGCGTGACGGCCACGAACACGTCCACGAAGCGGTTTGCCGGGACGTCGATTGGTTTCATTTCGCTCTTTTCCTACGTGGGCGTTTCCGTGTCCGGCAAGGTCTGCGGCAATCTGGCGCACCATGCGGGCAACTGGCAGAGCGCCGTCTTCGCCATTGTCGGCACCGCCCTTGCAGGCGCGGTTCTCTTCATCTGCCTCTGGAACGTCCGCGCGAACAGCTACGGGAAGAAGTGAAAGACGTGTATAAAACATTTCACTTGTTTTTCCTTACGGTACTGTTTTCCTGTTCAGGTTGTCTGACAAACTACTACGAGAAATACTATGTCTCGACGGGGGATTGCGCACCATCTGAATTCCAGAATGATGAAGTGGAATTGCGAGTATGCTACTACGGAAGGTGCACAGGCAATAGGTTTTCTTGCAGGGTATACGTTTCTACTTGTTCCGACCGGTGAGATTTTGACATTCGACGGTTCGGCGGTATTGTCAATCCAGGGGAAAACGATTTTCTCTACGGCAAAGGCCGAGGAGTTGCGTCGTCTCATCTGGTTGCCAATGGCGCCGATAGGTGCCTTCATGAACGATTGGGTTGTGTGGCATTTTGCAGAGAAAGGGACTGTCAACGCTTTGTGTGAAGAGATTGCGCAGGAGCATCGTAGAAGATTTCTGCAAAATGTGAAAATAACGAAAATCCTAAGGGAGTGATGGTGTGACGGAAATGGCGATGAGAAGAATTGCCCTGGCGTTGGTTTTCGCATTCATGTCGGTCTTTTCGGCATGTGCCGACAAGGCGAACGTGTTCTTTATCCATGGCGCGAATGTGAGCGAACAGGATGCCCGCGCATGGGCGGCGGAGATGTTCAAGCGCCTTTGGCAGGCTGGCGCAAACATGGAGTTCCATCCCATTTCGTGGGAATCGGACATCGGGCCATCGTACAACTACCAGGTAAACGTCTCCAACGCATTCGTAACCGCTTCGCGCCTCGCACCGTATGTGAACGGCATTCCGGGTCGGCGCGTGGT
>CAYZYQ010000007.1:0-58853 GCA_964482645.1 uncultured Lentisphaeraceae bacterium | reverse complement strand
ACGAGCGGCTTCAACATCGCGACGAACATCTCGCAGGCGGAGGACTTCAACGCGATGGTCGGCTTCACGGCGGAGGAGACGCGCCGCCTCTTCGAGGACTTCCGGGGCGCGGGGCGCTTCGTGGACGACGCCGGGCCGCACCTCGCGACGGTGAAGGCGTGGTACGACAGCTACTGCTTCTCCGAGCCGTGCGCGGGGCGGGAGACGCTCTACAACTGCGACATGGTGCTCTACTACCTCGGCGAGCTCGTGGCCTCCGGGCGTCCGCCGCGCAGCCTCATCGACGCGAACATCCGGAGCGACTGGCGGAAGCTCTCGGCGATCCTCGCCGCGCAGCGGCACGCCGAGACGTTCGACGGGGTGCTGCCGCTCACGGAGGAGCTGGCGGACCGCGGGGAGGTCTCCTTCCCGCTCGTCGAGAGCTTCCCGGTCGAGGGCATCCTCAAGGAGGAGAACTTCAAGTCGCTCTACTACTACTACGGCATCGTCACGATGGCGCGGGTCTGGCGCGGCAACCTCCAGTTCCGCATCCCGAACGAGTGCGTCCGCCGGCAGATCTTCGACTACATGCGCGACGAGTACGCGAAGCGCCCGAACGCGGTCGACACGTCGGAATTCACGGAGAAGTTCGACGCCTTCGCGTGGGACGGCGACTGGAGGGGCTTCCTCACGTACCTCGCGGAGAAGTACCGCGACAACGGCTCGCCGCGCGACGGGCTGGGCGGGGAGGCGCGGATCAACGGCTACCTGCGGGCGTACCTGACGATGAAGAGCGTCTACCGGGTGAAGCCGGAGCTCTCGCACCCGTGCGGGTACTCGGACTACGCGCTCTTCCCGGACCGGACGCTGCCGGAGGGGAGCGTGCCGGAGCAGAGCTACCTCATCGAGATGAAGCACTCGCCGGCGGGCGCGCCCGACTCGGAGGTCGCGGCGAAGCACGCGGAGGCGGTGGCGCAGCTGCGGAAGTACGCGGCGGACCCGGCGCTGCCGGCGCTGGCGGGCGGGACGCCCGTGCACTTCATCTGCTACGAGTTCCGCGGGCGCGAGCTCGTGCGCCTGGAGGAGATCCCCGCCGACGAACTGCGGGCGCTTTCCTGAAAGGCCGGGGCGGGTTGTGGTATACTGGTAGGTCTCTTTCGAAGCAAGGAACGGTACATGCGAATCATCGACTGCGATTATTTTGTCATCGGTTCGGGCATGAGCGGGCTGATGTCCGCCCTCCACTTGGCGACGGCCGGGCGCACCGTGCTCGTGACGAAGGGCAAGCTGGCGGACTGCAATACGAATTTCGCGCAGGGCGGCATCTGTTGCGTGGCCGACCCGGCCGATTCGTTCGAGGCGCACGTCCAGGATACGCTGATCGCGGGCGCGGGCATCTGCGACGAGGCCGTCGTGCGGCGGATCGTCGAAGAAGGTCCCGAATCGATCCAGGACCTGATCGCCTGTGGCGTGAAGTTCGCGAAGAAAGCGGATGGCAGCTGGGATCTCGGCCGCGAGGGTGGCCATTCAATGCGCCGCATCTTCCACGCGGGCGACATCACGGGGCAGAAGTGCGAGGCGGCGATGATTCGCACGCTCCGCCGCCGGGCGAACGTCGACGTCTACGAGGACACGATCGTCATCGATCTCATCATCACGCCGCGCATCGGCATCGCGGGCGCGACGCGCTGCGTGGGCGCCTACGTGCTCGACCGCAATTCGGGCGAAATCTACGCGATTCGCAGTCCGAACACGATCCTTGCCACGGGCGGTTGCGGCAAGGTCTACCTCTACACGTGCAATCCGGACACGGCGACGGGCGACGGCATCGCGCTGGCGTGGCGCGCGGGCGCGAAAATCGAGAACATGGAGTTCATCCAGTTCCATCCGACGTGCCTCTACCATCCAAACGCCAAGCGTTTCCTCATTTCCGAGGCCGTGCGCGGAGAAGGGGCCGTGCTTGTCGACCGCAAAGGCCGGCCGTTCATGCAGAAGTACGACGCGCGTGGATCGCTCGCGCCGCGCGACATCGTGGCGCGCGCGATCGACAGCGAGATGAAGCGGACGGGCGATCTCTACTGCTGTCTCGACATCCGCAAGAAAGGCGCGGAATTCCTCTCCCAGCGCTTCCCCAACATCTACCATAAGTGTCTGGAGTTCGGCATCGACATGGCGAAAGACCTCATTCCGGTCGTCCCAGCCGCCCACTACTGTTGCGGCGGCGTTCAGGCGACGGTCGACGGGCAGACGTCCGTGACGGGACTTTCGGCCGTGGGCGAAACGGCCTGCACGGGTCTTCACGGCGCGAACCGCCTCGCCTCCAACTCGCTTTTGGAAACGCTTGTCACGGCGCGTCTGACGGCGCAACGTCTGACGGCGCATCCCGAACGTCTGCCGGCGGACGTCGCAATCCCGGACTGGCGAATCGGCCGCGCCGTGGCGCCGGACGAGGCGGTGCTCGTGAGCCACATGTGGGACGAGATTCGCCGCCTGATGTGGGACTACGTCGGCATCGTCCGTTCGGACCGCCGCTTGGCCCGCGCCCGGCACCGTCTGCGCACGTTGCGCCAGGAGATTCGCGAGTACTACTTCGACTATCTCGTCACGCCGGACACGCTGGAGTTGCGCAACTTGGCCGTGTGTGCCGAACTCATCGTCAAGAGTGCGCAGAAACGGCATGAATCGCGCGGGCTCCACTACACGCTCGACTACCCGAACAAGTCGCCGCGCCGCCATTCGACCGTCCTGCCGGGCTTTTCCGTCCGTACCTGACGGCCGCGTTTCGTCCGCGCGGACGCGGATGTTCCCGAATATTTCCTTGAATTTCCGTGCGCCGCTTGACTTTCGTGCTGGAATCGTTCATAATGGCTTCATCTAGTTTCTAAAAGGAGAGTCCATGCAGAATCAGGAAATCTACGACGAGCTGGTCGCGAAGTTCGAGCAGACGTACGGCGTGAAGCCGGCGGCGGTCGCCTACGCCCCCGGCCGCATCGAGGTCTTGGGAAACCATACCGACTATAACGAAGGCTTCGTCTTCTCGGCGGCCATCGATAAGGGCACGTTCTTCGCCGTCGTCCCGACGGACGACACGTCGTGTTCGCTGACGGCCGGCGACTTGATGGAGACGGTGACGTTCGACATCGCCGACGTGAAGCCCGCGCAGGAAATGACGTGGCAGAACTACGTCACGGGCACGTTCAACTGGCTCTTCGACGGCAATCCCGCCGCCGCGAAGCATGGCTGGAAGGGCATGTTCCTCGGCAACATCCCGCTCGGCGCGGGCCTGTCCTCGTCCGCCGCGCTGGAAATGTGCACGGCGCTGGCGCTCTGCAAGATCTACGGCATCGAGAAGGACAAGACGACGCTCGCCAAGATCGGCCAGAAGTCCGAGCACACGTTCGCCGGCTGCCCGTGCGGCCTCCTCGACCAGGCCTCCTCCCTCTACGGCAAGGAAGGGGCGCTCGTGAAGAGCGACTTCCGCCACTGCCAGTTCGAGAACGTCGACCTCGGCCCGTCCGTCGCGTTCATGATGGTCAAGTCCAACGCGAAGCATGCGCTCGTGGACGGCGCCTACGCGAGCCGCCGCCAGGCCTGCGAGGACGCGGCCAAGTACTTCGCCGGCGTTTTGAAGCACCCCGTCACGCATTTGCGCGACGTCACGTGCGCCGAATGGATCCTCTATCGCGGCGGCCTCCCGGAGACGACGGCGAAACGCGCCATCCACCCGATCGGCGAGGACGAGCGCGTGCTCATGGGCGCGGAATTGCTGTCCAAGGGCGATCTCGCCGGCTTCGGCGGGCTGATGTTCGATTCGCACGAATCGAGCCGCAACTGGTTCGAGAACTCCTGCGCGGAGCTGGACACGATCGTCGACGCCGCCAAGGCGATTCCCGAAGTGCTCGGCGCCCGCCTGTCCGGCGGCGGATTCGGCGGCAGCTGCTGTCTGCTCGTCAAGCCGGAGGCGGCGGACAAGATTTCGGCGCAGATCAAGGCGGCCTACAAGACCGTCTACGGCGACGAGCCGACGTGCGCGTTGATCAAGCCGAGCGCGGGTGCGCACCTCGTGTGAGGGCGCGGCCGGTTTCAAGGACAACCAAACATCATCATCACCAACTAAAGGAAAAATCAAATGTCAGCAGAATCCTCCAAGAAGGGTGGCGTTTTCGCCATTGGCGTGTGTTTCGCGCTCTTCTTCATGATCGCGTTCGTGACGAACTTCGCCGGCGCGATGGGCCCAATCCTCAAGAACCAGTTCGGCGCGTCGAACATGGCGTCGCAGCTGGGATCCGCCGCGAACTTCTTCGCCTACTTCTTCATGGGCATCCCCGGCGGCCTCATCCTGAAGCGCAAGGGCTACAAGTTCACGTCGCTCCTCGCGGCGGCCGTGGGCTTCATCGGCGTGGGCGTCCAGCTCGCGTCGGCCTACTGCGGCAAGGGTAGCGCGTTCAACGTGTACGTGACGGGCGCGTTCGTGGCGGGCCTTTCGATGTGCCTCCTGAACCTCGTCGTCAACCCGCTCCTGAACACGCTCGGCGGCGGCGGCAACAAGGGCAACCAGCTCGTCCAGTGCGGCTGCTCGCTCAACTCGATCGGCGCGACGCTCTCCCCGATGATTCTCGGCTGGCTCGTGGGCGGCGAAGTGGCCAAGGCGCACGTCGGCCAGGCCGTGCCGGCGCTCGCCATCGCGATGGCGATCTTCGCGGTCGCGTTCGTCGTGATCGCGTGCTCGAAGATTCCCGAACCGCATCTGGAGACGGAAGAGGAGCGTGCGAATCGTTCGCCCGTCCTGAAGGACATCGTGGAGACGCTCAAGTTCCGCCATTTCTCGCTCGGCGCGCTGGCCATCTTCATGTACATCACGATTGAAAGCGGCATTCCGAACATGGCCATGCTCTACATGAACACGGAGAAGATCGGCGAGGCCGTGAACCCGGCGTACGTCGGCCCGGCCGTGGCCGGCAGCGTGTGCGGCGCCTACTGGTTCTGCATGATGCTGGGCCGTATCGCCGGCGGTGCGCTGGGCGCGAAGATCTCGTCCCGCGTGATGATCACCGTCTGCTCGATTCTCGGCATCTCCTTGATGCTGGCGACGATGTACCTGCCCGTCAAGATGGTGTCGGTGTTCGGTAAGGAGTTCCCGCTTTCGATGTGCGCGATGGTGCTGGGCGGCCTCTGCACGTCCGTGATGTGGGGCGGCATTTTCAACATGGCGGCCGAGGGGCTTGGCAAGTACGTGCCGATGGGTTCGGGCATTTTCATGACGATGGTCGTGGGCGGCCTGATGCTCCCCGTCCAGGGCATGATTGCCGACAAGATCGGCTTCCTGAACAGCTACTGGCTGACGATCGGCCTCTTCGCCTACGTGCTCTTCTACGCGCTCATCGGCTCGCGCGTCACGAAGCGCGCGGAGTAGGCGGCCCGAAAAGGCAAAAAAATGAAAATCGCCATTCCATCTCCATTGTAAATCGTGTATAATCTAGGGAAATACTTAAGGCGAGGAGTCCCTTCGCCCGGTCTCGTATGCGTGTTGCAATGTACGGAGTCGACATGAAGAAGAACTTTTTGAGATGGTTTGGCGGCGTTCTGGCGGCGCTGGCGCTGGGCGTCCACGCGGAACCCGTCACGCCGGAGCTGGCGATGGACGCGGCCAACGCCTGGGTGCGGAAGAACGCGGCGTTCGGCGCGGCGGGGGAGGCCACGCGCGTGCTGGCGGTGTCGAACGCGGCGCAGACGGCGGTGCTGTGGTACCAGGTGTCGATGTCGAACGGCGGGATGCTCGTGGTGGCGCCGGATACGGACGTCGAGCCGGTCGTGGCGGCGCTGGAAAAGGATCCAGGCGATTTGCCCGCCGCGCATCCCCTGCGTACGTTGCTGACGGCCGACATTCAGCACCGTTTGGCGTTTCTGGGACTGGACGCCGCGTCCGTTCCGTCTGCGGCCCGCACACGGGCCGTGGCCGCGCCGACGTCCGCGCGGAGCGGGCGGAGTGATGTGGCGGAGGCCTGGGCCGAAGAGCAGAACGCGAAGTGGACGAAGTTGATCGAGGAGGGCGATTCCGGGATGCTGCGCCGTGCGGCGGCCGTTCGTCCGGGCGTGGCCGACGTGTCGGTTCAGATCGGTATCGTGGACGGATTCGAGGCGGGCGGTCGTTTCACGCACTGGAATCAGTCGGTGGCTCCGAAGGACGGTCAGGCATGTTACAACTACCATACGCCGCAGAATGCACCGTGCGGTTGCGTGGCGACGGCCTGTGCGGCGGTGATGCAGTATTTCGCCGTCACGGGTCCGGTGACGCATGTGTCTAAAAAGTGTTCGTATAATGGTGTGGAAGGTGACTACGCGATGTTGGGCGGCGTCTACGACTGGAACGTCCTGCCAACCACGTATGGCGGCACGAACGAGACGGCCGACACGACCATCGGCACGACGACGCTGAGCGGTGGCCAGCGCGAACTGTTGGGGCGCGTCGCCTACGATGCCGGCGTGGGCGTGGGCATGGCGTGGGGGGACAAGGAATCGGCGGCTCTTATGGATTCGATTGCCGATGTGTTCAAGACCGTTTACGGGTTCAAGGACGCGCGGTTCGTGGCGTCTCCGTCGCAGGAACAGTACGCCAAGTTGATCTACCACCAGTGCGCCGCCGGTGCGCCCGTGCTGATGTCCATCCGTTCGGAAGCGTCTGGCCATGCGGTTGTGGCGGTTGGTTATGGACGGGATGCGGACAACGTGGCGCGGACGCGCGTCTTTCTGGGCTGGGGTGGTGCGGGTGACGCCTGGTATGCCCTGCCCGCCATTACGACCCAGGCCACGCTGGGCGGTGGCATGGAGGATTTCACGGTTCTGGACGGCATCGTGACGATGCTGGGTTACGATTCGGACGAGGTCGTCCCCGTAGCGGGGCGGACGACGTTGCCGGGGGTCTCGATTTCAGTCGACGGCGTACCGGGGGCGGACGGCTTGACGCGGACGATTGCCGCCGACGACTACGGCTACTTCGCCACGCGCGTGTCGCCCACGATCGACCCGAAGACGTTGACCTGTTGCGGCAAGATCGCCACGTTTGAAGTCGGGGCGGATGCGGCGACGTCGTCGGAGGCGGACGCGCTCGACGCGGCGTTGCCGGACTTCATCAATTTTGCGTTGCTGAACGCCTCCGTGGCGTATTCAATGGAATCCGCCATCGAGATGGCTCTGGCCGAGGGCAAGGCCGTGCTTCGCGTAAGCGGCACGGCGGGCGAGACGAACACGGAAAGCGTCATCCAGTACATCTACGATTTGGACGAGGCGAACGCCAACGATTTCACGAACCGCTTCGTCTACTATTTCGCGTCCGCCGATGCGAAGGTGGGCGACGGCAATCCATCCTACGGTGTCTTCCTGCCGCAGGAGGCTGTGGCGGAGGACAACTGGTTGCCGTCGAACGGCCGCCTGTCCTACGGATTTGCGTCTGAAGTCACGACGAACACCTACGATTTGGTGGAAAACCTCGTGTCGTCCGCGACGGTCGTCAACGTCTTTACGGATTGGGGATCCTCGAACGCCTGGGAAACGGTTGACGGCGCAGACGCGGCCGCCATCGAGGCATCTGTCCAGACGAGCCTCCGGAACGTGTTGGACGTCGGTTGGGACGCCTATCTGCGCCACACGTCGGATATTTCGCTCACGGTGACCGCCGTGCCGGAGGAGGCGGGCGAGGTCAATCCTGCATACGGCTCGTACGCGAACGTCTATACGAACGGCGAGGTGGTCACCGCCACGTGCGCCGCCGCGTTGACGAACGATGCGAGGACGGTCGTGATGTCCTGCTCGGGCTGGACGTTGACGAACGAGACGACGGGCGCGTACGTGACGGGCGCGGGCGGAACGGCCACGTTCCCGGTGGCGTCGAACGACGTCTGCACCCTGACATGGCAGTTCAAGACGAATCTCGTCTACGTGTCGGTTTCCTGCACGGACAATGGAATGTGGGGGACGGTTTCTCCAGAGTCTGGTTGGTACGTTTACGGGGAACCGGTCGTCTTTACCGCCGCGCCGAACGCGAATGGGCATTTCGCATCGTTCGCGGCGGGGGTGCCCGACGATGCGGTGCAAGCAGGCTATTCCGTTGCCTGGACGGTGTGCGATCCCGTCAAGTTGACGGCTAATTTCAAGCCTGGCAAGGACGCGACGGTGTACGCGAACACGAACACGTTGACGGTGCTTGCGTTCAAGGTTGAGACGGGAGACGACGGAAAAGACGTCTATGTGGAATTGCCGTCGACGCCCGCCTACTGGATTGCCGGGGCGAAGGGGATGGAGGTGCCGCAGATGGTGTCCGCCGGTGTCCCGATCGACGTCCCCGCGACGCAGGTGCTTGTTTCGCCCGCCGCCACGACGTTTGTGGAAAGTGACGACGGTACGGATGTCGTGTGGCGTCTCGTGGAAACGTTCGAGGGCGTGTTGGACGAGACGACGAGTGCGTTGAAGTTGTCGTCCGCCAAGACGGGAAATGCGGCGCTGGCCGTCGATTTGTCGACGACGAACAAGGTCGCCTGTTTCGTCTGGGAACGCGATACGTCGTCTTCGGGCAGCGGCGACACGCCGGATGATCCCGACGCGGGCGATCCCGAGGTGCCGGTCGGCGAAGATGGTGGATCGCCGCTGACGATTGTCGCGCATGACGACGGCACGTTGACCGTTCAGGCGGACATCGTGAATGCAAAGCCGGGCTGGTGGTATGCAATTGTTTCGACCGACGATTTGGCGGGATCGTGGGCGCGGGTGCCGGCTGCGAAACTGACGGTGGCGAACGATTCCGTCAAGGCAACGGAGGCAACCGTGTCCCTTCGCATCACGTTCGCGTCCGAGGCGGCCGCGCGTTTCTACAAGGTCAAAGTGACGCAGGATGAATTGCCGAATTGAGCATACACAAATTCGCACTTGCCCTTCCACGGCAAACCATGGTAGAATGTGCAAGTTGTCCAAAGGAGAACTAACCCTCCACGAGGCATGAAAACATCATGACGACAGTTAAATTACCATGCTGTCCGCCGCGTTTGACGGTGGCGCTCCTTGTTTGTGCCTTGTTTGCGGGGGGGTGCAGCAAGGAGTCGGAATCCGTCTCGGCGGCCGAATCCCGGATGAACGATCCTGTCTACGTGGCGCAACTGCAGGAAGTCCAGCAGGAGCGGAACAAGATCGCCTCGAAGAACCGGCGAACGGCGGACGCGCTCCAGAAGTTGGTTGCGTCGGCGCGGGCGAACCTCCCGGTGGGCGCGAAGGACGAGGCCGTGATGGCGGAACTTGAAGGCCATCCGGAGAAGTACCCGCAGTGGAAGGAACTCAACGCCGCGTTGGCGGCGGAGAACGCGGCATTTGAGGAGAATCGCCAGCGTGCGATGCGCACGGTACGTGCACGGATTTTACAGGAAGCTGCGGCGGGCAAGGCTGCGGCGGTTAAATGATTGAATGGGCATACAAGGAAAGAACATGACGATGAAAAGAACGTGTGGCATTTTCGCGACGGTTTTGGCGGCTCTCGTCGGCGGCTGGTCGCAGCAGACGTGCGTGGCGGGCGATATCCGCAGCATCTTCCCTGTGGCGACGGACGCCCATCAAGTCTACGGCGCGGACGATGCGTTGCACTACGCCCCCGAGGAGGACGGGTTTGTCACGTCCGGTCAAGAGATGCGTTTCTGCGTCCGCTTGCTCAACAAGAACGTCAACCAGCCTTCTGCCGCGTCGTGGAAGATCGTCTACGTGGGTGGCGGCTCTGAACTTCTCGATTCCCAGGTGCGTCCGTTGAGCATGGGCATCATGGTTGGTGGACGTCTTCGGACGGCTCGCTACGTCGGCACGGAGCAGACGGGCGACGGGTACTACACGGATCTGACGTTCAGCTATACGGCAAAGTCCGGTGATTTGGCGTTGCCCGTTAAATTGGCCACCACGCGCGGCGTGGAGGTTTCGGGAACTGAATTCACGGGCAATTATTGGATCGACACGTCGGCGTTCCGTCTCGTGGCGATTAGTGCGGACGGGTCGTCGACGAACGATGTGCAGATGGCGTTTGGCGCGGAGACCGACATTATCGACGTGTTGCCGGCTCAGCGTGACTACGACCTCTCGCTTTCCGCGATCAATATCAAGACGGTCGACTTCGACGTGAACCCCGCACAGGCCGGTTATGCGGACAAGGACATTTGGCGCAAGGTTCGCGCATCGAGCACGGTGGTCGAACCCTACGCGCCCGCGTTGACGATTGAGGGCGGTGCGACGAACGATTCGGCGACGACGGTCTACCTGTGGACGACGAACGACGCTGTGACGCTGGCGAATGGGACAGAGAAGACGTATACGTTGCGGGACGGCCGCACGACCCAGGTCTACGCGGCCACGATTACGCCGGGGCTTTCGGAGTTTTCGTTCAAGGTGCGCGGCGGCAACGGTGCCGAAGGGCAGACGGCCGACATTTTCCTGGGATCGACGCCGACGAACATCTACAACGAGTCGGGCGATCTCGTCTCGAACTTCATGGTTCGCCGCATCGCGGTGATCGCGCCGCCGCAACCCTCCGTCTCCGTTACGTTGGGGCCGGCCAATGCGGACAATCTGGACGTGTCCTGCACGACGAATTTCTACACGAGCGTCTGCCGTCTGACGGTCGAACTCTCTGAAAAATATTCGGATACCGAGGACGTGACGGTCAACCTGAACCCCGTGTTGAATGGGATTGCGGACGTCTTCGCGAGCCGCATCATCGCCGTTTCCGAGAGTGCGAGCGGCGCCTGGAAGGATGCGATTGTGTCGAACGTCGTTTTCAAGGCGACCGAGGATACGTTGACCAAGACGTTCTACGTCTACGCGCTTGGTGCGACGCCGAACTCCGCCAGCTACGAGTACGGGGTGAATTTCAAGCCGACGATTACGCCTGAGGCGGCCGCGACCTTCTATTCGGGCGGTGCCAAGGGCTGCCAGCTCCGTGTCCACGGCATCAGCCCGATCGTCATCTCTCCGGTCGGCGGTACGTCTTTGTCTTTCGTGGGCGGCGTCGAAACAGAGGTCTCTGTGCGGATTGCCGACAGCTACCGCAACTGGACGGGCGTGGCGGATGAGGGCTACACGGTCGTGTGGGATCGCGGATCGGGGCTTGATTCAAAACTCACGTTCACGGGGCTTAAGCCGGACGCGAACGGCGACCTCAAGTTTCCCGTCAAGTATACGATGGCCAAGGACTACGACTCCACGCTGACGATCACGAATCCGGAGGGCCACAGCACGACGGTTGCCTACAAGGTCACCGTCTCCGAGCCGGCGCGTGTGACCTTGACCGTTGATGGGGCGGGCACGGTGACGGCGGATGAAAGTGATTCGGCCGGTCTTTCCGTCGGCATCCAGCTTTCCGAACCTTATGGCGATGCGCTCTATGCGTTTATCGTTCCGGTCAATGCGGATGCGACGAACAAGACGACCTCGACGCTCTTCCCCTTTGATAAAGACGGAAATCCGACATCGGCGCGGGGCGTCAAGTTGGTGGATGGTACGCTCGTCACGCCGAGCGCGAAGATTTTGTTGAACGACGGTCTTTGCAATCCCGAGTTCCAGGTCGTGCTTTGCAAGACGGAGACGTACGACGAGGCGAACCTTGTGACGGCCTACCAGTCTTCCACGCTCTATGTGACGGTCAATAACGTGGTGCCGACAGTCGATTACATCAACGTGGGTGGTCGGAAGGTCGTCGACGGTGGCACGACGCCGAAGACGCCCATGGGCATCCCGAAGAAATTCGAGGCGCACGTGGTCGATGTCAAGGCCGACCTTTCGCTCACGAATGCGGCCACGTGCCACGTTGTGAAATGGCAGATCACGGACGGTCAGGATACCTATCCGCAGACGTTCTACACGGTTGGTTCCAACACGTTCTGGTATGCGTTCGAGAACGAGGGGACGAACATGGTCGAAGTCCAGGTGATGGACAAGGACATGCGGACGCCGGGCGATTTGACGTGGGTCGAGGATCCCGATGAAGCGAATGGTGGCTACTGGGAAGAGAAGGACGGTCTCACATGGGGCCAGACGACGACAATCTACGTGAACGTGAGTCAGACGCCCGAGGTTTTGATTACCCCGGTCTGGGGGAGCGATACGGTCGACGAAAACCAGAAGTGCGAATTTGAAATCACGCTCTCGGCACCGCCGTCCAAGCGTGTCAACATTGCCGTCGATGTTGTGACGAACGGCGTTTCCGTGGACAGTTTTGTCCTTTCGGCGACGGACTTCAACGTGGGGGCGAACAAGACCGCGGTGAACAAGTTGACGTTGACCAACATCGACGGTACGGATTGGACGCAGGGGCTTGAAATCCGGGCCGCCGTCACGAACGAGACGATTGATACGGCGACGGGTGCGAAAATGTGCGACCTCTATCAGGCGGGGACGTATACGTTCAACATCGCCAACGTCGCGCCAGTCTTCAAGAAGCCGTTGGACACGACGAACGTCACGCAAGTGGCGATTGGTCAGGAGATCAAGATCGACTGGCTGATTGACGATATTGCCATCGACTTGCGCGATGGTATGACGGTGTCGATTACGGGCGATGGCGATCCGCTGATCGTGACGTCGACGAATGGTTATAGCAGCGTCCAGTCGGGTTCGTACAAGACGACGTTCACGTCGGGTGGCGACAAGGTGATCATCCTGACGGTTGAGGACAAGGACGGCGGCATGACAACGCTCGTGCGCAACTACTACGTGAATCCATCCCTGAACCTCTACCTCACGCCGCAGGGGCCGAGCTGGAACGGTGCGACGGACTGGGTCAAGGCCTACATGGAGGCGGCGGGTCTCGGTGCCGGCTACACGTGGACGGCTAAGTTCGGCAAGGACGCCAAGCCCGCGCAGACGTTGGACTACATGCAGTTGTGGAATTACGCCATCAGTGATGCCCAGGCGACGGCGTTCTTCTACGGACAGGGTTATCAGGTCGGTGATACGCGGGACGGCTACGTTTACGATAACAAGAAACTCGACAGTTTCTTCTATTGCTGGATCAACAAAGTGGCCGACGAGGCGACGGGCAAGTTGACGGACGAGTTGATGGGGTACAACCCGGCAAAGGGCAATCTCCCCGTTCAGGGGCAGACGGTGCTCCCCGAAGCCTCGAAGGATTCCGATTCCTATCCAGATCGGAACGTGGCGGCGATTTTCTCGTTGGAGTATGCGCCGGCCGACAACGTGGGCGATATCAACCAGGACACCATTCCCGACATCTTTGCCACGAAAAAGTGGGAGAACGGCTACCTCTACGATCTGGCGGGCGATTCGGGTTCGGAAGGAGCGGCTTCCGCCTCTGGCGAAGGCGGGGATGTGGCGCCGGATCTGAAGGACGTCAGTGACTACAATGGTGACGAGGACTATCTGCCGAGCATGACCTCCCAGGGCTATACGCTCATCTCCACGGTGACGAACTGGGTGTCCGTCGGTCCCGCGTTCACGGCCGATCTGGAAATCCGCGGCGTGGCGGGGCTGCGCGGGGAGACGCAGGGTCAGGACTATGGCGTGTCGGGTCTGAACTACCGTTCGGGCAATAACGGCAAGAATTACAATACGATTGGCGCGTGGATTTCCGATCCGTGCTACACGGAGGCGGAAACGAACGCATTCGCGAAGTTTTATGGTCTGACGGTGCCGAAAGCGGATGCTTCGGATGAGGAGGTCGCCGCATTTGCCGCAACCATCCGCGATCCTGCGCGCGACTGGTCGCCGGAGAACCGTACGGATCCGACGATGTTGGACACGGATAAGGACGGATTCCCCGACGGTTTCGAGTACTACTTCTGGTATCTGGCGCATGTCGGCTGGATGGAAGGCGAGGGCGACGACCGCCACCTCGTCCAGCTCACAGGTCATCGTTTCACGCTCAACGACATCGCCGTCGGGACGCTCATCACGTCCGAGGAGATTGAGCAGGCGTTCAATCCGACGGTCAAGGCATCCGCCGAAGCCAATCTGCGCGACACGGACAATGACGGTCTGACCGACCTTGAAGAACTCGCACTCGGCACGAACCCCGTCGAGTGGGACACGGACGGAGACGGTCTCTCCGACTACTGGGAAGTCATGTACGGGCTTGACCCGCGCAAGGCGGACGCGCTGAACGGTGCGGGCGCGAATCCCGATGGCGACTTCATGGCCAAGTACTTCACGGAAGCGAACTACCTCGTGGTGACGCTGAAGCCGGGCGTGAACGGTCTGCCGGCCACGGAAATCGCGATTCCGAACTACGGCGAATCCGTGGTGAAGGTGAATGCGGACGGTGCGCTTGCGTTTGACTTCGCGGCGACGAACGGCATCACCTGCATCCCCGTCTTCCGCTATGGCAACGCGACGTCCGAAGTCGTGTCGATCAGCCGCACGGAGCCGCTTGTGGCGAAGACCTACAGTCCGAAGGAATTCATCAAGGTGTTTGGCGAGGACAACGGAATCATTTCGCTGGATGCGGTTGCATCGACGAATGCATCCATTGAGGCAGAGACGCCCGTGGCGGTCTTCGCCGTATCCACGAATGCGATTGCGGCATCGACGAACGCCATCATGCTGATTCACGATCAGGTCTATAACCACTTCGGGTACGACCCGCGCACGGCGTGGAACGACGTGGAAGGCTATGTGGCGCCGCGTTGGAAGAGTCCGGCGGCCGCGAACGACGGCCCGGAGGCCGTGCTCAGCCTCGCTGTCGGCGACGCGGGCAAGGCGCAGAACACCGCGCCTTACACGGCGCGTGACGAGTACCTGTTGCTCAAGTACCGCTACATGACGACGCCCGCGTGTGCGAAGGTGGATCCGGACGATTTGAATGATAAGACGTATACGCTGGCGGGCGATTTGGTGCGTTGGAGCGATCCCACGAAGCGTTGGTCGGTTTTCTATCTCGGTACCACGAACCCGAATGTGCCGTTCACGGCGCCGGACTACGCGAGCAGCGCCCTCAACGGGATGAACTTCCAGTCGGACGTCCATGGCGCCGACACGGATGAAGACGGCGTTCCGGACGGTTGGGAACTCTATGTCGGCCACAATCCGAATACGGACGATAAGACCGATACGGACGATTCGGACGGCGACGGCCTCACGCTCGTCCAGGAGTATGCGGGTACGGATTCCTGCAACGCCTACTCAAACGTGCCGTCGATTTTCGCGAACCATCCGGGTCACGTGTCGGGCTGGTACAACAAGTTCTTCCCGACCGATCCCGCGAACGCGGATACGGACGGCGACGGTCTCACGGACGCTCAGGAGGGTGCGTCCTGGAAGGCGGATATCGTCTACGGGACAACGTCGCACGGTTCCCACCAGTTCTCCTTCATCTACGGGGACAATGGTGGCAAGCCGGCGGTGGACGTTGATGCTGCGCAGAACCAGATCTGTATTCGTGGCGGTGGCTTGAACCCCTGTTCGGTCGATACGGACGGCGACCTCCTGCCCGACCCGTGGGAACGCGAATTCGCGGGTATCGTCTTCACGACGGAAGGCCAGCCGGCCGACGCGCCGAGCCTCGACGAGTCGTACATTGCGCTGATGCGGCGGAGCGACGGTCTCGCCACGGGCGCGGTGGCGTTGGGGTACTACATCTCCGGTGGTATGGACGGTACGTATCCGAACGACTCTTACACGAAGCCGAAGGGGATTCCGGGTGTTTCGGGTGGCATGGACGAACGCACGGGTACATTCCGTGACTACGACTTCGACCACGACGGTCTCCAGAACTTCCAGGAATATCTGGTTCAGGCGCTCCGTCATCTCCGCTATGACGACGCGGATACGCCCTTGATGGGCAGCTCGATGCCAGACGGCAAGGCCAGTTCCCGCAAGTTCATCGGTTTCCTCCCGATGAATATCATGGATGGCGACACGTTCTACGCCGAAGTCAAGAAGGCCGGTTTCAACGCGACGGGTGCGTGGAACTTCGACAAGCTCGGCTACTTCGCCCCGGCGCCTCGCGCCTGGGATAAGGTGGCGCTCAATGTCGCCACGAAGGGGTCGGTTGCCTACGACGAGACGGGCTTCCGCGTGATGCTGCGTCCCCAGATGCGTGTCAACGGCAAGTGGGTGTCGGCCACGGGCTACGCCTCGACCGATCCGCGTAGCCAGGATACCGACCAGGACGGCATGGACGACTACTATGAAGTCTTCCACGGACTCAACCCGTTGCTCGGCAGCGTGTCGGGCGGTACGGTTGCTTTTGATGTCATCGCTCGGATCTACGGTGGAAAGGTCTGCAACTGGATGAACGCCTGGACGGACTGGGCTTATCCCTATCCGGGCGAGACGGAATACGACGCCGTCAAGTATCCGTGGCTGAACGGCACACCGGAAGCCGATGCCGATGGCGACGGTCTCCGCAACATTGATGAGGCGTTGCAGGTGAACATGTCGAGCCCGCAACCGACGCATACGGATCCGACGCCGCTCTGGTACACGGATTCCACGGCGAAGAACTTTGCGAGCTACACGGCCCAGTATTATCGGTTGCCGTCCGATCTCCTCGCCTATCCGTGGGGCTGGACGGTGGGCAGTGCGCAGACGCTCGACGGTGCACGTGCCGACTGGATGTTCGCGTTCGAAGAGAACGAGGGCTACGATACGGATCACGACGGTATTCCGGACGGCGAGGAACAGCGCACGACGTCCACGAGCCTGTCGGACCCGCTCGATTTCTCCGATCCCGACCGTCGTCAGGCGCTTTGGTTCCCGGGCGACAAATCGGCCGCCGCGTCGCGTTGGAGCACGTTCACGCGTCCGAACCAGCTGGAGTACGATCTGCTCCGCCAGTTCACGGTCGAGGCGTGGATCTATCCGGAGGATGTCGCGCGTGAGCAGGTGATTCTGGAACGCGCCTGTTACTACGGAGCCGACTCGATTTCGAACAACATTTCGCGCATCCGGGCGAACTTCCGTCTCGGTATCCTCGCGGACGGTCGCCTCTATGGTCAGTACGACTCCGATGTGGCCGTGGCGTCCGGCACAACGTCCGATTCGCCGCGCGTCGTGGGCGGCGTTCTGACGGCGGACACGTGGACGCACGTGGCGCTGACGTTCAACGGTGCGACGCTGGTACTCTATGTGAACGGCCAGTTTGTCGAAGGTGCGGCCACGACGCAGATTCCGGCCAACGGGATCTACGTGAACGGCCAGGAGGCTGCGCCGGGTAGCATTCCGTCCCTTGTCCTCGGCCACGGCTACACGACGATGCCCGCCGCGTTCGTGCTGGGTGCACGTGCCCGGACGGCGTCCGGTATCGAACTCTCGGAGGCGTCGACGTTCGAGGGTGCGGACCCGAGCTACGACTCTTATTACAAGGGCTTCATCGATGAAGTCCGCGTGTGGGATGGTGCACGGGCGACGTCCGACATCGCTTCGGACTACAAGAAGCGCTACACGAAGGACGACGTTCTCGCGTTGCGCGATACGGTCTATGCGGCTTGGGCAAAGAACGCCACGCGCAACGACAATGACGGTGCCGATATGCTGCCGGTTGAACTCGTGTTGCACTACAACTTCCAGACGTTGCCGGGCGCGGTCAATGCGCAGGACGTGATCTACGAGCCGTCTGGCTTCACGAAGAACGTTGCGGATGCGGTTCGTGCCGATGGCGCGGGGATTTCGGGCGATATCTACTGCGGTTGGTGGGTCGGGACGCCCGTCCATAGCACGGTCTACTGGAACTATCGTTGGGTGCCGTGGATTCCGAATACGTGCGGCCATCTGCCGATGATGGACGGTTCGGCTGTCGATTCCCACTACTGGTCGGAGTCTTTGGGCGGTGTGTGCTATGCGTCCGAAGCCGGTTCGGAGAAGTTCATCTTCCCGAACACGATGACGCCCTATCCGTACTATTCGTTCCTGTCTGATCTCACATGGCGTCTGCAGAAACTGGCGCGTCTCAGCGAGACGGCTGAGAACAAAGAAAAGGTTTCGGAACTTCATGCCAAGTACCGCTTCCAGTTGCGCACGGGCTTCGTTGGATCGTCCGACCTTGTTCCGCTCGGCGGCGCGTTCGCCAAACAGATGCCGGAAATGTGGGACGGTCACGGTGCGTCCGACGCTTGGACGGTTACGGGCTTCGACCTCAATGCGAACGGAATCCCCGACTGGTGGGAGGAAATTGCCAAGGAGACCTACGGCGCGGCTGAGGGTTTCACCTGGGATTCGCTCGTGGTGTACGATGGAATCCAGATGACGGCGCGTGAGGCCTATCTCCGCGATTTGGCGAAGGGTCTCCAGCCCGACGGTTCGGTCAATTCGGAATTTGCGGCCACGTCCGACCGCAATAACAACGGGATGCTCGACTGGTGGGAAAATCTCTACGGCTATGTATCGGGCGACGCCTATGCGGACGCCGACAACGACGGCCTCTCCAACTATGCGGAGTATCTGATTGGCGAAGGGTTCAGCAACTATGGGTTCCCGCGCGTGAAGCCGGATCTGCCGTCGACCTTCTATGCGGACGGTCAGTTGGTGCCGGATTACTTCCTGCCGGTCGGTTCGCTCTACCTCGGCGAGATGTTTGCGGACCACGACTTCATGGAAGATGCGTGGGAAGACAAGTATGACGTTTCCGCCGTCTCCCGTGGCCTCTACGATCCGTGGAACGATCCGGACGATGACGGCTGGAGCAACTATGCGGAATGCCGTGCGGGTACGGATCCGACGTTGATTGCCCATTTGAGCGTGGACGAAATGACGCTGAAGGACTTCCCAGTTCCGACGGTGAAGACGCGGCTCGTCTACAACGGGAACGAACTGACGGCGTCCCATGCGCCCGTCATCGTCAAGGCGTGGCGGAGCGATGTCGTGGGCGGTCGTCCGGATGCCGTCTGGCAGGTCGAGGTCGGCGGGGCATCGCAGTCCGAGTCGACGAGTTCGACTACTGCGTCGTCGAAGCAAAATTCGGCCAAGTTGATTGGCATGAATCCGTTGACTTCGGTGACGATGAATCTGGGGCCTGGCTCCGTAGTCGTCGGTACGGTCGAGATTATGGTCAAGGACTTGTCCTACTCTGATGTCACCGCGAGTCGTTCCTACGATTCGTCGAGCAACCAGGTTGCGGAAGCGGTGGTCTCGCAGAAGATTGGCACAGCCGCCGATGCCGTCTGGGTGACAGCGGTGATGGATCGTGTCCATGTCGCCAATCCGACGACGGGCGATCTTGTGACGCAGGACGATGCGGTGGTGATCGGGTCGATCGACTATATGACGGGTGTCGCGAAGATTGACTTCTCGAAGTTGAACTACAAGTACAAGTACAACTCCTATTATGACGACGAGACGGGGCTTTGGTACTATTCGCTTGCCGATCTGGCGCAGGCGTACGTGAAAGCCGTGTGGACGAGCGAATTGCCGAAGCAGGGCTTCCCGATGACGGTCTATCTGACCGATCCGGAAGAGGGTTCTGATTCGACGGCGTATGCGTCGCGGGGTCGTCTGCGCGAGGGGCGGAACACGTTCGTGGCGTTCATCGACGTGGACGGCGATGGCGTCTGGGATCCGGGCGAACCGTACGGTGTCGCGTCGGACGTGGACGTGGGTTGGTCGCAGGCCGACGTGGCGATTGAGATGACCGACACGGCGCCGCAGACGGTACGTATTGCGCTGGCCGATGCGCTGACCGCGACGGACTTCGCGACCGCCAACGCTTTGACGGATCGTGGCGTAAAGGGTTCGTACTACGAGAATTTCGCGTCCGCCTCTGTGGGTACGCAGTCCGTCATCTCCGCGAAGACGCGCGTCCGGATTGTTCGTTCGGCAATCAACAACGCCGCCAACAAGGACTACAACGGGGTGGTTTATGACGCGACGCTCGATTTGTCGACGACGCCGGAGTTCACGGAAGCGAATCTCTTCGCGACGGGACGGCTTGACCTCGACTGGGGTACGCTGACGAGCACCTTCGCGGGGACGACGTCCTACATCACGAACGCCACCTATCGTATCGTTCTGGGCGACGGGCCGGTTGTGTACAGCGTCACGAACAACAACATGGCCGTGCTCTTCGTTAACGCCTTTGAGCGGATGCGGACGCCGACGGTGCCGGATCCGAATCAAGCGCAGATCGTCTACGCGGGCTGTCCGACGTTCCGGTGGCAGCACAATCCGCTTGATACGGCGCGTAACCGCGTGAAGGACTATCCGGCGTTCCAGGCTCGGATCTACAAGGCCGACCAGACGACGCTCGTTTACGAGTCCCCGGCACTGCCCGCCCCTGTGCGCGATGCCAACGGCTACTACAGCTGGACGGCGCCTGTCTATGCGGGCATGGTGACGGACAAGGGCCATGTGTTCGAAACGACCAACAACTACTACTGGGCCGTTTCGATGCTCGACGCGAAGTTCACCTCGTTCAACGCGAACGAGACGAAGACGCCGTTCCGCATGAATGCGACGGGTAATGTCAACGACGGCAACCGCCACGGCAAGATCAACGTGATCGTCAAGTACTTCGGTCCGTTGGTGAAAAACTTGTCGACGAAGCCGTCCGCGTTGAAGAATCTCGTCCACGTCCAGGCGTTCATGACGCCGGACTTCACGGGTGAGCCCGTCGGTGCGGCGTACGTGACGGATGTCGCGACAATCAACGCGACTGATGCGTTGGATATTAACGCGACGATTACGGGGCTGCCCGAATCGACGAACGGTGTCTATTACGTCCGCGCGTTCATCGATACGGACGGGAACTTCAAGAAGGACACGTGGGAGTCGTGGGGTTACGGCTGCTACGTGGGCGATCAGAACGCCGCGTTCTTGACCGTCTCGCGTGGTGGGCGCAACGTCAACGCCGCCCAGTACATGTACACGCCGAAGGGGTATTCGGTGTTGCGCAACGAGGAAGTCGCCACGGCCACGGTCTATATCGAAGATGCCGATACGGACAACGACGGCTTCCCGGATGCCTGGGAAATGCAAACGAACGGGAATCTGAAGACGACCACGCCGATTACGGGCAACACGTTCTTCGCGAAGGTGAACCCGAATCTGGAGAAGACCCTCACGGCCTACACGAAGTTGTCGATGAACAATGCCTTGGCTGCCTACCCGATGGGTCTGATGATGGTCAACGGCGATGCGGCGGCTCTGATGCTTCTGTCGGCGGCGCCGGATTCGATGCCGGTGGTCAAGGATGTCACGACGGTGAAGATCGATTCGTTCTCGCTGACCGAGGGCATTGGCCTCTCCGTCACATCCGATGCCTCCGTTTCGGGCGGCTTGACAATCTACACGATTGACGACGAGGCCAAGGTAGATGTCATTCTGCTGGCGTCCAACACGGCGGACTTCGCGAACACGGCCGAGATCACGGTCAAGACAATCACGATCAAGGCCAACGAGACGACGACGGCGTCGGTTTCGGCTGGAGAGCTTGAAGAGGCGATGGCGAAAGCGGGTGTCTCTTCCTCCGCGTTCCTGAAGGTCAAACTGGTTCAGAAGTAAAATCGGCAGAAAGGGGTCCTGCGGCGGTACGTCCGCCGCAGGATTTGTGGAATGATGAAAGCGATTCAGAAGGTTCTTGTCGTCAACTGCGGCTCGTCGTCCCTCAAGTTCCAGTTCTTCGACATGAAGGGCGAGCAGATGCTCTGCAAGGGACTCGTGGAACGGATCGGCCTCGACGGGGCGCGGCTCGTCTACACGAAGACGGGGGGCGCCAAGCGGACGACGGACGTCGCCGCGCCCGACCATGTCGCGGCGATCAAGGCCGTCATGGCCGTCCTCTGCGATCCGGTGGACGGCGTCGTTGCGTCGCTGAAGGAAATCGACGCCATCGGCCATCGCGTCGTCCACGGCGGCGACACGTTCGCCGAACCGGTCAAAGTCACGGCGGCGGTGAAGAAGGCGATTGCCAAACTGAATCCGCTTGCGCCGCTCCACAATCCCGCGAACTTGCAGGGTGTGGAAGCGTGTGAGAAGGCCGCCCGGGGTGTGCCGAATGTGGTCGTGTTCGACACGGCGTTCCACCAGACGATGCCGGGTTGTGCGTACGTCTACGCGATTCCGCGTGCCGTGAGCCGCAAGTACGGTCTGCGAAAGTACGGTTTTCACGGCACGAGCCACAAGTTCCTCGTGCAGGCCACTGCCGCGTGGCTGAAGAAGCCCGTGAAGAAGGTCAATCTCGTGACGTGCCACCTCGGCAACGGGTCGTCCATCTCCGCTGTCCGGAACGGCGAATGTCTCGACACGTCGATGGGGCTTACGCCGCTAGACGGGCTTGTCATGGGAACGCGGTCCGGGACGCTCGATCCGGCCGTGCTCTTCTTCCTTGCGAAGGAGGGCTACACGTTCGACCAGCTCGATCGGATGCTCAACAAGGAATCGGGCTTTCAGGGGCTGACGGGCGTTTTCGGCGGCGACACGCGCGACGTGGTGGCGAAGGCGGAGACGGGGGATCTCGACGCATTGGAAGCGTTGGAGGCGTTCGGCCACCGGGCCGCGCTCTACGTGGGCGGGTACAACACGCTCGTGGGCGGCGCGGATGCGATTGTGATGGCGGGTGGTATTGGCGAGAACGCGGCCGAACTCCGCGAGCAGATTGTCAAGCGTCTCGGCGCCCTCGGCGTGAAGCTCGACAAGAAGGCGAACAAGGCGATGTTCGGCGGCAAGGCGGGCTTGATTTCCACGGCCGATTCGGCGATTCCCGTGATCGTGATTCCCACGAACGAGGAACTGATGATCGCCCGCGAGACGGTCTCCGTGCTCAAGGCGATGTGAAGAAGGATTCTGACATGACAGCGATTGAGAAGATTATTGGCCAGGCGTCGAAGTTGAACGGCACGGTCGTCCTCCCGGAAGGTCTGGACGCCCGTGTGATCGCGGCGGCCTGTGCGTGTGTGGATCGTAAAATCTGTACGCCGATCGTGCTGGGCACGGCGGCGGAAATCGCCGCCGCCGAAGAGAAGGCCGGGTTCGGTCTGAAACTGGCGGCGCACGGGATTCGCGTGATCGACTACACGACGGATCCGTTGGGCGACGAACTCGCGCAGGACTATCTTGCCGCATGGAACGCGAAGGAGAGCCGCAAGCCGGCCGAGAAGCAGAAGATGATCGATCTCGCGGCGGCGACGCAGACGATGCGGACGAAGCGGATCTACTTCGGCGGCATGATGGTGCGCAAGGGTCTTGCGAACGGTCTCGTGGCCGGTTCGATCGCGTCGACGGGCGACATGCTTCGCGCGGCGTTCCACACGTTGGGGACGCAGAAGGGCGTGAAGACGGCCTCCAGTTGTTTTATTCTCGACTTGCCGAATCCGACGCCGAGCGGCGACACCGTGTTGGCGTTTGGCGATTGCGCCGTGATTCCCAACCCGACGGCGGAGCAGCTCGTCGACATCGGCCTTGCGACGGCGCAGACGTACCGTGATCTGACGGGCAACGAGCCGCGCGTGGCCTACTTGTGTTTTTCCACGAAAGGGTCGGCGGGCGGCGAACTCGTCGAGAAGGTTCAGAAGGCCGTCGCGCTTGCGAAGCCGTTGTTCGCCGAGAAGGGCATCAAGATGGACGGCGAACTGCAGTTCGACGCGGCCATCGCCCCGGTCGTCGGCCACTTGAAGAATCCGGGCGGCGACATTCAGGGCAACGCCAACGTCTTCATCTTCCCCGACCTCCAGGCGGGCAACATCGGCTACAAGATTGCGCAGCGGCTTGGCGGCGCGAAGGCCATTGGTCCGAACCTGCAGGGCTTGGCGAAGGCGATGAACGATTTGTCGCGGGGTTGTTCGGCCGAGGATATCGTCGGCACGATTTGCGTTACGCTCCTTCAGAGCATTGCGAAGTAAGGTGTGTGAGATTCCCATGACGGCCGAGGAACAGATCAAGCGCGCGCGCGACGTGTTCGACGTGGAGATCGCGGGGTTGCAGAAAACCCGCGACGCGCTCGGTGCATCGTTCGTCCAGACGATTGGCCTCATGCTGGATTGCATTCGCGCCGGCGGCAAGGTCGTCGTCACGGGCGTGGGGAAGAACCTCCACGTGGCCGAGAAGATGAGCGCGATTTTCGCCAGCACGGGGACGTGCTCGATCGTCCTCAATCCCGTGCAGGCGATGCATGGCGATTTGGGCATGACGGCGGCAGGCGATTTGCTGCTGGCGCTCAGTTTCTCCGGCGAGTCGGAGGAGGTCGTGCGTTTGATTCCTGCCGTGCGGCGGCATGGCTTGAAGGTCGTCGCGCTCGTCGGCAATCCCGAGTCGACGTTGGCGCGTTTGGCGGATGTCGTGTTGGAAATCCCCTGCGGACCGGAGGCGTGTCCGTTCGGCATGGCGCCGACGAATTCGACGACGGCGACGATGGCGATGGGCGACGCGCTTGCGATGGTGATGATCGACGCGAACCGCTTTGACAAGGCGAGCTACGCGCTCAATCATCCGGCCGGGGCGATTGGCCGCGCGTTGCTCTTGAAGGTTTCCGACATCATGCGGACGGGCGACCGCGTGGCGTTCGTGAAGCCGTCGGCCACCGTGCTGGAATCGTTACTGGCAATGACGAAAGCCCAGGCCGGGTCGGCCATCGTCGTCGATGACGACGGGAAGTTGCTCGGCATCTTTACGGACGGCGATTTCCGCCGCCACGTGTCGAAGGGGCGCGACGTGTTGAACGACGCGATCGCCCGCCACATGACGGCCTCGCCGCAGTTCATTTCGTCGGACGCCTATGCGGTCGATCTGCTCCGCGTCTTCGAAACGCGGCAGATTGACGATTTGCCGGTCTGTGACGCGGCGCGGAAAGTCCTCGGTTGCGTGGACATTCAGGATTTGCCCAAGATGAAGGTTTTGTGATACAATCATTGTACACATCAAAGGAGAAAAAACATGAAGATGAAAACGCTTGCAATGCTTTCTCTCGCGCTGATTTGCGCGTTGACGGTTTCCGCACAGTCCCGGCGGCGCGGCCCGCGGGGCGCCGATGGCGGCGCCACGGTCGCCAAGGGGCGCGACGCCTATGTGACGATTGACGCGCCGGCGCGTCCGGGCGGCACGTGTTTGGCCAGTGCGCCGAACCTGCAGGCCAACGGTCGTCTCATGCCGCCGCTCGGTGGCAAGCCCCGGCAGTGGATTGTTCTTGAAATGAAGTACACGACGATGGCCAAGTGGCAGGACGAGTTGACGTTCACGTGGCACGTGTTGCTCGATTCCACGAAGGCGAAGGAGAAGGATCCGCGTAATCCCGTGGCGCAGTATTCGTACTACAACACGCAGGTCCGCTACGTGGATATCAAGAAGGGCGGCCACATGGCGAGCGTCTGTCTGCCGCCGTCCGTCCTTGAACGTTTCGGCGAACCCTGTACGGTCACGGTTTTGATTACGAACAAGGAGGGCGACGAGTTGGCGTTCCACACGGAGAATGCGGACGGCAACGTGGCCCAGGCCGGTGAGAAGTGGTGGGAGAACGACAAGTTCATGAACTGGAAGAAGACCGTCAAGGGCGAAGAGCGTGCGATGGTCGAACGTCGGCAGGGTCTGCTCGACCGTGCGAAGACGCCGTTCTATCTCGTCAACAACGCCGATTACGAACTGGCGCAGTAGCCGTATGTAGTTTGCGTTTCCGATTCCCGATTCGAACAGGACAGGAAAACACATGTCACGACTTCTCACTCTCAACATCGGCGCGTCGAAAGCGGTGTTGGCCGAGTATGCGTTGAGCGGCAAGCGTAATCTGACGCTCAACGCCTATGGCTCGGCCGATCTGCCGGCGGTGGATGTCAATTCGCCAGAGACGTTGGCGGCGGCTCTCCCCGCCACGATCCATCAGATCATGCACGCGCAGGGGATTCGTCCCGCGCCGCTCGTCGTTTCTTTGAGCGGGCAGATGGTGTTCCCGCGTTTCGCGAAGTTCCCGGCCGTGGGCGGGGCGGACAAGCTTGAGCAGCTGGTTCGCTATGAAATCGAGCAGAACGTCCCGTTCCCGACGGATGAGATCGTCAGCGACCACCAGTTCCTCGGCATGACGCCGGACGGCGAACAGGCGGCGTTGATCGTCGCGGCGAAACTCGATGGCGTTCGCGCTGTGACGGACGCCGTGCGCGAGGCCGGGCTGAAGCCGTCGATTGTGGACGTCTCGCCGCTGGCAGTCTGCAACGCGATGCGGTTCGTCCATCCGGAACTGACGGGCTGCACCGTCCTGCTCGACATCGGGTCGAAGACGACGAATCTGATTCTCATCGAGAACGAGAAGATCTACAACCGGTCGATTCCCGTCGCGGGCAACACGATCACGAAAGAGATCGCCCAGACATTCGGTTGTTCGTTGGAGGAGGCCGAGCAGCTGAAGCTGGAGCGCGGCTACGTTTCGCTGGGCGGTGTGACGGAAGACGCCGACGAGGTGACGGATCGTGTGTCGAAGGTCATCCGCATGGTGCTCACGCGCCTCCACGCGGAGATTTCGCGTTCGATCAACTTCTTCCGCTCGCAGCAGGGCGGCGCCGCGCCGTCGAAACTCTACTTGACGGGCGGTACGTCGCGTCTGCCGCAGCTCGCGGAGTTCTTTCAGGAAACGTTGCGCATCGATGTCGATTTCCTCTATCCGTTCGAGACGGGCGTGGCGCTTGGGTCGAAGATCGACCGTGCGGCGCTTCAGAGCAGCGGTGCGTTCATCCTCTCCGAATCCGTGGGTCTGGCTCTGCGCATGACGGATGCGGCGGCGATTAAGATTGACTTGATGCCGCCGGAACTCGTCAAGGAGGCGCAGACGATTCGCCGGATTCCCTTCCTCGCCGTTGGCGCGGTCGCGTTTCTGGCAGCGCTCAGCGTGGGCTGGGTGACGGAGAAGTGCGCCACGGACGTGGCGGCGGCCAAGATGGCGTGTGTGGAAGCCCGCAACGCAAAGCTCAAGTCGCTGGAGGCCAAGCTCAAGGCGGAGCTGAAAGGCGAGGAAGAGGCGCGTCAGACGAGTGACGATTTCCAGCGTCTCGTCGGGCGGCGTTCCGCCACGGTGCAGCGCATCCGCGCTGTGCGTGAAAGCCTGTTGCCCGGCATGTGGATCACCGAGTGGTCGGGCGGGGACGCCAAGGCGAAAGCGGCGGCGGATGCGCCTGATCGTGCGCGTGTCACGATTCGCGGGTGGCGCGATGCGCTGACGAAGGCCGAGGCGAAGTGGGCGACTGAAAATGGCGGCAAGAAGTTGACGGCCGGTGAGATCGTGCAGGCCGCGCTCAAGGGCCGTCAGGCGATTGTGTCCGATTCCGTCAAGATCGTGACGCAGAAGGACGTCAAGGCCTGCATGGTTGAATTTGCGATCCAGATGGATTTCGCGGCGGCGCCGTCGATTCTTCCCGAAGCGGGCCGCAAAGGAAAGGCGTCGAAGAAATGAGTCTCTCGAAACAGCAAATTGCCGGCGTGGCCGGCGCCGGAATCTTCCTCGTTCTGGCGGGCGGGCTTGGATATATGCTCTGGGACGCCGCCGCGCAGCGGACGGAGGCGGAGGACAATCTGGCGGCGGCGCGGGAGACGTTCGAGCGCTACAACAATGCGAGCGTCTTCCCCTCGGTGAAGTCGATTGCCGACGTGAGTTCGAACAAGATGAGCTACGCCACGTGGCAGGAACAGGCCGTCGCGTTCGCAGCGAAGGGCGATCGGCCGGTACAGAACCTGACGCCAGCGCAGTTCAAGGAACGGTTGCAGGCGGAGGTTCGTCGGATGGCGAAACTGCCGGGCGGCGTCGAGGGCGCGATTTGTGCGCCGACGTTCCTGTTCGGTTTCGACCAGTATCTGGGCGAGGGTGGTGTGTTGCCCGCCGAGGCGGACGTGCCGCGTCTGATGGCTCAGCTCGACCTGATCGCGCACGTGGTGGATCTTTTGGCGGACGCGGGCGTCCACGACGTCCAGTCCATCGAGCGCGTCGCGCCGCCCAAGCCGGCGGCCGATGGTGCGGACGCGGATCGGCCGAAGCGGAAGGCGAAGAAGGCGGACGTTGAGGAGGCCGAGGGGCCGAAGACGACGTGCCTGGACTACAAGTTCGCGTTTTCGACGCGACCGGCGGCGTTCGTCGCGGCGCTCAATGCGCTGGCGGCGGATTCTCGGTTCATCGTGATCAACGACTTTTCGTTCAAGGAAACGGCCGATTTGATCAGCGACCGTCTGGCGGCCGCCGAAGCGCTGGAGGCGTCCAAGAACGCGCCGGCGAGTGCGTCGCGTCGCCGCCGCCGGGGTGTCGCGAAAGCGGATGACGAGAAAACGGCGAAGACGCCGGATCGGCTCGTGGTCGATCCTGAATCGGACGCGCCGATTCTCGTGAACCTGTCGCTTGCCGTCTACGATTTCGGCCGTGCGCCCGAAGCGTCCGCCGTCGTCGTGCCGGTGCCGGCCGGGACGAACACCGTCGCGTCGGCGGAGGCACCGAAGACGCCCGTTGAAACAAAGCCGGCGGTCAAGCCGACCGAGAAGAAGGAGGGCAAGTAATGGCCGTCTCCAAGCAAAATTTCTTTCAGGCCCACTGGGACTGGCTCGTGCTGATTGCCGGATTGGTCGCCTTGGCCGTATCCGTCGTCTTTCTCTTGCCCGCGTTGGGGAAATCCCCTGACACAGAGGCGGAACGTTTCGATGCGCAGTTGGGCGCCGTGCGTCCCGCGCACGAGGGCGTGGCCGCCGCCGATCTGGGTGTGCTGAAGAAAGCATTCACGTTGATGAAGACGCCGCCGAAACTGCGCGAGGTCGACGCGAAGAAAGCGAATTTCCTCGCCAGCGAGCGGCGCATTCTCTGCCAGAACGGCGACGCGGCATCGAAGCAGAAAGCCTGTGGCAAGCCGATTCCCGCCGATAGCGAGATCTGCCCGCTCTGCGGCGTGAAGCAGAACGTCGTCAAGGTCGAAGTGGATACGGATCACGACGGAATGCCGAACGCCTGGGAGAAGAAGTATGGGTTCAATCCCGAGGATCCGGCGGATGCCGCGCAGGACGCGGACGGCGACGGGTTCACGAACCTGGAGGAATACCAGGCGGGTACGGATCCGCGTGACGCGAATTCGCATCCCGACTACCTCGACTTCCTCGCCGTCTCCGGCGAACTGCGCCACACGGAGCTGCCGTTCTACTTCAACGACTACCAGCAGTTGCCGAAGGGTTATCGCTACGTGTTCCAGCGTATCGGCAAGACCGGCTACGATTCCAAGGTTTCCGCGAAGATGAACGAGGAAATCGCCAGCATGGACGGCCGGATCAAGACGGGTTGGAAGGTGACGGGTTTCACGCGGAAGACCGAGCAGGTCGCCATCAAGGGGTCGAAGACCGGTGCGAAGAAGAACGTGGACGTCTCCACGGTCGATCTCGTGCGGGTGGCCGACGGCAAGAAGATGAAAATCCAGATCCAGGTGAAGGCCAACACGGTCGAATCCCAGGCGGATCTCGTCTACGGTCGCGGCGACCAGAAGAAGTACACGGTTTCAGAAGGAACGGAGTTTGAACTTGTCAATGGCAAGAATCGTTCCAAATACCGCGTGGAGAAGTTGAAGAACGTGGATGGAAAGTGCCAGGCCGACGTGGTCGACTTGAAGACGCGCACGAAAAAATCTATTCAATAGGGCTTGATTTTTCCGCCGAAATTGGGTATTGTACAGAGGAATCTTTTTAAGGAGCATTTTAAATGAAGGCCACCAAAAGCTGCTCAACCTTGATTGCGTTCTGCATGACGCTTGTTCTGGTCGTCGGCGCAACCGTTCAGGGCGTCGCGGACGCCCAGGGCGACATTGATGATTTGCTGAGCCTGGACGAACCGGCGAAGAAGGCGGAGAAGCCTGTCGCCGAGGCGAAAGCCGAAGAAAAGCCAGCCGAAGAGGCGAAGCCCGCCGAGAAGAAGGCGGCCGCCGAAGCGCCCAAGGCGGAGGAGGACGAGAAACCCGCCGCCGAGGCGAAAGCCGAAGAAAAGCCGGCTGAAGAGGCGAAGCCCGCCGAAGAGAAGGCGGCCGCCGAAGCGCCCAAGGCGGAGGAGGACGAGAAGCCCGCCGCCGAGGCGAAAGCCGAAGAAAAGCCGGCCGAAGAGGCGAAGCCCGCCGAGGAGAAGGCGGACAAGAAGGCGGCCGCCAAAGCTCCGAAGGCCGAGCCGACGGATGCCGAAAAATTGATCAACGAAATCGCTGAAACGGAACGGTTGTCGCGTGAAGCGATGAGGCTCCAGTCCGAGAAGGAGTTCAACCGGGCGCGCGAGGCGATGGCTGCGCATGACTGGGAGACGGCCTACAAGCAGTATCGTCTGGCCTACAGCCACATGTCGGATCGGGCCGATCAGGCGGAAGTGAAGCGCGAGTGCTGGACGGGCATGGGCGAAGCGCGTTACCAGGCGGCCAAGCAGGCGTTGCGCGAGAGCAATCGCGAGTTGGCGCAGAAGTGGGCGCAGGATGCGCTGAAGTTGCGCCATCCGCGCGCGGGCGCGTTGCTCGATGCGCTTGCCGCCGAGGGCAAGCAGGAAATCGAAACCGACGTGGCCGACATCAAGCATCGCCGCAATGACGAGGACTACAAGAAGGATCGCGACACGATTCGCAAGCGCATCCGTCTGGCGGCCCAGTTTTTGGGCGTGGCGGAGCTCGACAAGGCGTTGGAGCAGGTCGACCTCGTGTTGCGTTCCGATCCGTACAACCAGGAGGCCATTCAGCTCCGCGCCCGCATCCAGCGCAAGCGCGATATGATCATCGACAAGGAGCGCGAAGCACAGCGGCGCGGCATGATTGCCGATGTCAATGCGGCGTGGCGCCCGGTCTACGCGGTCAATTCGGCCGAACTCAAGGCCATTGACGGCGGCACGACGAAGACGGCCGTGGGCGAAGACGGTGCGCGGTCGATCGAACAGTCGATCGAAAAGCGCATGAAGGACATGATGTTGCCGAACATCTCGTTCCGTCCGCCGGCCACGATCATCGATGCGGTCGACTACTTCCGTCAGGCGTCGAAGGATTTCGACCGTCCGGAAATTCCGGTTGACCAGCGCGGTTTCAACTTCGTGTTGCAGTTGGACAAGGTGCTGACGACGGGCGGCGCGGCCGCGGGCGACGGCAAGCAGGAAGACGGCGGCGCGGCGTTCACGGCAGCGGATGACGCGGGCGGCGACGCGGCGGCGGGTGACGTGCCGGTGATTCCGAATGTGAGCGCGTCGAACATCTCGCTCTTCGAGGCGATGAAGCTCGTCTGCCAGGTCTGCAAACCGCAGTACAAGTTCAAAGTCCAGGGTTCGGTCGTCATGGTCATGCCGAAGACAATGACCACGGACGAACTCGTCACGCGCACGTACAGCGTCGTTGAATCGTTCGTCGACCGCATGAACGACGCCTCCTCCAGTCTCGCGAATGCGAAGACAGGCGAGTTCGGTGGCGGCGGTGAAAGCGAAGGCGACGGCGAGAATCCCGAGAACCAGTGGAAGGCCTACTTCGAAGACCTCGGCGTCACGTGGCCGCAGAACTCGAAGATTAAGTACATCAAGGCGGTCGGTAAACTCCGCGTGACGAACACGGAAGACCAGCTCGCGATTCTCGAAGACGCCCTCAACGAATTGAACGTGACGCCTTCGATGATCGAAATCGAGACGCGCTTCGTGGAAGTGGCGCAGGAAGACCTCAACTCTCTCGGCTTCGAGTGGCTGCTCAACAGCGACTACTCCTTCAACGTTGGCGGCAAGCTCAAGAAGGTGCTGAACCTGAAGGACGGTCAGTGGGGCGAATATGAGGTCACGCGGAGTGGCCTGACGAGCGAGAAGACGTCTGTTTCGGCGGGCGGTGCGTTTGAAAGCGAAAAGACGTATGGGTCGACGACCGAGAAAATCTACGGTTGGGGGCGTGGCGATCCGATTTTTGCAACCACCAAGGATCCGGCGACAGGAGAAATCACGACGACGGATCGGATTGTCGGTTACAAGAAGACGGGCAAGAACGTCGGCATCAACGCGATCGACGGTAGCACGTATCAGACGGGTATGCGTTACCTGAGCACGGAAGGCAACCACATCTCCGGCGACGGTGCGTCCAACAATGACCAGTTCATGCGCGTCAATGCGTTCCTCGGCAACGCCGACCTCTCGATGATCCTCCACATGCTCTCGCAGCGGAGCGACACGGACTTGTTGTCCGCGCCGAAGGTGGTCACGAAGTCTGGCCAGGAGGCGACGATCAAGGTCGTGACGATCTATCGCTATCCGCAGGACTACGATGTGACGATTCAGTCCACCTCGTCGGGTTCGACGTCGGGCGTGAGTGGCAGCACGACGGGCGGTTCGGACGGTAAGATCCTCCCGATGGTCGAGCCGCAGAACTTCGAGCAGCAGGAAGTCGGCGTCATCTTGACGGTTACGCCGGAGCTTTCGCCGGAAGGGTTCATCAACCTCGCGCTCTTGCCGAAGGTGGTGTCCGAGCCGACGTGGAAGGACTACGGTATGCGTGTGCCGATGTCGTCCGTCATGTCGTCGACGGCGCAGACGCTGGCGATGGCCTCGGGCAACGAGGATATGCAGTGGTTCAACGTGCCGATGGAACAGCCCTTCTTCAAGGAGCGTTCGATTGATACGCACGTCACGCTCTACAACGGTTCCACGATCGTTATGGGCGGCCTCATCACGGAAGAGCGCAAGTCGATGGAAGACAAGATTCCGTTCCTCGGCGACATACCGTTTGTCGGGCGCTTCTTCCGCAGCCGCAGCGAGTGGTCCAACAAGCGCAATCTGCTCCTCTTCGTGACGGCGCGTCTCGTCGATCCGAATGGGCGTCAGATCGTGTCGAACGTGAGTTCGGACACGGGCGACAAGAAGGAAGCCGGCGTGACGCCCGCGCCGACGACGGCCAATTGATGGGGTCGCCGCGTATAGCCCTGACAGGCGGTATCGCCTGTGGGAAGAGTCTGTTTGCCAAGTTCCTCCGGGAACTTGGCATTCAGTTTTTGGACGCGGACGATGTGGTGCATGAGTTGGAGGGCGCGGGCGGCGCGGCGGTCGATCCAATCGTGGCACGCTTCGGCGCGGGCGTTCGCGCGGCGGATGGAGGGATCGACCGCACGGCGTTGGCGGCCGTCGCGTTTGGGGATGCGGCGGCGCGGCGGGATTTGGAAGCGATTCTCCATCCGCGCGTTCGTACTCGTCTGCTGGATTTCGTCGACGCCCAGGCCAGGACGGCCGCAGACGTATCCGCGCCGGTGCGCGTAGCCGTGATTCCACTCCTTTTTGAATCGCATTTCGACGACGATTATGATATAATACTGTGCATTGCCTCCCCCGTTGAACTCCAGTTGTCGCGCATGGAATGTACGCGCGGCTATACGCGGGCACAGGCCGAGGCACGTTTGGCAGCGCAGATGTCTGCCGCCGAGAAAGCGGCGCGCGCGGATTGGGTTGTGGTGAATGACGGAACTCCCGAACAATTGAAGACTGCGGCCGAACGTACCGTCGAATGGTTGAATGAGAGACTGAAAGATGAGCACAGAAGAAGAAGTGAAGACGGCGGCCGAGGCCGCTCCTGCCGAAAATATAACGCCAGCGCCTGCGGCGCCCCGTCGTCGGGGTCGTCCGCCGAAGAAGAAACCCGTTGCTGAACCGGTGGCTGAAGCCGCCCCCGCGCCTCTCACGGAAACGCCCGCGCCGATGGTTGCGGCGGCTGTCCCCGTGACGTCCGTTGCAACGGACGTCGCTGAACGACTGGCAGTCGCTCCCGCCCCTGCGGCGGAACCAAAGGCTCCCGCCGAGGCGCCGGCCGCCTCCGTGTCGGAATCGAAGCCGACGTCCAAGCCGATGCCGGCGGCGAAACCTGCGGCCTCTGCATCTTCTGCGCCGGCGATGTCCAAGCGGCAATTGCGGCGTCAGCAGTGGCTGGCGGCGCGTAATGCGCGGATGGGCGTGCCGGCGGGTGGCCACCATGGGTCGGCGCCGGTCGGGAATCGCCGTCCAAACGAGGGGACGTCGTCCGCCTCCGCGCCCGCACCGGTGTTCCAGCGCAATCCGGAACTCCCTGAATACAAGTTGGTCGACATCCACAGTTGGGACAACGGCAAGATCGTGTCCAAGATGATGCCGGATGCGAACGCCGAGGATCTGGGTGCGATGAAACGGCACGAAATCATCTTCGCGGCGATTCGCAGCTACCTCGCGCGTGGCGGTGCCGTGCTGGCGAGCGGGTGTCTGGAAGTCGTCAAGGAAGGGTACGGGTTTCTGCGTTCGGCGAAGACGAACTTCCTGGCCTGCCCCGAAGACGTCTTCATTCCGCAGCAGCAGATTCGTCGTCATGCGTTGCGGACGGGCGACATCATCGAGGGGCCGATTCGCGACCCGCGGGATCGCGACCGCTTCTTTGCGCTCGGCAACGTGCAGACCGTGAACGGCAAGACGCCCAGCGAAGCGGCGCGTATCGTCCACTTTGAGAACCTGACGCCCACGTTCCCCAATCGCCGCATCGTGCTTGAGTCGTCGCCGACTGATTATTCGATGCGCGTGGTGGATTTGTTCGCGCCGGTCGGTTTTGGTCAGCGCGGCATCATCGTGGCGCCGCCGCGCGTGGGCAAGACCGTGCTGTTGCAGAAGATGGCGAACGCGATTACGCGCAACCATCCCGAAGCGATTCTGATCGTGCTGTTGATCGACGAGCGGCCGGAGGAAGTGACGGACATGCAGCGCAACACGAAGGCGATGGTGTTGTCCTCCACGTTCGACGAAGAGCCGCAGCACCACGTGAACGTGGCCGAGATGGTAATCGAGATGTCCCGCCGCCAGGCGGAGAACGGGAAGGACGTGGTGATCCTGCTCGATTCCATCACGCGCCTTGCGCGTGCTTACAACACCGTTCAGCCACACTCCGGCAAGATTCTCACGGGTGGCGTGGACGCGCTGGCGCTCCATCGGCCGAAGCGTTTCTTCGGCGCGGCGCGGAACATCGAGAACGGCGGTTCGCTGACGATTATCGCCACGGCGTTGATCGACACGGGTTCGCGCATGGACGAGGTGATTTTCGAGGAGTTCAAAGGCACGGGCAACATGGAGCTGGCGCTGGACCGCGGGCTTGCGGACAAGCGCGTCTTCCCCGCGATCGACATTCTGCGTTCCGGTACGCGCAAGGAGGATTTGCTGCTCGCGCCGCTGGAGCTGGAGAAAACGTGGGCGTTGCGCCGTGTGTTGACGGACTGCGGTCCGGAGCGCGCGATGCAGAGCGTGTTGGCCGCGATGAAGAAGTACCGTTCGAATCCCGAACTCCTGCTCTCCCTCGACCTCAACCACATGTGAGCGTCCGCCGCGCCCCTGCGGACAACCTTGTGCGCTTTGTGGTCATTTCCCCCTTGCGCAGCGGTTGCGCATTGTATATAATGCCCTTTGTCTGATTCCATTCATTAGGCGAGACACGAACATGGCGACATTTCAATACATTGCAAAAGACGGTTCGGGCGCGGAACGGCGCGGTACGATTGAGGCCGGCGACCGGTCGGGTGCGATTGCCGCGATTCGCGCACAGGGTCTGATGCCGACGGCGTTGGGCGAAGTGAAAAGCGCTGCGTCGGCGGCGGCGCCAAAGGCGGCGAAAGCCCGGAAGGGGGCGCAGCCCGCCGCGAAGAAGGGCGGGGCGCTGAACAAGCAGATCAACATCAAGTTGCCGAAGTTCCTGCTCGGCCGCGTGAAGCCGAAGGATCTGACGGGCTTTACGCGCCAGCTGGCCACGCTCGTGAACGCCGGCCTCCCGCTCATGCGCTGCATCGAGGTGATGAAGAAGCAGAAGATGGCGCCGGCGATGCGTGACTGTCTGGAAGGCATTTCCGAGGGCATTGCGGGCGGCGCCACGTTCTCCGAATCGCTGACGGCGTATCCGAAAGTCTTCGACAACCTGTACGTCAACATGGTGAAGGCCGGTGAGGCGGGCGGCGTCCTCGAAGTCGTGCTCAACCGTCTGGCCGAGTTCGCCGAAAAGGCGCAGAAGATCAAGAACAAGGTGAAGGGCGCGATGATCTACCCCGCCGTCGTCCTCACGGCCGCCATCGGCATTACGGCGTTCCTGCTCATTACGGTGATTCCGAAGTTCCAGCAGGTGTTCAACGACATTCTGGGCGGTCAGCAGCTGCCGGCGATCACGGAGTTCGTCATGTCGATGTCGGACTACGTGCAGCACAACGGTCTTCAGGTGCTGGGCATCTTCGTGGCGATTTTCGTCCTCTACAAGGTGCTGGGTAAAACGAAGAAGGGTGCGTATTTGCTCGACAAGATGCGCCTCTCCGTGCCGATCACGGGGACGCTCGTGCGCCGTACGGCCATTGCGCAGTTCTCGCGGACGCTCGGTACGCTTCTCTCGTCGGGCGTCCCGATCCTGCAGGCGCTCGTGATCGTGCGCGACACGACGGCGAACCTCGTCGTCCAGCGCGCCATTCAGACCGTCCATGACGCGGTGAAGGAAGGCGAATCGATGACGGATCCGTTGGCGGCGAGCGGCGTCTTCCCGCCCATGGTCGTGTCCATGGTGCAGGTCGGTGAAGAGACGGGTGCGTTGTCCGACATGTTGACGCGCGTCGCGAATACGTACGATGACGAAGTCGACAACGCCGTGGCCGGCATGACCGCCGCGATCGAGCCTGTGTTGATCATCTTCCTCGCGGTGGTGGTTGGTACGATCGTCATCGCCATGTTCCTCCCGATGATCAAGATCATCTCCTCCGTGTCGGGCGGCGGCGCCAACTGACGTCGGACGGGCAAAGGAAACCTCGGCCATGAAGAGTAGGAAAACAGGTTTCACGCTGATCGAGCTTCTGATTGTGACGGTCGTGATCGTCACGCTCATGGGTATCGTGTTTCGCCTTGCGGGACTGGGCGGTTCGGCGCGGGCGAAGAACGTGACGATTTCGCGTCTCCAGCGCGTGGAGAACGCGCTGTCCGGTTACTACGCCGCGTTCGGGTCATACCCGCCCGTGCCGTTGCACGGCAGTCGTGACTACACGTGCCGCGTGGGCGATACGGATCTGCAGGATGGCAATTCGGGTTCTGGGTCGACGGATTTCACGTCGAGCGACTTCCGCCGCCAAGTTGAGGCTGCCTGCCGGTCGCAGCCCGTCGCGGCGCGCTATCCCTACGATTCCGAATCGGTGAACTACATCGACGCCGTGTCCGCGCAGTGCCAGGAACTCTATCGGCGTGGGGCGACGGAGCCGGCCTATTCGGAGTGGCACCAGCCGCGGTTCGCCAATGGGTTTTCAGCTGGGACGCTCAACCTCTATGGTACTGCGCTCCAGTCCAAGTCGGACTGGATGGACGTGCGCGTGTTCCAGTTCGGTCTGATGTCCTTCCTGTTGCCGCGCTACCTGTTCATGCTCCAGGGGCGGGGCGAGTTCTACGATGGTTGTGCGCAATGGGAAAGCAACAACCGCCGTATCTGTGACTTCACGGACGGGACGCGTAAAGACTGGGCGACGGTACGCGGGTATTTGGGAATCTCCAATTCGGGTTCCGTCGGATCGGGGACGACCGAGGCGGGGATGATCACCAATCTGCCGAGCCAGGCTGTGACGGCGCGGTGGATGCCGAATCTCAAGGGCGTGGTGCATGGCGGCGGTACGTTCTACGGTGTTGATACGTGCGACAACTCCAGCGACAGATCGTTCAACAACATGGATTCGCCGGGGCTTCAGGTCTTTTCGGTGCAGCGCAATGGCGGCGGCGAACGGTACGTGCTGGATGGCATGACGGTCTGGGACGGCTGGAACCGTGAACTCTACTATTATTCCGATCCGCCCTACCAGAGCTACCGTCTTTGGTCGGCCGGTCCGGACGGACGTACGTTCCCGCCGTGGGCCGATCTAGGTGCGTTGAGCGGACGGGAACAGGAACTTGCGGCGGACTGGATGGCCGATGACATCGTGCATCTGTCGAACTAGGAAAGCGAGGGCGTTATGCGGAAACAGGGATTTACGCTTGTTGAAATGTTGGTCGTGATGGGTATCATCGCGGTCTTGATTGGGTCGTTGATCGCTGGCTTCAGCCGGATGACGAAGACGGCTCAGAAAGCCAAGGCGCAGGAGACCGTGTCCAACGCGGCGACGGCGTTGGCGGCGATTCTCACGAACGAGGGGCGTTGGCCGAACTCGATTCGCAACAATACGCGGATGAACGCGCAGGTTGCCAAGGCGTTGGCCCGGCGCGGTCTCATGAGCATCACGTACAATCCGAACAAGAAGGTCGAGGGTGGTGGTTCGACGGACTACACGCCGCAGGGGGTGGACAAGTACGGGATTCTCGACCCGTGGGGTGCGACGGTGCTGAAGCGCAATCCGAATGGCGGGGCGGGGCAGTCCGTGCCGTCGGGCGGTACGGTGTCCGATCACGTCCTCTATTTCGCCGTGGACAAGGACGGCGACGGTGTCGTCACGATGGCGGAAGGTGCGCCCGTGGACGTTCGTGCCACGGCCATTGTGTGGTGCGCGGGCGCAGACGGCAAACTGGGCGCATACGGTACGCATTCAAAGGAGGGAAGTGACGACATCTACAGTTGGCAGCGCGGACAGGAGCAGAAGAAATGAACCGGTTGAAAAAAGGTTTTACGATTGTCGAAATGCTGATGGTCATCGCGGTACTCGCGGTGCTCGTGGGCATCGTCACCACGGCCGCCACGTCGGCCATCCGCCAGTCGCGCGACCGGCGCAAGGACGCAATGCGTCAGGTCTTGCAGAACGGCATTGGCGTCTACTACCAGCAGCGGGGCGAGTGGCCGACCTCCGCGTTGGAGTCCTACGCGAAAAACGGAAGCGAGAGGGAGCTGGTTCTGCTCACGTCCGATCAGTCGCAGAGCGTGTTCCGTACGATCGTGGAGGCGAGTGTCAAGTCGGGCGCCAACCCGTTCGTCGACGTGTCGGGGTTGTTCGTGGCAAAAGCCGGGTTCAGCAAGCGTACGTACGGGCGGAGTTTCAAGGAAGCGACGCAGACGACGGCCCACGCCAAGAAGATTCCGATTGCGCAGATGGCGTTTGGCTACGCGGAGAAGGAGTCGGGTGCTTTCCGTCCCTACTGGGTCGTCTACAACACGCGAGCCGATTCGGTCGAAGTCATTACGGATTCGGAGAAGGTCGATGGTGTCAACAGCAAGAAATACAAGGAGTGACGGGCGTGGGGCGCGGGGTTTCACCCTCGTCGAACTGCTCGTGTCGATTGGTCTGATGGCTCTCCTCGCCACGTTGTCCACGACGGGCTACTATGCCGCGTCCCGTGGCATGGCGGATCGTGGCGCCATCACGGACGTACGGTCGGTCATCCGTTCGGCGATGCAGCGTGCGCTTGTCGACCAGGTTCCGACGGCCGTGCTCTTCTACAACCAACGTTTACGTACGGGGACGGAAGATCAGACGGAAGTCGTTGTCGGCACGGCGGTGGCTGTGCGGATGGCAGGGCGGATTTCCCACGTGTTCAACGACATGATCTGCGACGACTTCGCCGATCTCCAGCAGACGTATCCGACGAACCGGGTCACATCCTCGGCGGACGCGGGGATGCGCCTCTACCGCATGGCATCCGTTGGGCAGGGGTATGACAATTGCCGGACGCTCGTTGAGAGTTCGGTGGCGCGGAAGAGCGGGTTGAGCGACTATCTCGTCGCGTCCGCCAGCAATATCAACGACGTTGCCTACTGGGGGTTCAAGTACCACGCGCGGAACAACGGTGCGACGGATTGGGCCGTAGGCGATGCGTACGGAGCCGAAATCGCGTCCGTCCAACTGCCCCACGGCTACATCTTCGGTAGCACGATGCCTTCGGCGTCGTCGTACGATCCCGTGGCGGTGTCGGGGACGCGAAGTCTCGTGTTCACGCCGGACACCAATCCGGACGCGACGTTCAGCGGGGTGGAGATCTATGCGCTTCGCCCATCTGGTTTGTCGAAGGTGGGCACCGTCAACAAAGTCCAGGAAGATTAAGGGGCGTCGATGAGAAAATCCGGCTTTACTTTGATGGAAGTCAACCTTGCGGTCTTCGTCATGGCCGTGGGCGTGTTGGCGATGGTGGGGCTTTATCCGCTCGGTTTCCGCGAAAGCCAGCAGTCGCATGACGACGTGGCGGGCGCCTTGTTGGCGGATGCCGTGTTGAATCCGCTCGCCATGGCCTTGTCGTCGACGAACATGACGTGGAACACCTGGCAGGGTATCTGCGGCGGACAGGGGCACAGTGTACCGAGGAACGGGTGGAAGGCGTTCTGTCGGGGGAGTTCCTACACGCCCATTTCAAATCCTTCGGGAAGCGAAGTTATCAATAAAATCAGCAGTGCTTACGGCGGTCCGGGCGGGTTGAGCGTACCGGCGTCGGGTAGCGGGTCGGGACTGTACTACGCGCTCGTCGCCACGCAAACGGACGTGGGGACGATTCGTCTGGGGTTCCGCGCGTCGCGTCGTGCGGGGCAGCTGTTCAACCAGCCGTTCTACTACACGGAAGTCCACTTCCAGGGATTGAGGGACTAGCGATGAAAAAAGGATTCACGCTCATCGAAATGCTGGTGGCCTCCCTGCTGATGGGGATGCTCGTCACCATTCTCACGATGGTGTTCAACGCCTCGTCGATCGCTTGGCGCACGGGAAGGGCCAGCCTGGTGGATCTCGACGTGACGCGGCACGAGGCCGCGAAGCTCCAGCGTCTGGCGGACAACGCCCTTTTCGACAAGGCCAACAGCAAGTTGCTTTTTGTACGGGGTGCTTGGCAGGACGGCTCCTCGTCGGTTGGTGACGGGAGGTCGTTGCAGATGCGGGCTGTGGATGCGAACCAGAACTGTAGTTGGTTCGGCACGGGCGATTTCAACAATTCGCGACCGTCGTGGAAGATTGTGAATGGCGTCAACGCCGGCACGGCGGCGAACACGGAACATAGCTACACGGTGGGCGTCATGTCGTACGGCCCGGACGGAAAGACCGGGGCGCCGGGTTCGACGGAGGCGGCGGACGACATCACCTCGTGGCCGGAGGACGTGCAGTGAACGGAGAGACGACAATGCGGAACGGCGCGTGCCGTGGCTTTACGCTCGTGGAGTTGCTCGTGGTCATCGCCATGCTCATGTTGCTGATGGGATCCGTCACATCCGCGATCATGACGGCGCAGCGGCGGGCGAAGATTTCAAAGGCGACCGTGGAGGTCAAGGAGATGACGAACGCGATTCTCGCGTTCGAAAATTATTCGTCACGGGGCGACCTGTCGGCCCAGGCGAGTGGCAGTTGGCAGGAGGCCACCGAAGCGTCGCTGGCGTTCATCCTCGGCAAGGTGACGGGGCAGAACGGCGAGCGGGTGCCCGTCTTGTACAATGCGGCGATTCGCAACGGCCGGATTCTCGACCCTTGGGGGCATCCCTACTACGTGAAGATCAAGCAGGGGAAGGTGACAATCCAGAACAACGGAAGCAATGGGTCGCTCTCTTCGACGCAGACGGCCGTGGCTTTCCCCAATTTCTACCGCCGGCAGGCGGAGGAGAACTGACGTGAAAAATGCGAAGCAAGGCAGCGCCCTCCTCATTGTGCTGGGCTTCTTGTCCTTCATGGTGGTGTCCGCCGTGGCGTTTTCGATTTACATGCGTTCGGAGCGTTTGCCGTCGTCGGCGATGCGTCGGGCGGTGACGACGCGCCATCTCGTGAAAGCCGCCCTGGCGCGGGCGATTGGCGACATTGACGACGCTTTGCGCGCGGAGCCGTTCCCTGGGTGTCTAGGTGCCAACGGGCCCAAAATCCAAAATGCGCAATCTGGCAAGTGGGACCGTTACAGGGACGAACGTCGTGCGTCGTGGGTCGGCCGCGTGTTCATGCCGCTTGCGTGGATGGACACGGACGGCAACGAGACGGAAATCCAGAACCGCAATTCGGGATCTAGCGGCGACCTCTACTCGATTCCGGTGGCGAGTTTGGACAAGGACTCCGTGTCGACGATGACACTTGAAGGACTGGGATACGTTCCCACGCCGCTCGTGAACGAAGCACGGCTCGTCGGGCGGCGTTCGTGGTCGTCTGCGTGGCATTACTTCGACTACGACGCCGGCCGCTATGCCTACACCGCGCTCAACGTGTCGGATTATCTCGACATCAATCGTCTCAACGCCCATACGAACCGCAATTCGGGTGGAGCGGGGCGGATTTCTCTCTCCTGTTTCTTCGAGGATGCGAGCGGGAAGGTGAGTCCAACCAAGGCTGAGAATTTCGATACGTTCGTGAATGAGACGCGGGGTGGACAGTTCGGTCAGTATCCGTTCGTGTCGATGCTCGATTTCTCGCTCGCGCTTCGGAACAATCTTTCGGATAGTCTGGCCAATCCGTTTTACCAGCGATTGAACGATAAGACGGTGGAGTTCTATGGGCAGACATGGATGGACGCGGACGGTGCGAACCGTGCAAACGTGTTGCAGGCGCTGATGACGGACACTGAGTATCTTAAGAACGCACGGCCGGTCTTCCTGACGGATTCCTGGTTTGGTCCGACGAACACGGCGTACCGTACGGACTTCTGCGATTTGTCCCATGTTCAGTGGCAGCCGTTCAGGGGCGGCGAGAACGACGTTGACCCGTTGAGTTTCGTCAACGACCCGTCGTCGTTTCTCAACGAGTTCAGGGCGGAGTTTTCGATACCTGCCATTTTCGCGCTCTACGACTACCTGGACGAAGACAGCCAGCCATCGTCGCTCTTCATGCCCTGCTTTGAGCGTACGCCGATGATTTGCGGCTTCACGCTGCCGCGACTGTCGTCCGTGCCCCAGCTCCTGCTCAAGAAGGAGTCGGTAACGGACAAATCTGATCCGAACAACCCCACGACGACGGACAAGTACTATGTGGGCTTCAACATTCCGGACATGGACGTCCTCGTTTCACTTGCCTATCCGTTCAAGCGGAAGAAACCGGGCGAGACGACGTCTTACAGCGTACAGGCCTATGCGCGGGTGTTCTTTGCATCGGCGGCGACGTCTGGTCGGACGTCGGGGTTCGGCGCGATCGACTGGCCGACATATGAAAACTCGGGGCGTCTGGCTCAGCTCGACACGACGCCGAATTCGATTCTGCTGATATCGGATCCCAGTAGTTTCAACGTGCCGTCATCGGTCGAGAACGAGGATGACGCGGATTGCGGGAACATCCTTGTCCATCTGCCGGGTTTCAATCGGGCCGCCAACTTGCAGGTCATGGAGGTCGTGACGCAGGCTGGCCAGCAACAGGCTCCGACCGTGATGCAGAATTTTCAGTTCCTAGATAATAATTACGCGGTGATTGCGGCGCCGAATCCGAACGTTCAGATTGTGCCGCAGATGTCCCTTGTCCTGCGGGTCAAGGGGCCGGACGGTACCGTCGATCTCGTGCCCGCCCACATCACGGATGATCGTCTTGTCGATCCGTCGTTTGATGTCCATCGGAACGCCCCGATGTTGGACACGTATCTGCCTGCGACCGTGCCGTTGATCAAGTTCGCCACGACGTTTTCGGGTGGCCAAACATTTGCGCTCCATCCGGCGAGTTTGCAGACGTTGTTGTCCGGACAGTCGGGGACAGACGTTGCGATTCCGACGGGGAACTGGCCGGCAGAGCAGTACGTCTGTTGCGACCCGCGTTACAACTGGGCGCCGGAGGACTGGGTGAAACAGCCGCAGAGCGGCGATCTCTACCAGAGTTGGCTCGATCTCGCCCACGCGCTTTTGGGGGTGGACGACGCACACGATGTGGACGTTTTCATGGATGTCGCGAACGAGGGCTATTTGCAGTCCGTCTATGAATTCATGTTCTTGCCGCGCGTATGCGACTGGCGGGAAGGGCATGGTGACTGCGGGCCGTGGGGGCTGTTCACGGGTTTGGATATCGGTCGCTACAATGGAGCGGCTCGGACGACGGCGGGCAATCTCGCGAATGCGTCGCTGATGTGGCGTTCGTTCCGTCCGGCGGCGCTGGGAGGCGGGGACGTATTCGAAAAAATCGGTCAGAACAAGCGTGGCATCCAGAATGGTGCGACGGGATTCCGCATCAATCCGTATACGGACAACCCGATGATTTTCCGAACTGCGATTGCCAATACGCCGTTTGACTGGTGGGCCGCTGGCACGAACGACACCACGTCCAGCCGGAGCAGTGCGTTTAAAAATGAAAATCTGCAGAACGGGTTGAAGTACACGTTCGGACCGAGCAGTGATTTCACCGCCGATCGTTGGACGAAAGAGAAGGTGAACGAGGTTTCGGAGGCATTGCGTGCGGCGTTGGGGTCGGGAGCGACGACGGAAGCCTGGAAGACGGCGTTCGATGCGAAGTGGCGGGAGAGTTTTGTCAACGACAACGAGAACCAGCTCTTCGGAGTCGATATGGGTTCGGCGACGCTCCATGGGGTTGATCGCAAGTTCCTCTACGGGTTCTGGCGTGACTGTTTTGCCTGTTCGCAGCAGCTCTTCCTAATTTTCGTCCGTGCCGAATCGACCGCCCTCGGCGGGGTGGGCGAGGGGCGGTCGCCTGGTCAGCTCGGCGGCCGCGCCGTCGCGCTCGTCTGGCGCGATCCGAAGGAGCCGCCGCAGTCGTGGGGGCCAAACGACGATCGGCTCGATCTACCGGAGGCGATGGTCAACGGCGAGCAGAGCACGTCGGACACGCGGACGCCGCACAAGACGCGCATCCTTTTCTACCATCAGTTTGACTGATACGAAGCTTGAGGTTTTCATGGCGTTGAACGAAGAACAGAAAGCGCACGTGGCGCAGTGGTATGCCGCCGGTGCGACGCTGGACGAAGTGCAAAAGCGCATCCAGTCGGAATTCGGAATCCACTTGACGTATCTGGATTTGCGTCTCCTGGTGGCCGACCTGCCCCAGCCGGTTGAGCCAGGACCGGAACCCCCATCGGAAAAATCGGTGGGGACGGATACCCCGGTCGTCGAGCCGGAGGTGTCGGACATTCCGCCGACAGAGGATACGGCGGATGCGTCCGCCGTGCCGCCCGCCGATTTGGGCGAGGCCACGCCGATCGACGTGTCGGTGACGGTTGACGCGCTGACGATTCCCGGCACGATGGCGTCGGGCGACGTCACGTTCAGCGACGGCAAGACGGGCAAGTGGTATCTCGACCAGACGGGGCGTCTGGGGTTGGGCGGCGACGGACTTCCGCCCGGCTACCAGCCGACGCAGCCCGACATGCTGCTCTTCCGCCAGCGTCTGATGGAGGCCCTTCAGGCGCGGGGCCTCTGTTGATCGATTAGACGGTTCTGTGAAAGGCGTGCGAGAACCATGAAAACGTCGTTGGGATTTTTTGGTGCGGGCAAGATGGCGGAGGGCATTCTTTCGGCACTCGCCCTGCGCAAGGGGTTCAATCCGAAGCACGTGCTGATGGCGGAGAAAGTGCCGGCCCGCGCGGCGGAACTCGAAGCGCGGTACGGGGTGCGGACGACCCCGGATGCGCGGGAGGTGGCAAAGACCGCGCCGACGATTTTTCTGTCGGTGCGTCCGCAGGATCTCGACGCGCTGGCGATGGACGTGAAGCCGTTCTTGACGGCGGAGGCACTCGTCGTCTCGATTGTCGCCGGCAAGTCCCTCGCCACACTCAAGAAAGCGCTTGGAAAGGACGTCCGTCTCGTCCGCGTGATGCCGAACCTGGCCCTTCGCGCGAAGGAGGGCATGTGCGCCGTGTGTGGTGGACGGAACGCAACGGAAGAGGACATTGCGTGTGTCCGGTCGATTCTCGACGGCGCGGGGCAGACGGTCGTTCTGCCCGAACGGAACTTCGATGCCGTGACGGCGTTGTCGGGTTCGGGTCCGGCGTTTTTCGCGTTCATGGAGCAGGCGATGGCGGAGGGCGGCCGCAAACTCGGCCTTCCCCGCGACGCGGCGCGGCGGTTGGCGGAGCAGACGATGCTCGGCACCGCCGCGTTTTTGCGGCAGAGCGGCGCGGATCTCGATGCGTTCATTTCGGGCGTGGCGACGCCGGGTGGGACTACGGCGGCGGGCATGGACGTGTTGCGTGCGTCCGATTTCGCGGACGTCGTGGCGCGGACGCTGAAAGCCGCCGCCGCTCGTTCGAAGGAACTCGGCGCGGCGAAATAATCCCCTCCCCCCCCCCTCGCCTCCTTCCCTATGGTTTCATGCACGGGGTGGTGAGGTCGTGACAGACAATTTCTTGTTGTATTCTTTGCGACTTTTTCGTAGAGTATAGTCTCACATTCGAGGTACATGAAAGAATGAGCAAGAGACTGTTGATTGTGGAATCGCCCGCCAAGGCGAAGACCATCGGAAAATATCTGGGCGAAGATTTCGTCGTGAAATCTTCCGTGGGGCATATCCGCGACTTGTCGCGCAAGGGATTGTCGATCAAGATCCTGCCGGACGCGAAGAAGCCTGATGCGTGGACGTTCCTGCCGACCTATGAAGTTTCGCCCGACAAGAAGAAGGTCGTGGACGATTTGCGCAAGGCGGCGCGCGCGGCCGACGAAATCTATCTGGCGCCCGACCCTGATCGCGAAGGAGAGGCGATCGCGTGGCATCTGGGCGAAGTGTTGACGACGGCGACGGTCGGCAAGCCCGTCCACCGTGTGACGTACAACGAAATCACGAAGAGCGCCGTGCAGGCGGCCGTCGCCCATCCCGGCGAAATCAATTTGAACCGCGTCGACGCCCAGCAGGCGCGACGAATCCTCGACCGCCTCGTGGGTTTCAAGGTCTCGCCGCTGCTGTGGAAGAATCTTTCCTATGGCTACACGTTGTCGGCCGGGCGCGTTCAGTCCGTGGCGTTGCGCCTGATCGTGGAGCGCGAACGGGCGATCAACGCATTCGAGCCGGTCGCCTACTGGGTGCTTGGCGTCGAGGCGGAGAAGAGCGCGTCGAAGACGACGTTCGTTGCGAAACTCGCCCGCGTGGATGGCGAGAAGCCGGACGTGAAAAACGCGGAACAGGCGGCGATGATGGTGGACGATCTGGACGGCTCGAACTTGCGCGTCGCGTCCATCAAGACCGTGCCGAAGACTCGTCGTCCCTACCCGCCGTTCACGACGTCGACGCTCCAGCAGGCCGCGTCGAGCGTGTGCGGCTTTTCGCCGCAGCGTACGATGTCGCTCGCCCAGCGGCTCTACGAAGCGGGTCTCATCACCTACATGCGTACGGACAGTGTGAACGTCGCGGCCGTGGCGCGTGACGCCGCCAAGGCCTTGATCGAACAAGATTACGGATCGCAGTTCCTGCCCGAAACGCCGAACGTCTACAAGAGCAAGGCCGGTGCCCAGGAGGCGCACGAGGCCATTCGTCCGACCGACGTCACGCGCCGGCCGGGTTCGGTGGCGGAACTCGACGCGGCGGCGGCGAAACTCTACGACCTCATCTGGCGCCGTTTCGTGGCCTCCCAAATGGCGGCGGCCCGTCTCGCGCAGAAGACCGTGGGCATCGAGGCCGTGAAAAATTCCCTGCGCCATTCCTATCTGTTTACGGTCTCCACGACGGCCGTCGAATTCGAGGGCTTTCTCGCCGTGATGCAGACCGCGCTCGTGAAGAAGGGCAAGGAAGACGACGGCGAGGAGAGCGACGAGGTCAAGACCCTGCCGCCGCTCGCCGAGGGCGAAACGCTGAAGCCCGTGCGGTGGCTGTCGGATCGCAAAGAGACGAAGCCGCCGCCGCGCTACTCCGAAGCGGCGCTCGTCAAAGCGTTGGAAGAGAACGGCGTCGGCCGTCCTTCCACCTACGCGCAGACGATCGAAGTCCTCGTGGGCCGCAACTACGCCACGCGCGAAGCCCGTCAGCTTGTGCCGACGGCGCGCGGCATGGATGTCAACGACTGGCTCGTGAAGAAACTCGAACCGCTCTTCAACGTCGGCTACACGGCCCAGATGGAAGAGGAACTCGACAAGGTTGAGGACGGCGAGATGAAGGGCAACGAAATGTTGTCCGTCTTCTACCGCAAGTTCAGCGACTGGCTCGAAGCCGCGAAAGATCCGCCGCCGTCCGGCGAGAAGTTCAACGAATTGTTCGAGCTGCTGGAGCAGGTCACGGAATGGAAGCCGCCGATCACGATCGGCAAGCGCGTCTATTCCGACGAGGCGTTCGTGAAATCCGTCAAGGAGCAGTTGACGGAAGGGCGCATCCCCGTTTCCGAGAAACAGTTGCAAGCGCTTGTGAAACTGACCATCGCCTACCGCAACCAGATCGAGGGCTGCGAATTGAAGCTCATCGATCTCGGTTATGGGGCGGAACTCGACCGCGTGAAGAACGCGCCTTCTGAAGAACTCGTCAAGTGGTGTTTCCAGACGATCGACCGCATCGGCGGTCTGTCCAAAAACCCGTTCCTCGCCTCCTTGCGCGAACAGGTCGACCGCGGGCGCGTTCTTTCGCCGAAGCAGTTCGTGATTCTCGCGCGATCCGTGGGCGAGAACGCGGGTGCGCTCGATGACGCGGAACAGATTCGTACGCGTCTGCTCCCCTATGTGCCGGGCGGGTTTGAAATCGTGCCGCCCGATCCCACCGTGCCGGAACTTCTCAAACTGTTGGAAAGCGTCACGGAATGGAAGCCGCCGGTGCATCGCGGACGTCGCATCTACAACGACCAGGATTTTGTTGCGTCGTTGCGCGACCAGTATGCGCGGCGCAATTCGTTGTCGTCGCGCCAGATCTTGGCGCTGCGGCGCGTCTGCGTGACCTACAAGGATCAGATTCCGACGTTTGAAGAAGTGGCGGATCGCCTCGGTCTGCGCGAACTGCCGCAGGCCGAAAAGGCCGCCGAGGCGGAACGGGACGCCCAGGCCGACGCCCGTGCGGAGAAACGCGCCGCCCGCCGGGCGGCCCCGAAGAAGACGACGGCCAAGACTAAAAAGACCCGGACGGCGAAAACGGCCGAAGCGTGAACGCCGCGCCTCCAGCGCTGCCGGCCCATCCGGCGATTTTGCAGGATGCGGCCGTCGGACGCTTCCGCGCCTATCTGTTGGCGGAACGCAATGCCTCCGAATTGACGGTATCGAGCTACATGCAGGATATCGCGCAGTTCGCGGCGTTCCGCTGGGGCGTCGACGCGTCTGCGCCGTTTGCGTGGGCGCGTGTCACGGCGGAAGATGCGCGTACCTTCCTGATGGCGTTTACGCAGCATGGTGCCTGTGCGACGACGACGCGACGGAAGCTGGCGTCCCTTCGCGCGTTTTTCCGTCACCAGTTTTGTGGGGATGAACGGGCCACCAATCCGTTCAGCGGTTTGCGCGGCCCGAAACTCGCGAAGAACCTGCCGAAAGTGCTCTCCGTCGAAGAGGCCCGTCGTTTCGTGGAGGCGCCGGAACGCGAACTCGCATGGATGCGCAAGGCGGGCGTCGCGTGTCCGCCGACGACCGTCTACGCCTGTCATCGGGACGCGGCCGTCTTCGAGCTTCTCTATTCGACGGGTTGCCGTATCTCGGAAGTCACGCCGCTCGCGTGGGGGCAGATCGATTTCGAGACGGGCAGTGTGGTCGTGCTGGGCAAGGGCGCGAAGCAGCGTCTCTGCATCCTCGGCAAGCCGGCGTTGCGCGCGTTGCGTCGGTTGCGCGAAACGGCGGCCGCGCTTTGGCCGGCGGGCGGGGATGACGCCACGGTGATTTTCCTCACGGAACGCGGCCGTCCCCTCTCACCGCGCGAAATCGAACGGCGAATGAAGAAGTGGCTCGCCGTGGCTGGACTGCCGCTGGACTTGACGCCGCACAAGTTGCGCCACAGTTTCGCAACGCATCTGCTGGACGCGGGCGCGGATCTGCGCAGCGTCCAGGAAATGCTGGGCCACGCTTCGCTCGCGACAACGCAGGTTTACACGCACGTGTCCGTCGAGCACTTGAAGGACGAATACATGAAAGCCCATCCACGGGCCAAATGAACCACGCCGCCGTTCCGCGCGTTCAAGACGGAGTAAACGAGTTTGAAGGAAAGGTCGGACGATGATTCTGAGATTGATGGTCAAGGGCTTGAAACGCGGCAAGGCGCGTTTCGCGTGCGCGGCCGCCGGCGTGGCTGTGGCCGTGGCTGCCGTGGTGTTCATGTTCTCCCTCGCGGCGACGAACGGCGCCCAGGCGCCGGCGTTGGCGCAACGCGCCGCCGCGCCGTGGGCGGCGTGGCAATTCGACGGCGCGGACGCCGGGCGTGAGCCGAAACCGGATCTCGCGTTGCCGCTCGTCTCCCTGACGATCGACTACCGGCCGGGCGGGCGTGTCCTGCAAGGTCCGCCGATGCGCGCGGTGCTCGCGTCCGCGCCGGCGGCGAACCCCTACGGCAGCACGGAACTCGTATCGGGACGATGGGTGGATGCGGCCGCCGCAGAACCTGAAATCGTTTGTACGGAGAACACGCTGAAACGTTTCGGGCGGGGCGTCGTCCCGCCATTGGGGACGGTCGTCAAATTCGTCGGCCGCGCCGGGACGATGACGGCGAAGATCGTCGGCTATCTGGGCGACGTCAAACTCCCCATGGGATGGCCGGGCGTCTTCGCAAACGCCGCCGCGTTCGCAAAACTGTCGGGCGAACAACAGGGAACGATCGCCCTCTGGAAGGCGCCGCCGGACGAAGGGACGTCGGTCGCACGTGTGCCGCTGTTGACGCCGACGTCCGAGACGGTCGTGGCGGCGTTCAAGGGGGACGAGACGCGGCGGATGGACTACGCGCGGCCGTTGCTGCTCGTGGCGTCCGTGCTGATGGCGCTGGCATTGCTCGTCAATTCGCTGCTGTTGTCCGTGGAGGCGAATCGCGGGATGTTGGCCACGTTGCGGACGGTGGGGCTGACGCGGGTCGGCGTGGCAGGGCTGATGTTGGTTGAAGCGTTCGCGGCCACGTTGACGGGATTCGGCATCGGCTGTCTGTCGGCGATGGGGGCGCTCGTCCTCTACGTGGCGGCGGATCCAGTCGCCTTCCCGACGGGCGTCGCCTTTGCATGGACGACGATGCGGACGACGTTCCTGCTGGCGCTCGTCGTGGCGGGCGCGGCCGTCCTCTTCGCGCTGGCGCCGGCGTTTGCGGTGCGTCCGCTCGACGTGCGTTCCCTGCGGCCGCGTACGCGCCGTTGGGGCATGACGGTTGTGTTCGCGTGTGGGTTTGCGGCGTTTGTGGCCGTCGAGGTCTGGGGCGCGTCGCTGATGCGGGCGTTCGTGCCGTCGCCCGAATGGCCGGATGCCATCGTGTCGATCCTCCCGGCGGGCGTGAGTTCGTTCGAGATCGAGAAGTTGCGGCAGCTCGACGGCGTGAAGCGGATTTCCGAACTCGTTCCGCTCCAGCTCAACTACTACCCCGAAGAGCCGATGCGGATGCCGGGCGCAAAGAAGGGGACGCCGCCGGATGCGGCGCGGGGCGGACGGCCGGACGCCCGTTCGGGGCGGGGGCGTGGCCCGGCACGTCGGATGTGCCGCAACGCGCTCTTCCTCGCGGCCGCGTGGTTGCCCGAATTTACGTTCATCGAAGGAACTCACGCCGAGGCTGCGGAGGCGATTGCGTCGTCCGACGCCGTCGTCATCACGGAAATGATGTCGCGGGCGAAGAACCTCCACAAGGGCGATCGGTTGTGCGTCGCCGTCGGCGGCGGGCGAGGCGGCCCTGCCCAGCCGGTTGAACTGCCGATTGCGGGCGTTGTGGCGCTGAACTGGCATATGGTCACGAGCCGAGGTCATCTCCGGGGCTTGAACGGGATGCCGGGTATGACGGACGGCCCCGTGTTCGCGTCGTTCGACACGGTGGAGTCGCTGGATGCCCGTCCGGCCGCGCACGTGCGCATGACGCATTTGTGGGTCGACTACGAACCGACGTTCCTCGCGCAACATGGTGTCTTCCCCGCCGGCCGCCGGGTCGAGCAGGCCATCGCCGCCGCGTTGGGCCATCCCGAGGAATCGACCGTTCGTCTTCACGCGCGGGATGAAATCGCCGACGGAACGCTGGCGCACGGCGACGATGTCATTGGCCAGGCCGCGCGTGTGCCGTTCGTCTTTCTGCTGATCCTGTCGATTGGATTCATCGCCCAGCTCGTAGCGGACGCCGATGCGTCGAAGCGCACGTTCGCCGTGTTGCGGGCCGTGGGTGCTACACGTGCCCAGTTGGCGGGACGCTTGGCGACCCGCGCGTTGCGCACGGCGTGTGGCGGCGTGGTGATCGGGTTGCCGCTTGGTGCGCTCGTCGGTTGGCTGTTCGCGCTGAAGACCGGGAGCGTGTGGCCGGGTCTGCCGCATTATTTCGTCGTGCCAGTGCGTATCGTGCTGGAGGGGACGGCCGTGTCGCTCGCGTTCGTCTTGCTCGTCGCCGTCGCCACGGCCTCGTACCTCGTCGCCCGCGCGATCAAAAACGGTCTTGCCCGTTAGCGTCAGTGAAACGGAGCTCGGCATGGTGAAGCGGATTGACTATTTGAATCCCCGGCGGACGCTCGTCGACGAGACGGTCGACTGGCTGTGCGGGACGCAGGGACGGGCGGGATGCATCCGCAAAACGCCGGAAGGCGCGTGGTCGCTGGCGCACATCATGGTCATCGTTCCGACCGCGCAGTCGGGGCGCAACCTCCGGCTGGCGTTGGCGCGGAAAGCCGCGTCGCTGGGGCGGGATGGTCTGCTGCCGCCGCGCATCGCGATGTCCAACGCACTGCTCGTGCCGAACGGCGTTCGCATCGCCACCGAGACGGAAGAGCTGGCGGTGATGGCGGAGACGCTGCGGACGTTCGATCTACGATCTGTTTCTGCGCTCTTCCCGAAACCGCCGGCGCAACCGACGGTCGACTGGGCGCTGGCGCTGGCCGCGTCCATCCTCGACATCCACGCCATCCTCGGTGCACGTGCGCTCGAAATGTCCGACGTCGTGTGCGACGAGGACGGAGCGCGTTGGAAAGACCTCGCGCAGATCGAGGCGGCCTTTTTCGCGGCGCTCGACCGGCACGACGTGACACCGCGCGTCCGCGCCCGCAAGGCGGCGGTGGCGCACGGCTGCGTGGAGGAGGGCATTGAAGAGATTGTGCTGCCGGGCGCGGTCGACGTGTCGGGCGCGGTCGAGGCGTATCTGACGCATTCGCCACAGACGGTGACGTTGCTGATCCATGCGGACGTGCAGGACGCGGACGGGTTCGATGCCTGGGGACGGCCGGTGAAGTTCTTTTCGTCATCAGTCAATCCCTCCACCGTGCGTCCCGCGCCGACGGCCGTAGTCGAGGCGGATGACATTGCAAAATTTTTCCGCGCCGTCGACCGGACGGAGGCCTTGCCCGCGCTGGCAGTTTGCGATGCCGACATGTACCCAGAACTGGAGGGGGCGTTCCAAAACCATTTTGCGGAAGAGGAACTGGTGCTTCGCAATCCGTCGCAGGAACGGGTTGCCCAATCGCCGCTGGGACGTCTTTTCGTCGCCGTGTACGAACTGGCGCAGCGGCGGGACTACGAGACGTTCTCCACGTTCATCCGTTCGGGGGACGTCGCCCGCTGGGCGGCGGCGGCGCTGGGTGCGTCGCCTACCGAGGTGGCGACGTGGGTCGGAGCGTTGGACGCCGTTCAGAACGCGCATCTGCCACGGACGATTGGCGAGGTGATCGCGGGCGCTGAAACGGAGGCGGGGCGGGCGTGGCAGGAACGTGACCGACAGGCGGCTGCCGGACTCAAGCGTCTGGCCGAAACGGTGGACGCCGCGTTGGCGGATCCGTTCGCATTCTTGAAAAAGATTTTCGCTACGCTGACGCTGAACGAGAAAAATCCGTCCGACCGGGAACTCGTCGCGGCGGCGGAGACGGTGCGGGAACTTCGCGCCGATTGCATGAGCGACGTGATTTCGGAACTGTTCAGATCGCGCTTGTTCGTCGAACGCCTGAAGACGGCCGCCTATATGTTGGAACCGACCGCGCCCAACGTGTTGGCGGCCATCGGGTGGCTGGAAGTTCCGTGGTGCGCGGAGGATGAACTCGTCATTGCCGGATTCAACGAGGGCTGTGTGCCGGAGAATGTCGTTGGTCATCCATTTGTCCCGAATCGATTGCGCGAACAGCTGGGGCTTCCCACGAACGACGGCCGCGCCATGCGCGATGCGTTCATCTTCGCACAGGCCGTCGCGTGTCGCGCACCCGGCGCCGTGCGTGTGCATCTGCACCAGATCGACGGTGACAAGAATGTGATGAAGCCGTCGCGGATTCTCTTTCACGGCATTTCGGACGATGCGCTTCCGGGATTGGCCCAGCGTTTGTACGCGGTCACGAAGGGGAACGACGGCGCCCCGCCGAAAGACCTCCCACCGGCTTGGCGGCTCGCGCTTCCGTTCCCGCCGCAGGAGACGACGTTCCGCGAACGGATCTCCGTCACGGCGCTCGACCAGTATCGGCGGTGTCCGTTCAACTTCTTTCTTCAGGAGACGTTCGGCGAACACGCGGACGACCATAACCAGGAACTCGACGCGCAGACGTTCGGCACGCTCTGCCATGCGGCGCTCGACGACTTCGCCCAGCACGGCCCGAAGGATTCGACGGACGCGGATGAAATCGCCGCGTTTCTCGAACACGCCGTGCGCGAACGTCTGGCGGAATTCGGCACGAACCTGCCCGTCATCATCGACTTGCAGGGCGAGGCGGCCATTGTGCGGTTGCGGACGTTCGCCGCGCTCCAGGCGGCGCGGCGGAAGGCCGGTTGGCGGATCGTGGCGTCCGAGCAGAATCTGTCGTGTACGATCAAGGGCTGCCCGACGCGCATCCGGGGGAAAGTCGACCGGATCGACGAACACGAGGTCACGAAGGAACTCGCGATCATTGACTACAAGACGTGGAACCGCGCCTCCGCCGACAAGTACGACAGTCTGCAATTGCCGCTTTACCGTGCGATGGTCGAGGCGTCCAACCAGTACGACGCGGCGCGGGCGCAGTCGTCGAAAGCGTTCTACTGCATTCTGGCCGAACGGGCGGAGGACACGAAGTTCGACGAGGCGCACGTGTGCGACGTCGGGACGCAGAGTACGCGGGAGGACGAGGCGGTGGCGTTGTTGACGGCGCTTGCCAAGGGAATTTTCTATCCGCCGACGCGGAACTCGAACTGGGCGGCCACGTACGGTACACTCGTTTGGGAGTCGCCGGAACGCGGACTCGATCCGGCGTGGTTGGCAGACCAGGCCGCGCGAAGGGAGGCGAACGCATGAACCTGCCATCTTTGACGGTTATCGAGGCGTCCGCCGGAACGGGCAAGACCTTCTCGCTCGTGACGCGCTTGCTGCGGTTGATTTTCGGTGGCGCGGAACCGGAACGCATCGTTGCGTTGACATTCTCCCGCGCGGCAGCGGGCGAGATTTTCAACAGTTTCATCGAACGCCTGTCGAAGGCCGCTGCCGATGCGCAGGTGGCGCGGGAGGAAAGCGCTCGGATGGGGCGCGTTCTGACGTCCGGCGACTTTGGGGCGATGTTGCGGAAAGTGATTGCGCGTCAGCATTTGTCGCTCATTGGTACGCTTGACAGTTTCCTGATGAAGATTGTGCGGATGATCCCGCTCGAATTGGGACTTGAAGGCGAAATCGCCGTGATGAGCGACTACCGTTCACCCGTCGAACGGATGCGGCTCGTCGGCGAGATGCTGATGCTCCAGTCGGACGATGCCAAAGCGGTGTTTCGCGAGGCGTTTCATCTGGCGTTCGGCGCGGTGGAGGCTCGGAGTTTTCTTGAAGGGTTTTCGGCGTTCATCGAGACGTGGCACGCGCGTTATCGCGACTGTGACGATGTGGCCGCCTGGGGACGCGCGGATGTCATTTGGGGTGACCATGCGCCGGCGGGCCTCGACACTGTGACGCTTGCCGGGATCCGTGCGATGGCGGACGATCTTCTGCCGTACGCAAACGTGAAGGGCGCACAGACGTTCATCGACCGTGTGCGCGAATTCAGTGGTGGACTTCCCGCGTTCGGCAAGACGATTGCGAAGGAAGAGGCGTTCCAGCGCGTATTTCGTGCCATGACCGTTTGGCGGATTGCGGACAGTTTGAAGCGGACGCAGGGCGTCTATCGTCTGATGCGAGTGTACGAGGCCGTTTACGCCGAGAAGGTGCGGCGGCGCGGACTGATCACGTTCGACGACGTGCCGCGTCTGCTGAACGCGCTGGGGCGTGGCGTTCGTCTGCCGCTTGAATACCGGATGGACGCGCGGTTCGACCACTGGGCGCTGGATGAGTTTCAGGACACAAGCCGCAGTCAGTGGGCGGCGCTTGAGAATCTGATTGACGCGAGCGTTCAGCCGGATTCGGGGAAGAGCGTGTTCATCGTCGGTGACCGCAAGCAGTCCATCTACGAATGGCGCGGCGGCGATGTGCGGATTCTCGGCGAGCAGGTGCGCCGGGCGGCGGCGGCGGGGAATCGTCTGGAATCGCTCGACGAATCGCGGCGATACGTGGATGTGATTTCGGCGGGCGTCAACCAGGTCTTTCTTGAAAGCGTCGTGCGCGGGCTGCTCGACATGGACACGGCGCCCGAAAGCGCCCGGTGGGCGTGTCGCCCGCACACGAGCCACGACAAGACGTCGAAGGGATGCGTCAAGGTCGTGCAGGCGGTCAAACAGGGGCGCGTGGCGACGATGTCGGATTTCTTCGAGCCGATTGCGCGTGAACTGGAACTCGTGCGTCCGTGGGCGCGAGGCATTTCCTCGGCGATTCTCGTACGGACGAACCGCATGGGCGAGGCGATTCTGGCGGATCTCAAAGCGAGGGGAATATCCAATGTCGTTTTCGAGGGCGACAGTGCCGTGGCGGATTCGCCCGTGCTGTCCGCCCTGACGGAACTCGTTCGGCTCGCGGAACACGCGGACGATGCGTTTGCGTATGCGCACATCCAGTTGTCGCCGTTTGCCCCGGCGTTGTACCCGCAGGGGTTGCCCGACGCGGCGACGCTCTCCGCACAATTGCTGTCGGACTTCACCCGTCTGGGCATGGTGCGCAAATTCCGCGATGTCCGGGAGGCGTTGAAGCCGATTCCGGGAACGTGGAATGCGTTTACGGAATCGCGGTTCGAGGACTTCATCAAATGCGTTGCGGAGTTCGAGGATCTGCGCGATGCGTCGATGCGTCTGTCGGACTTCATCGCGTACTTGTCGCGCAAGACGCGGCGCGATTTCGCGGAACCGGGCATGGTGCGCATCATGACGATGCACCAGTCGAAGGGGCTTGGTTTCGATCATGTGATCATTCCGTTCTACGAACATGAGGCGTTGGACGGCGGACGCTCCGACGATCCGCTCGTCCACGAAACCCCTGCGTGGATTCTCGCGAATCCCGGCAAGGAGACTGATGAGTTGGACGCGACGCTTGCGACGGCGGATCGACACCGGCGGCAGATCAACCAATACAACGCGCTCTGTTTGTGCTACGTCGCAATGACGCGGGCGAAGCGGGCCTTGACGCTCATCCTCCATCCGGCGAATGCGAAACCGCCGGAAACGCCGGAACGGTTCAGCGATCTTGTGCGTTGTGTGGGACTCACCACGACGGGGGATCTGGATTGGTATCGTGATTTCCAGAAAGGAGAAACGGACACTGCGGTGTCGTCGGCGTCGAACGAACGCGGAATCGTCCGCAAGCCGCGCCAGACGATGGTGAAGACGCGCCCCAGTGAATCGTTCTATTCCGGCCTTACGGGCGATTGTTTGCTCGATGAAGACTTCGGGGCGTCCGCGCGGCACGGCGTCGAAGTCCACGCCGCCTATCAGGCGATTACATGGGCGACGGCAGAGCAGTTGGCCGCACTGCCGCTGGCGTTCAGGGTGGCGTTCGACAAGGTTTCCGACGAGATGACAGTCTGGCGCGAACGCAGCTATGAACTCTTCGTGGACGACACATGGGAGACGGGGCAATTCGACCGCGTGGTATTCAGCGGCGAAGGGGCCAACCGCCGTGCCGTCATCTACGACTTCAAGACGAATCGCCGGAAACGCGCCGAATCGGAAGCGGATTTCGCCACGCGCATGAAGCGGACGTACGCATTCCAGATGGCGTCGTACAAAGCGGCGTTGGCGCGTCTGACGGGATTGCCGGTGGATCGGATTGCGGCGAAACTGCTATTGTGCGAGACCGGCGCCGCCGTGGAAATGTGACTTGCTTGACGCAGAATGTCCGAGAATGGTAGAATGGCAGACATGGAACGGCGACTGAAAATTCCCTACGGTCTCAAGGATTTCAAGATCATCCGCGAGGAGGGCTACTACTACGTCGACAAGACGGCCTACATCCGCAAGATGGAGGCGCGCGACAGGTTCGTCTTCTTCGTGCGCCCGCGCCGCATGGGCAAGTCCCTCTTCGTCGAGACGCTGCGCCGCTACTACGACGTCAACGAGAAGGCGAACTTCCGGAAGCTCTTCGGTGGCCTCGACATCGGCGAGAACCCGACGGAGAACGCCAACAAATACCATGTGCTCGCGCTGGACTTTTCGGTCGTCGGCGGCATCCTTGGCGCGACGCTGGAGGAGAATTTCGAGAGCTATCTCGATGCGCGCCTTTCTGGTTTTCTGTTCGACTATCGCGCAGCCTACGGCGACGCTTTTGTGGACGCATTGGCGGACAAGCCCGCAGGGGCCAAGTTCGCCGGCATCGCGACGCGCGCGGCCTCCCTCGGCTTCCAGATCTACCTGATCATCGACGAGTACGACAACTTCACGAACACGTTGTTGCGCAGCGAGGCGAACGCGGACTACCGCGCCGTCACGCACGGGGCGGGCTTCTACCGCAGTTGGTTCAAGAAGTTCAAGGAGGCGTGCTCGCGGATCTTCATGACGGGCGTCTCGCCCGTGACGATGGACGACCTGACGAGCGGGTTCAACATCGCCGCCAACCTCACGCAGCTCCCCGCCTTCAACGCGATGGCCGGCTTCTCCGAGGCCGAGGTCGTGAAGATGTACGCGGACTTCAAGGGGACGGGCGGCTTCACGGACGGCGACCCAGCGGCGATCGTGAAATCCATCAAGCCGTGGTACGACGGCTATTGCTTCGCGGAGGAGAAGATCGGCCGGGAGTGCGTGTTCAACAGCGACATGGCGCTCTACTACCTGAAGGCGCTCGTGGAC
>CAYZYQ010000006.1:34699-60701 GCA_964482645.1 uncultured Lentisphaeraceae bacterium | reverse complement strand
CCTGCACGCGGATCTCGCCCTGCAGCCCGCCGCGCACGGGCGTCGTCTCCGCGTAATCCTGCGCGAGACGGCGGAGGAACGGCGCCCAGTCGCCGTCGTAGGCGAACGCGCCCGCGAGGCGCGACCATTCAATCCAGTCCGGCGTCCGCGTCCGGCGGTAGGCGTCGCGCAGGTAGTCGAAGAGCTGGCGGCGGACGCAGACGTTCGGGATTTTGAAGACCGTCTGCCCCCGCCGGCGTTCCTGCATCGAGACGATGCCGTAGTAGTGGAAGAGCGAGTGGAAGTTCGCGAGGTCGGAGATCTTGTCGGCCGGGAAGCTCTCGACGAGGTCGAAGGATATCTCGCCCGTGGCCGCGAGCTGCTCCGTGACGGGCAGGACGCCTTCGACGACAGTTCCGTCGGCCGTCTTGGGGGAGGAAGCGGTGCTGATGCCGCCGCACTGCCGGCGCTGGATGTCGGCGATGATTTTCAGCTTCTGGTAGTCCGTCTTGATGTTGGCGTCCACCATGTTCTCCGGCGGCTCGCCCTTCGCGACGAGCGCCTTCAGGTAGTAGAGCGCCATGTCGCTGTTGAAGACGCACTCCTTCCCGATGCACGCCGTCGAGAAGCAGTAGCCGTCGTACCACGGCTTGACCGCCTTCACGATGGCCGCCGGATCGCCGCCCGTGAAGCGGCCCGTCCCGAGGAAGTCCGTGTACATCTTCACGACCTCGGCCTCGGAGAAGCCGGCCATCGCGTTGAACTCCTCGTCCTGCGTGAGGTTGGCGGCGATGTTGAAGCCGCTCGTCAGGTCGTCCATCGTCACGGGCGAGACGCCCGTCATGAAGATGCGCGAGCACGCCTCCTTGAACGCCTTGAACCAGTTGCGGTAGAAGCCCGCCCCGTGCGTGACGGCGCGGTAGTCCGGATTTGCCTCGTCGCGCATCATCGCGTTCGTGAAGTTGTCGTACTCGTCGATGACCAGGTAGATTCCATGTCCGTGCAGACGCCTTCTGGCCGCGATCTCGTTGAACTTCTCCGCCGCCCCCTTCCCGCGCAGACGTTCCGCGAACCCGGGTTCATAGAACCTGGCGTAGGCGAGCAGGAACACGTCGAGCTGGGTGGAAAGGTAGCTCTCGAAACGCTCCTCCAGAGACATCCTGGCGCCCTTGTCCACGACCGAGAAGTCCAGCGGAAGCACGAGGTACTTGTTCGCGTTCTCCGTCGGGTTCTCGCCGATGTCGAGGCCGCCGAAGAGTTTTTGGAAATTGGCCTTCTCGTTGACGTCGTAGTAGCAGCGCAGCGTCTCGACGAAGAGGGACTTGCCCATGCGGCGCGGCCGCACGAAGAACACGAACCGGTCACGCTCCTCCATCCGCCGGATGTAGGACGTCTTGTCGACGTAGTAGTAGCCCTCCTCGCGGATGGTCTTGAAGTCCTTGAGACCGTAGGGGATTTTAAGTGCCTTCGCCATGTCCGCCATTCTACCATTCCCCGCCGTTTCGCGTCAACAACGAATCCTCGTCCATGGACGCGGGGATTTATGGTAAACTGGAACGGTCATGAAGAAAGCGTTGATTACCGGAATCACGGGGCAGGACGGTAGCTATCTGGCCGAACTGCTTCTCGAAAAAGGTTATGAGGTGCACGGCATCATCCGCCGTGCATCGACGTTCAATACCCAGCGTATCGACCGCCTCTACCAGGATCCACACGTCAAGGACGTGCGGCTGTTCCTCCACTACGGCGATATGACGGATGCGAGTGGTCTTGTGCGGCTCGTCCACGACATTCGTCCGGACGAGGTTTACAATCTCGCAGCTCAAAGCCACGTGCGCGTATCGTTCGACAGTCCCGAATTTACCGGCGACGTGGATGCACTGGGCACGATGCGGCTGCTGGAGGTTATTCGCGAAACCGGGCGAGAGACATCCGTGCGTTTCTACCAGGCCTCAACCTCCGAACTCTACGGCAAGGTACAGGAAGTTCCACAGCGGGAAACGACGCCGTTCTATCCCCGTTCGCCGTACGCCGTCGCAAAACTGTATGCGTTCTGGGCGGTCAAAAACTACCGCGAAGCCTATGGCGTGTTCGCATCGAACGGCATCCTCTTCAACCACGAGTCGCCCCGGCGCGGCGAAACGTTCGTGACGCGCAAGATCACGCGCGCCGTCGGACGCATCAAGCACGGTCTCCAGAACGACCTCTACATGGGCAACATCAACGCCTTGCGCGACTGGGGGTATGCCGGGGACTACGTTGAGGGCATGTGGCGCATTTTGCAGCATGACACCCCGGACGACTTCGTGTTGGCAACGGGCGAAATGCACACCGTGAAGGAATTTCTCGAAACCGCGTTCGACCACGTGGGGTTGGACTGGGCGAAGTACACCCACCACGATTCGCGCTACGACCGTCCGTCGGAGGTCGACCAGCTGCTCGGCGATCCTACCAAGGCCCGCACGGTTCTGGGCTGGGAGCCGAAAGTGAAATTCAAGGAACTCGTCAAAATGATGGTCGACGCCGATTTGGAACTCGCCCGCAAGGAGGCGGCACTGGCCCATGCGTAAGACGGACAAAATCTACGTCGCGGGGCATCGTGGCATGGTCGGCCGCGCCGTCGTACGCGCATTGGCCGCCGCCGGGTACGACCGTCTCGCCACCCGTACTCATCAGGAACTCGACCTGCTCGACCCGGCGGCCGTTCGCGCGTTCTACGCTTCGGAACGGCCGGACGTGGCCGTCATCTGCGCGGCGCGGGTGGGCGGCATCGGTGCGAACGCCGCCGGCAACGCGACGTTCCTGTACGAGAACATCCTCATCGCCATGAACACGATCCAGGGCGCGTTCGAAGCCGGCGTGAAACGCCTCCTGTTCCTCGGCTCGACCTGCATCTACCCGCGTCTGGCCCCGCAACCCATCCCGGAATCCGCGCTCCTCACGTCCCCCCTCGAAAAGACGAACGAGGGCTACGCGCTGGCCAAGATCTCGGGCTTGAAACTGTGCGAGTTCCTCCGTCGCGACCGGGGCGTAGTCTATCATTCGCTCATGCCGACGAACCTGTACGGCACGGGGGACAACTATGACATCGTGGGCGGGCACGTACTGCCGACGATGATCCGCAAGTTTGAAACGGCCCGTGTCAACGGTGACGCCACCGTGCCGCTCTGGGGCACGGGTACGCCGCTTCGCGAATTCCTGCACGTGGACGACCTCGCGGCGGCGTGTCTTTTCGTTTTGGAAATGGAGAATCCGCCGGATCTCGTAAACGTCGGGTCGGGCGTAGAAATCACGATTCGCGAATTGGCGGAAAAGGTCAAGGCGGCAACGGGATGCCCGGCGGAGATCACATGGGATGCGTCGAAGCCGGACGGTACGCCCCGCAAATTGTGCGACACGTCGCTGATCCGTTCGTTGGGCTGGCGGCCGCAAATCGATCTCGACGCGGGATTGGCCCGCACGATCGCGGAGTACCGCGCCGCCGTCGCCGACGGAACCGTCCGTCTGTGATGGTCGGCTCTCCCTCTCCCCTGATTCAATTCCACGGGACAGAATGGCACACATGAAGAGGTTCTTCGAAAAAGTTGCAGAGCATATGGACAAGCTCGACGTCGAATCCCGACGCCGCCAGTTCACGTCGCTCACGAACGAGATCCGGTTCCTGGAATCCATTCTCAACGCGCTGGATGAAGGCGTCATCGTCGTAGGCGCAGGTGGGGCGCTGCTCGCGGCCAACACGGCGGCGGATACACTGTCGGGCGCCGCGTTGTCCAGTCGGACGGACAGCCCCGTGCGCGACGTGTTGCCGGACTGGGACTGGGATGCACTGCTGCGTCCGCCGAAAGGCGGGCCGGGTTGGGCGCGGAAGGTCTCGATGGAAATCGAGGTCGCCTATCCCGAACACCGCATCCTGGAAGTCTCGTCGCTTCCCAACGGCGCGGCGTTCGTTGTGCTCGTACGGGATGTCACGTTGGCGCGTTCGCGCGAGGCCGACGCACGCGCGTCCGAACGAACGGACGCCATCAAGGATCTGGCCGCCGGCATCGCCCATGAACTCGGCAATCCGCTCAACGCCCTTTCGCTCAACCTGCAACTGCTGGAGCGTGAGTTTCGGCGAGAACCCGACGTGGAACGCCGCGCCCGGCTGTTGGCAGACATCGCCACGGCCCGCAAGGAAGTCCGCCGTATCACAGACATCAACAGCAGCTTCCTCTCGGCCATGCGCCCCGTGCGGCCGAATCTGGCGCCGGGTTCGCTCGCCGATCCGTTGTCCGACACGCTGGCCGCGCTCAAGCCGCAAATCGAAGACCGGCAAATCCAAGTGACGGTCGACCTCCCGCCCGTGTTGCCGAGCGTCCTGCTCGACCGTGCGCAGATGGAGCAGGTCTTTTTCAATCTCGTCAAGAACGCCCTGGAGGCGACGAAGAACGGCGAACGATTGGAAATCGAACTCGCTTCGGATGACCGCGACGTCACGGCCACGTTCCGCGACCACGCCGGCGGCATGAGCGACGATACGCTACGTCACCTGTTCGAACCGTACCGCACGACGAAAAAGGACGGCGGCCACGGCCTCGGCCTCATGCTTTCGCAACGCATCGTCCGCGCCCACGGCGGCGAAATCGACGTCGAATCCAAATCCGGCGACGGCACGCGCTTCATCGTCCGTCTACCCCGTTTCCAAAAACGTGTCCGGCGGCTCGCCGATTCAGTCGACGCCACCGCCACCAGCCCCTCGGAAGAACCTTGAAACAGACCATCCTCATTGTCGACGACGAAAAAGACACTCGCGAGTTCATGGCGCGGGCGCTCGGCGCGGACTACCACGTGGAGACAGCGCCCGACGCGGAAAACGCCCTGAAACAGCTCGACGCCAATCCGTCCATCGCGCTCATGCTGTCTGACATCCGGATGCCCGGCATGGACGGCTTGCAGCTCTTCAAGGCCGCCCGCAAGGCCCATCCCAAACTCGCCTGTATTCTCCTCACTGCGTTCGGCACGGTCGACCAGGCCGTGGCCGCGATGAAGGACGGCGTGGACGATTTCATCATGAAGCCGGTCGATCTCGACCAACTCGACCAGCGCGTCGCGAAAGTTCTCAAGACGGCCGCACTCGAATCGGAAGTCGTTTCCCTGCGCAGTCAGCTGGACGAGAAATACGGCCTCGAAAACATGATCGGGTCGTCTGAACCCATGCAGCGCGTCTTCCAACTCATCCGTCGCGCCGCGCCGTCCACCGCCACCGTCCTCATCCAGGGTCCGAACGGATCGGGCAAGGAACTTGTGGCCCATGCGCTGCACAAACTCTCTCCCCGCGCGAACGGGCCGTTTGTGGCCGTCAACTGCGGCGCAATTCCGGAAAACCTCATCGAAAGCGAACTCTTCGGACACGAGAAAGGTTCGTTCACGGGCGCCTACGCACTCCACGTCGGGTCGTTCGAGGCCGCCAACCACGGTACCATTTTCCTCGATGAAGTCGGCGACCTGCCGTTGTCCATGCAGGTGAAACTCCTCCGCGCCCTTGAAAACCGGTCGTTCCAGCGTGTCGGCGGCGCGGAGACGATTCACGTGGACATCCGCATCGTGGCGGCGACGAATAAGGATCTGAAAGCCGCCGTCGCCCAGGGGACGTTCCGCGAAGACCTCTACTACCGTTTGAACGTCGTGGACATCCACGTCCCGGCGCTCAAGGAGCGGCGCGGCGACATTCCCCTGCTCGTAATGCATTTTCTCCGGCAAATCGCCCAAGCCAATAACTCGCCCGTGACAGGCGTGACACCCGCCGCGATGAAATTGCTCGAAGCCTACGACTGGCCTGGCAACGTGCGCGAACTCCGCAACGCCGTCGAAAAGATGATCGTCCTCGCGTCGGGTACGCAGCTCGACGTGGCCGACGTTCCGGAACAGATGCAATCGACAAACGGTGCGACGGCGGTCACGCTGGCCGCCTCCGGCACGTTGGATGAAACTGAAAAAGCCAAAATTCTGGCCGTATTGAAAGACAACAAGGGCAACCGTTCCGAAGCCGCGCGCGTTCTTGGCATTTCGCGCCGGACGTTGTACCGCAAACTCGACAAGTACGCGGAGGAGGGCATCGACGTATGAGGAGCAGATTCGTTCTCCTGGCGGCCGCACTGGCATTTTCGGTCGTTTTTGCGGAAATTACGACCGCCCGCGTACCCTGTTCCGTCTGTCGCGGCCGGCGTTCGCTCGCGTTGACGCCGCCGAATCTCGGACAGTACGACGGTGAAATCAGCGTGACGCCCGGCAAGCCGTTCACGACACACCGCTGGGACGTCAAATACGACCGTTGTCCGATTTGCGACGGACAGGGTTGGATGGAGAAATACAAGACCCGCGTGAAAGCCCCGAAACCGGAGGACGTCGAAGGGCTTGCGATGTGTCCCGATTGTCGTTGGTCTGGCGTCGCGGCCTGCCGGAAATGCGTAGGAACGGGATTGCAGACGTGCGCGGGCTGTCGGAACGCGGCGGGGCGGGGCGGCAGACCCGGTTGGATTAAAACGGAGAAACGGACGAGCGGTGCGACGTCGCGTCACGTCAAGATTCTCGTCACGCCGTGCGGCACGTGCCTAGGTGTCGGCAAGGTCGTCTGCCCCGACTGCATGGGGCATGGCGCAACCCCCTGCCGAAAATGCCAGGGCACGGGTGGCATTGCCAAGAAGGAGACGCGATAGATGGCCTGTTCGGACGTTCCGCCCCGTCTGTCGTTTTTGCGTTTCGAGGGGATTGCCGGCCGTGGCGGAATGTCCACGGTCTGGCGTGCCTGGCACATGGAGTTGCACCGTTACGTTGCCGTGAAAGTGCTCGACAAGAACTTCGCGGCAAGCGGACAGGACATCCGTCAGTTCATGGTCGAAGTTCGGACCATGTCCCAGTTGAACCATCCGGGCATCGTGCGCGGCTACGATGCCGACTACGCCGACGGTCGTTACTACTTCATCATGGACTACGTGGACGGCTACACGTTCGGTTCGTTGCTGGAACGCAAATCATCCATTTCACAGGCGGACGCGCTCGTCATCTGCGAATCGGTCGCGAGTGCGATGAAGTACGCATGGGATACGTTCGGTATCGTTCATTGTGACATGAAGCCAGAGAATCTGATGGTCGACCGCGACGGCACGGTGAAAATCACCGACCTCGGCCTCTGCCAGTCTCAACACGCCCTCCAGTCCAACGGAACGGAAGCGTCGTCCGACGAAGTCATCGGGACGCCCGCCTACATCAGCCCCGAACAAGTCTACGGCGATGTTGCGCTCGACTGCCGGGCGGACATCTACAGTCTCGGCGCGACGCTCTACCACCTCACGACAGGACGGACGCTTTTTCCGGGCGCGAACAATGATGACATTCTCCGCGCCCACGCCGACCCGAATCAGGCGGCGGTCGATCCGCGACAATTCGTGCCCGGCCTTTCGCCGAGTTTCGTCTATTTTCTGGCGCGAATGCTCGTCAAAGACCGCGACCGCCGCTATCCGACGTGGGACGTCGTGGCCCGAGACGCACAAATCGTCGAACGCGGCGGCGCCGTCTTGCCGCCATCGTCGTCGGTAGCGACATCCGTCTGTTTCGACGGCGTGGCGTAACAGCACAAAACGTTTCAATCCCCTTTCATTGAAAACCTCCCAACGATTTCAGACGACATGATTTGCAACAACATCCTCGAAGCCGTCGGCCACACGCCGCTCGTCCGTCTCAACCGCATGGTCACGCCCGACATGGCGGAAGTGCTGGTGAAGTTCGAAGCCCTCAACGTGGGCGGTTCCATCAAGACGCGCACGGCGTTCAATATGATCCGCGAAGCCGAACGGCGCGGTCTTCTGAAACCTGATTCCATCATCGTGGAACCGACGAGCGGCAATCAAGGCATCGGCCTCGCGTTGATTGGCGCGGTCAAGGGTTATGAAACCATCATCGTCATGCCGGACAGCGTGAGCGAAGAACGCCGCAAACTCGTCCGCCACTATGGTGCGAAAGTGATTCTCGTACACGATGCGGGCAATATCGGCGACGCGATTGCCGAATGCGGCGCGACGGCCCGGCGCATGGCCGAGGCGGATCCGCGCGTCTACGTGCCGGAACAGTTCTCGAATCCCGCCAATCCGTCCGCACACCGCCATCACACGGCGCTTGAAATCATGGAACAGGCGGCACGTCCCATCCACGGGTTCTGTTCCGGCGTCGGCACGGGCGGCACGTTGAGCGGCATTGGCGAAGTATTGAAAGCACAAAACCCCGGCATCGAAATCTGGGCCGTCGAGCCGCGTAACGCCGCCATTCTCGCCGGCGGCACGGTCGGCACACATCTGCAGATGGGCATCGGCGACGGTCTCATCCCCGACAATCTCAACACGCAGATCTATTCGCACATCTGCGTGGTGGACGACGAAGAGGCGCTGGAATGTTCGCGCGAACTCGCGCGCAAGGAAGGTCTGATGGCCGGCATTTCGTCCGGCACGAACGTCTTTGCCGCCTTGAAACTGGCTCGACGCCTGGGTCCGGGCAAGACGGTTGTCACCGTCCTGCCGGACACGGCCGAACGCTACTTCTCAACGCCCCTCTTCGCAAACGAGTAACATTCGGCATAGCGGCTGCACATCATCGGCCGGCGTCTTCGCGCACCCAGTCGCGGGTTGGATAGGCCGGCGGCACGTAGCCGTGTTCGGATCCCTGAACCCAAACGATCTTGCGCGGACAGCTCAGATTGTTCCAGAGTTTCGCCAACCCCATCGGCGGACAACAGTAGTCGCCCAGTCCCGCACGGGTGATGATCGTCAGGCAGGACTTCGGAATGCGCTTGGCGAACACCGCCGCATCGTAGTAGCCCATCGAGTCCGTCCAGGGAATGTACCACCAGTCCGTCGAAATCTTGCCCGCGCGGCGCACGTTGTTCTGCGCCATGTCGCAGCACCACGTGATGCCGGATTCGGCGCGTGTCACGCCCTCGCCGCAGGCTGCCGCCCAGATGGTCTGAAGCCCACCCTGGCTGCCGCCGGAAGCAAGCAAATCCTTGCCATTCCAACCCTTGACCGTCTTCAAATACTGAAGCGCACGTTTCACGCGCAGCACCATGCCGTTGAAGTAGGCCACTTCGGGATCTTCGTTTTGCTTCGCGTCAAACGCATAGGTCTGGTCGTGCGAACGGACTTCCCAGCGCAACGCTTTCGTGTCCGCCTCGGTCGCACCGAACTCGACGAGCTTGAGGCCATGCGCGTTGATGTTGAGGACGATTTCGTTGTCACGCGCCCACGACGGCGTCCCGTGGGTACAACCGTCGCCGCTGTAGCCATGCGTTTCCAGACGCGCGGGGAACGTCTGCCCCGCGTCGACGGCGGTCGGATAGGAGAGATAGCCCGTGACGGGACGCAATCCTGCGCAGTCGATGCGGACGGCGAAAATCCGCGCCTTGGGATTGGAACAGGCGACAGGAATCAAATCGGCTTTCATCGGCACACGGTCAAGGCGCTTGTACTGCTTCGCCCAGAACGCATCGAAGTCTGCCGGTTCAGGCTGCGTACGCAGCGTGTCGACCGCAACGCCCGCGCCGCCGTCGAAAAAGACGTTCTTCTTCGACCGTTCAAATGCGTTCATCGCGCGTTTACCCTCCGGCGTCGTCGCATCGCCCGTAAACGTCTTCACGTAACGCTTCCCCGCCTTGTCCACGACGTACGCCTCAAGGCGGACAAATCCCGCCTGGCCGAGCTTCGCCTTGTACGTGAACGGCATCCGCTCCAACGGGATTTTCCCCTTCTCGACCGTACCATGGTCGTCCGAACGCTTCCAGTCGAGGAAATACTCGCCCGGCGGCACCGTTCCCTCGACATCCATCGCCGTCAGCGTGAACGTCATTTCTTCGTTCGGCGCATAGGCCAACGGATCTTTGTCCGTTTCGCCCTTGATCCAGGCCTTGTCCAGCGGACCGCAGAACGCGGCGCCGGCAAAGCACATTGACACGCATAGTATTCCGATTTTCATTTGTCCTCCTTGGGTGTTACACAACAAAAACAAGTACGTCCGAGCATCACTCTTCGCCAAACACGTAGAACGTTGAAATGCGCGGCGTCAGAGCCGCCACGATAGGCGACAGCGTTGCAACAGGCGTCGTCTTCGGCGCGAAAATGAACGCCACATTGACCTTCGCGCCCTGTTCGCCTGTCTGCGCGACGAGCGGCAGCACGTCACGCCAATCCTTGAACGGCATCGTACGGGGCTTCAACACGGGATCCAACCCGTCGCCCGACCAGTCCTCCTCCACAAATGTGAACGTCCGCGTTCCGTCCGCCGCCACACGAATCTCGAACGGCTGAAAAATCCGTCCCGCGCGGGCACGCCATTCAGCATCCGGCAGAAACGACGGATAGGGGAACTGCCCCGGCGCGGCGCCGTTCATCTTGACGCCCTTTCCGTCCAACAGCGAAAACGCCTTGGCAATGACTTCGGCCTGCGCCACCGTCACGGATGGCCCGAAGGCCACACGGGCATAAATATCCCGCCCCTTTGCCGCCTCCGCGCGAAGACTTTTCAGAACATCGGCCACGTTCTCGGCCGTCACGTCAACCGTCCGGTCGACGATACGCGACACACCGTCCCATGCGAGTTCCAGTTCGAAAAGTCCACCGGCGGGAAACGCTTCCTTCGCACAGAACCGTCCATAGACGGACGACTGGTCGAACGCACCGTCGAGTTGAAAGAGCGACTGTCCGCTCGTGTAGAGTGCGAAAACGGCACAGGGGATGTTCGTTGCCGCCACAGGCGTTCCCGCGCCGTCGCGGCGGCCGCCCGTATAGACGACAGGCGCGTTCAACACGAGGCCTTCTTCCGGCCGCTTGTCGGAAAGCAAGTCGGCAAACGTCCGTTTTTTCGGGGTCTCGCCCACCGTCCGCGCCGACAACACGACCTTTTCACCCTGCGGCCACGGCCGCGCTCCCAGTGGTTCGGGCGGAACGCCTTGCGGAACGCCGATTTCGGCCATCGCCGCCGCAATCGCCGCCGGCGACGCGACCGTCACGAAAACGGATTCGTAGGCGCGATCAGAAAGCGGACCAATGGCGAAGAATTCCGCCGGTTCGGTGGCAGACAATCCCGTGGCCTCCATCAAGACACGTACCGTCCGCGCGGCCTTGTCCACCACGACGCCTTCGGACGCCCAGTTGTCCGCTTTCCATTTCGCGATGGCGTTCGTCTGGACAGGCACCCAATCCATCGGCAACCGCGACGCATCCGGCGCCGCAACCGCCACACACGGCGACAACACATGGCAGAAACCATATATGCCCATTAAACCTACGACAACCCTTCTTTTCATTCGCACCGCGCCTCCGTGAACGCATGACATAAAACCATGTTGCCTCTCCGCGAAAACGTTCCTTGTGTCCCGGACTTTGGGCGACGGTCAACCGCGCAGACGCGCGACGGCGCGTTTGAATCCGTCGGCCGACCGCGCGATGATCTTCTCGTCCACGCTGCACGAAAGACGAATGAAACCCGCCATGCCAAAGCCACGCCCCGGCACGGCAAGAATCTTCTCGTTCTGGAGCGCGTCGACAAACGCGAGATCGTCGCCGCCCGGCGCTTTCGGGAAGAAATAGAACGCCCCCTTCGGCATCGTGAACGTAACACCCGCTTCTGAAAGAACGTTCGCCATCAACTTGCGACGACGGTCGTAGACTTCCAGATCGACCGTTTGATCCAGCAACGCGGCCGCAAGACGCTGGCCGATCACCGGCGCGTTCACGAACCCGAGCGTGCGGTTCGTCAGCGTGACGGCGTTCACGAGCGTGTCGCCATCGGGCATCGACGGGTTGAACGCCACATAGCCAATACGCTCGCCCGCAAGGGACAGCGTTTTGGAGAACGACCCCAACACCACCGCGTACGGCGTAAGCGGCAGCACGGGCGGCACCACCGCGCCATCGTAGGCGAATGCGCGATAAGGCTCGTCGCTGAGGAGGAAGAGCGGCCGCCCATCGGGAAGCTTCGCCCGTTCGGCGTTGACCTTGTCGACAATCGCGGCGAGTTTCCGCAAATCTTCCTGCGCGTAGATGCAACCCGTCGGGTTGTTCGGCGAGTTGACGAGAATCGCGCGTGTCTTCGGTCCGATGGCCTTTTCCATCGCGTCGAAATCAGGCTGGAATCCCGCGTCGGGATTGGAATCGACCGTCTTCAGTACACCGCCGAAATGTCCGCAGTAACTGCCGTACTCCACGAAGTACGGCGCGGGACAGACGACTTCATCGCCCGGTTCAATCACGGCGCGGAAGAACGACACGAGCGCACCGGCCGCGCCGACGGTCATGACGACATTCCCCGCCGTGACGGGCAGTTCCTGCTGGCGCGTCAGGTAGGCGGCAATCGCCTCGCGGACGGCGGGGATGCCGGCGTTCGGACAATAGCCGAGACCGAGCGGCTGAACCGCTTTCGCCGCCAGTTCAACGAGCACGTCTTTCGTCTTCGCGGGCGGTGGCACGTCCGGATTGCCGAGCGAGAAATCGCACACCGCGTCTGCGCCAAACTGCTTCTTGAGTTCGAGACCCTTTTCGAACATCTTGCGGATCCACGACGAACCCGCCATCGACTGTTTGATTTGATTGGTTACCGTTTGCATAGGAAACATTATAGCACAGAACGCTCCCGATAACCCGCCCGCCGACCTATTTGATCTTGACGGGCGCTCTCTGCGCGGCGGAGGCGTAGATGGCGTCGATGATCTTCATCAGTTTGATGGCCTGATCCGGCGTGTTGAGCGGCTCTTCACGCCCTTGCAGCACACGGATGAAGTTCGTGGCAGAACGGATACGCCCCATCGCCTCGTCGGGCTTCACCTTGAGCGTCTTGTCCGCCCGCGCCCCCGACTTCGACTGGAAGTAAAGTTCGCACGTGTCTTCGGCCGTTTCATCCAGACCGTCCGTACCAAACAGACGGCGGACGAGTCCGCCCGCTTTCGTTCCCTGGAACGTCACGGACACCTCTTCGCGCTTGTTCATCTCGGCCCAAGCGTTGCGCAAATAGAGGACGGCACCGTTCTTGAACGTCACGAATCCGTGCGCGGCGGCCTCCACGTCGCAGATGCCGTTCGCCTTGTCGGGAATCCCCCACGGCCCTTTGAACCGCTTGTCGCCCATGAAGTCGTTGAACGTGTTCGCGAGCACGTAGGCGGGATCGGGATAGCCCATGAAGTAGAGCGCTAGGTCGATCATGTGCAACAGGTCGATCACCGGCCCGCCGCCCGACAACGCTTTCGTCGTGAACCAGCCGCCGAATCCGGGAATGCCCGTGCGGCGAATCCAAAGCGCCTGAGCGCTGTTGATCGTACCGACTTGTCCCGCCGCAATCGCCTTCATCATCGCATACGATTCAGGCCGTGCGCGGTTGTTGAAGTTGAACATGAGCGTCTTGCCAGCCTTCTTCGCGGCGGCGGCCATCTTCTTCATCTCGGCCGCGTTGAGCGCCGGCGGCTTCTCGCAGAAAACGTGCAGCCCCGCCTTGAGCGCCTTCAACACGAGCGGCGCATGGTATTTGTTCGGCGTGATGACGCTCACAGCGTCCAGTGCCGCGTGCGCCAACATGTCGTCCACGTCGCCGTAGACGGACGGAATGCCGAACTTCTGCGCCGCCGCTTCGCCCGCCGCGCGATTCATGTCCGCAATCGCGACAACTTTCGCACCGCCGGCCTTGAACCCAGGGATGTGGTAGTTGGACATTCCGCCCGCACCAATGATGCCTACTCGAATCGCCATGTCAGTTCTCCTTATTCTCGTTTCGTGTCAGTCAAACAGTTCGCGGCCTTCGCGAATGGCCTTGTAGATTTCCTTTTCGCGGTCGGCGCGGCTCTGGTAGCGGATTTCGCGCTTCTGGTCGGCCGCGCAGGGAACGAAGCCGTCCATGTCGGCCCGCGGCGTCTTTTTCAAGCGTTCCGCGCCGCGCCGGATGAGCGCCAGCGCCTGTTCGTATTCGGGCTTGCCCTTCACGCCGGCGAGGATGCGCGAACATTCGGGACGTTCGTAGGCGATCTGCGCCGGCTGGCGCTTGCCATGCGAACACTCGATCGTGACGCCCGTCAGTTTTTCAAGCTGCATACGCTCGTCCCGCGTCAGCGGACTGCGCCCGCCGTCGTTGGCCGGATAGGCGCATTCGTAGAACGGGTAGTAGACGCCGTTCAAGTCCATCCACGTGACGATCCTGTCGCGCTCCTCGTCCGTCAACGTCACCTTGCCGTGACCGTACAACTTCTTCGTCAACCTGGACGCATGGGAACCCCAGGAATAGGCGGGGTATATTTCGGCACGGCCACCGCCGGCAAGCGTCACGAAATTCTTGCTCCAGAGATCCACGTAGGACGTGCAGAAGTACGTGTCGCGGTCGCCCGCCAGGTTCAGCTTCTCCCCGGCCTTCTTGCCGTAGTCGTGGCAGGAGACGCACTTGGTGTCGAAGATCGGCTGGACGTCTTTCTGGTAGGAGAACATTTTCGCGGGGCCGTACCAGCCGTTCATCTTGTCGGGCCGGCGCGTCATCGCCTTCGGCCGCAGGTCGCGCGGCGATGCGGAGTTGAGGCGGTCTTCATGACATCCCACGCACCCGTACGTCTCGCCCGGCTGGACGTAGGCGCCCGACCGCATGGACTGCACCATCTTGCCCTCGCCGTCGAGCGCCTGGAAGTAGACGAACGTGTTCGCCGGCACTTCGAAGTAGGCGCTGCCGTCCGCCTCCACGGGCACCGTGCCGAGAATGCGCTTGTTCTCGAACGAATGCCAGTTCATCGCCGCCGCCTCTTCGCCGTGGCCAAACCAGCCACGCGCGGGCGACCACGACCGCTTTTCGGGCGATTCGACGACGCGCAGGGACTTGATCGAACCTTTCGCGACGCCCTTCATGTGCGTCCCCTCGTAGACGTTCTGTAAATAGAAATAGCCCAGCGCCTTGGGATCGTCGAACGTGCGCCGCACGGGCTGGACGTGCTGCCGCGCAAAACCCTTCAGCAGAATGGGCGAATGAATACCCGGCTTTTCGCGGTAAACCTCCACCTCGTTGCCGAAGAGGTCGAAATAGATCAGCACCATTTCCTCGTTCGTCCCTTCGGCGGCGCGGACGGCGAGGAAGTGCGACGCATCAAGTGGGAACGGATCGGCGTACTTGTAGGGGTAGGGCCATTTCTGCCACATTGCGCCCGCCGAATCGAAGTCCTGTCCGTCCGTGTGAATCCGTGCGCGGTATTCGGCCGGCCACGTGCGGAGGACGGGTTCGCGGCCGTCCACGCCCTTCGTGCGGTCGATGATGCCAAGGCAGCCCCACGGACGCTCGTGGCAGGACCCCAGCACGGCGATGACCTTGCCGTCGGGCAGGGCGCGCGCGTTGATCACACCGCCGGGGCTTGTCGTGTTGTTGCCCCAGTAGATCGCGTGGCCCGTGCCGTCCGGGAAACACGTCCACAGACCCTGCGCGTCGCCGAAGTTACGGTCGACGTACTCCCAGCGGTCGTAGAGGATGCGACCGTCCGGCAGAACGGTGGAATGGCCCTCGAAGAGCGTCGAGCGGCCAATTTGGTAGATGTTCGCGCCGTTGGGCTTCATGCGGTAGAGATTGCCCATGATGTGGCGGTTGCACATGCAGTACTTCGGTTCGCGCGTGGACGTGAAGACGATGTCGCCGTCCGGCAGCCAGGCCGGATCGATGTCCGAAACGGCCGTCGAGCGCGTGAGCTGCTTCAACTCCGAACCGTCCACGTTCACCGTGAAGACGTGGTAGGAATCCGTACGCCCCGTGCGCATGGAGAAGACGATCTTCTTGCCGTCGGCGTCGACTTCAGGATCGCGCACCGTCCGCGCCTTCATCTCCGGCACGATCGTGCGGACGCGCCCCGTGCGCACGTCGAGCGCCTTCATCCCGCCTTGCGTCCGATAGCTGTGCTCGTTGATTTCGCCCGGCTGGAAGAGCGTGGCCGTGTTGTGGTGATCCTTCACGTACTGAGCATGGGTGACGAAGCAGATCTCCGCGTCGATCAGCGGGTTGTGCGTCACAAGCGCGTCACGACGCGCCTGCGCGAACGCCGCCGCATCGCCCTTCTGGGCGGCGGCCGTCAGCCGGGCCTTCAGCGCGGCGGCGGGATAGGCCGCGTCCTTCCCCGCCAATTCGTCAATGGCCTTTTCAAGCGGCGCGTCGAACACGACCGTTCCCGCACTCGCGACAAACGCCGCGCACAAACATCCCCCCAGCATCACTCGTTTCATCTTCGTCATCCTCCTTTTCATGCCCGATTCTTTCACGTGTCCACGGTGTCAGCCCCGCCTCACTGCGGGCGCGTGGACATCTCGACCGTCACGTGCGCCCCGCGCACAATGTCCGCATGGCGGAGAACGGTACCGTCCGACGATGGACGGCCATCAATCCGTATCGACCGAATGTACTTCGCATCGCAGGAGGCGGCGGGTGCCTCAAGCACGAACGTGCGCCCGTTCTCCAGGCGAATCGACACCTTCTTGAACACGGGGCTGCCCCATTGATATTCGGGAAGACCCGGCGTGACGGGATAAAAGCCCATCATCGAAAAGACCGCATACGCGCTCATGCCGCCGCCATCTTCGTCGCCGCACATGCCCATCTTGTCGTTGCGGAACCAGCAATCGAGCGTTTTGCGCACGAACTTCTGCGTCTTCCACGGCTCTCCCGTGTAGTTGTAGAGGTACGGGATGTGGAAAGCCGGTTCGTTGGCCATCGTGAATGCGCCCATCAGCCCCGTGCAGCCGTCGGGCATCTGCGCGGTGAACTTGTAACGCGCACCAACGGACGTGTTGAGCATCCGGTCCAGTTTCGCCGCCATCTGCGCCTTCCCGCCGAACAGCGCCACCAACCCCGGCAAATCGTGCTGCACGTCCCAGATATACGTCCAGGCGTTGTTTTCGGTGAAATAGTTGCGCGCCCCGTAGCCGCCGCAAATCATCGGGTCGAACGGCTCGATGAAATTCCCCTGTTCATCCTTCGGATGGAAGAACTGCGTCTTCGGATTCCACAACTGCGCATAGCCCTTGGCGCGGCGGTCGTACTTCGCCGTGCGATCCGCGCCATAACCGAGTTCACGGCCAAATTCGGCCAGCGCCCAGGCGTCGTAGCTCGCGCCCTGCGTGACGGACACGCATTGGCGGCGTTCCCAATTCGTGTCCACGGCGGCCACCGTCTCCTTCTCATCCGGTTTGAGACCGGGATAGTAACCGTGCGCCTTGTAGAACGTGTCGAGGACGGTCAGCGGCCCGCGATACCACGGCACGAGCGATTCCGTCTCCTCCGTGTGATCCATCAACTCGAACGCCCGCTTTGCGTCGAACCCGCGAATCCCCTTTCGCCAGGCGTCAAGAAACATGACGGCGGTATGGCGGTTGACCATTGAATGACGGTCGCCCGCGACGCCGGGGAAGACGGGCATCCACTTTTCCGCGTTCTCGTCCGCCATGCGGACGTAGCTGGCGAGCTTGTGCGCTTCCGCCGCCGGCTGCAGAATCGTCATGAGCGGATGCTGGGCGCGGAACGTGTCCCACGTCCAGTCGTCCACGTAGTACGGCGTTCCCTGCGCGTCACGTACCGTCCCGTCGAAACTCCGATAACGACCGTCCTCGGTAATGTCGACCATCCGCTCGTAGCAACGCCACAACGCTGTGTAGAACACGCGCCGCTCGTCCTCCGTCCCGCCCTCGACGGACACGCGCCCCAGCACGTCGTTCCACCGCGCCCGCGCCCCGGCGGCAAGCGCCTCCAAATCGAAATCCGTCACCTCCTTCGCCAGATTGCGCGCGGCCTGTTCCAGTGAAACGTAGGAGACGGCGTAGCGCATCCGGACGGTTTCGGGCGCGTCGCCGAAGAAGAGCGCCGTGCGGCCGTTCCGCGTCTGGACGGCCGTCGGCGTCCGATCGAATTCGGCATGGAGATAGACCTTCGCCGAACAGTCGCGGCGGCTGTGGAAGACGTCGACGCCCCGCAGAACATTCCCCTTGACCTCGTAGGCGGGCGCGGCCTTGTCGTTCGTACCGAAGACGAGCGCATGGGTTCCACCGCGCTCGAACGCGAACGTCGCCACGGCGGCCTTCTCACCGGGTGCGATCGTGAAAACGACGCCGGGCGTGTCGAGCCACACGTCGTAACGGGAGGGCGTCGCGTGCGATTGATCCCACGTGGAGGACCACGGCCCGAACGCCCCGTCGGCCACGCCCGTGTAGGGGCGGACGGAGAAGACGGGCCGGTCGCGATGGCCGGGGTTCTGCAACCAGAGCGCGGAAATGCGGTCTTCCGTGAACTGCCCCGCCGGCGCGTTGAAGCGCAGCATCGCATTCGGACGCTGCACCGTCCGGAACGTCGGCACGAGCATGTGGCTCACCGAACCAATGTAGGGGTTCACGCAATCGACCAGATCCGCCGCGCACACGCCCGCCGTCGCCAGACACCATAGAACAATTGTCGTCTTCATGTTCTTCATGACCATGCCTCGTAAAATCCTTTTCTCCGATTATACCACATCGGCGCGGACGCGCAGGACGAGTTCGGCAATTTCCGCCGGAACGCCGAGCCGCAGAGGGAAACCCGCCCATTGCCCCGTTCCAGGACTGACGTACAGCGCAAGCTTTCCTTCGCGGTATAGTCCCCGCACGTGCCCCTCGTTCGCCCGCGCCACGAGCACGTCCATGCCCCGGTAGGCGCCGCCGTGCGTGTGCCCGCTCAACTGCAGACGTACACCCTGTGCCGCGTGTTGCGCCACGTCGATCGGACGATGCGCCAGCAACAGGCGACAGGCCGTCAGCGGCGCACTGCGAAACGCCTGTTCGACATCGTCGACGTCGCGCCGCCGGACACGGCCAGGACGACCGTACGCCACCGGGTCGACGATACCGCCCAGCGCGAGCATGGCATCTCCCCGCGTGAACACGTGGTGCGCGTTGTTGAGCATCTGCACACCCAACCGCGTGAAGACGGGCCGCCATGCCGCGTAGTTCGCGTAGTACTCGTGGTTGCCGGGACAGCCGAAGACGCCCAGTTTCGCCTTCAGTTCCGCAAGCGGCTCAAGATCCGTCGCATGGAGCTGTACCGAACCATCCACGAAATCGCCCGTGATGCACACGAGATCGGCATCCAGTCCGTTGACCCGTTCGACAATGCCCCGGATGTGTTCACGCCGCGCCGCCGCACCGCAGTGGAGATCGCTCAGATGAACGATCCGCAATCCGTCGAACGCAGACGGCAGATCGTCCACGCCGATTTCCCGCCGCCGCACGTCCGGCACGCGAATCCCCTCCCACAGCCCCCAGGCGGCCGTGCCCGACGCCAGCAACCCCGCGACGAACGTCCGCCGCCGCATGACCGCCACGGCCGACGCGGCAACCGCCGTCCCGCGCCATCGATGCGCCAACCGACGATACGCCGCGTGGACGAGTGCGAAGAGGCACGCGAACACCGTCGTGAACATGAACGCCGAATACGCCCAACTCATGCCCACGATAAGCGGCGCCGGCAGTTCGGGCGTGAACGTACTGCCGCCGAAAATCTGGAAGAAGACAAACTTCTGCGACGCCACGAGCAGCAGTCCCGCCAACAGCATCTTCCACCCCCGCGACAACCGCAGGGGCCGTACAACGACGGCAAGCGACACAAGCCACGCGAGTCCGGCGAGCGCGAGAAAGAAAAAACGAACGTACATGAGTGGAAGGATGTTGAGGAGCGTTACAGGATGTCGTGGTATTCGGCCTGGATGACGGCATCGGCTTTGCGAAGCACGTCGTTGAGCGTACCCGTCTTCACACGGTGCCAGAGTTTGAGGTCGTCAAGATCCGCCACCGTCACACCATGCCCCCAGTCGTCGTAGAACGGGTCGATGTTGCGCGGGACGCCAAGATCGACGAACAGAACGTTGCGATCCGCCACGGCGGCGAACATCTCGCGCGTGACGACGGGTTTGGAGGAATCGACGGCGCTGAGCACGATGTCCGCCGTCCGCAGCACGTCCGGCAGTTCGGCGAGCGAAGCCGTCGCGGGGAAGTCGGGTTGATGGACGTGGTAGACCCATGTGATTCGTGCACCCGTACGCCGCAGGGATTCGACCGCACCGCGCCCCACCATGCCCGTTCCAATCATGACGACGTGCGTGTCCGCGTCCAGCCCTCCGTGCACACCCAGATAGCGAACGGCCACCTGATCGATTTCCGCCACGCGCAACAACCCGTCCACGGCATGACGGACGACCTTCTGCACACGCAGAATCTCCGCGCCCGTGGCGCGGATGGCCGGCCCGCTCCAACCGGCGCGGTCGGCTTCGTCCAGCGCGTCCTTAACCTGCGAAACAACGTGGCATTCGCCGAGCAAGGAGGACTCCAGACCGCTAGCCACGCGCACGAGATGGCGGAACGCCGCATAGCCCCGATGAAGAAAGTACTCCGATTCGGTCAGCCGATCGAACCCCGTCAGACGTTTGAGCGTGGCGACCACGCCCGCGTCCCGCGACGCGACGAGCGCGAGTTCAACGCGGTTGCACGTATTGAGAATGAAAAATTCGCGGACGCCGCGCACGAGGCGAATCATCGCGCCGACGGCCGCACGTTCCTCGGTCGGCAGATGGAACGGCGCGCGTTTGCGCGACGGCAACAACGCATCGCTCGTGCCCAACACGACGAGTTCGAGATCCCGGCGTTCGCCGAGCAGGGCCACGATTTCGTTCTTGACGTCGCGGGCCTGCTTGAAACTTTGCCCGTTCGTCGAGACGGCAATCGTCAAATCATCCAGCCGCGCCGTCGCGGGCGTGGTGAAATCGCCGTCCGGCCAGTTGAGATCCACGCAGCAGCACGGCACGTGCGCCGTACGCGCGTCATCCAGAATGGCGCGGTTCACGTGCTTGTCGTCCGTGCAGGCGAACACCAGCAGATGCCCCGCCGCGTCCCCCGCCCGCCACGTGCGGCGCGTCCAGACGATCCGCCCGGCGGCCGCGAGGTCGGCCAGTTCGGGCACGGCGTCCGGGCAGACGAGTTCCACGGCCGCGCCCGCATCGAGCAACGAGACCGTCTTGCGGCGGCCGACCTGCCCGCCGCCGACGACGAGAACGGGACGTTCATCGACAATCAGATTGAGGGCGATCGTCTTGCGGTGGGGTCTCCCTTCGCGGTACATGGCTAGTCCCTCACCCCGTGCCACGCGGCGAACCGCGCCTGGGCGAGCGCCTTGTAACGCGCCCCTATGCCACCGTTCACAAACGGGTCGATGGAAATGCCGCCACGCGGCACAAACTTGCCCACAACTTCCATGTACTTCGGTTTCAGGAGCTTCACCAAGTCGTCGTAAATGACGTTCACCACATCCTCATGGAAATCGCCGTGGTTGCGGAAGCCGAACAAATAGAGTTTGAGGGACTTCGATTCAACCAGCTTCTTCGCGGGGATGTAGCGAATCGTGAGCGTCGCGAAATCCGGCTGGCCGGTTTTCGGGCAGAGCGTCGTAAACTCGGGACACGTGAACGTGACCCAGTAATCGCGGTCCGGGTGCTTGTTCGCGAATGCGTCCAGTACGGACGGGTCGTAGGCCATCGCCACCTTCACGCTCTTGCCGAGCGACTTCAATGTCTCCAAATCGTCTCTCATGTCTGTCCTTCCGTTCGTATAACCGGCCGCCACGGGGTTTGATGCAAAATGGCGGCGACCTTCGGGTCTACAAGATCGTCGAAATCCTCGCCCGCCGCCCAGCGGCGACGAATCTCCGTGGAAGATTCGCGCGTACGCGGGAACGAGACGAACGTGCAGAGCGTCCGCAACACGTCCCAGTCCTTCCAGCGGGGCAACCCCGCCACGGAATCTTCGCCCACGATGAAATAGAGGTCGACCGACGGATGCGCGGTCTGGACGGCCCGCACGGTGTCCACGGCGTAGGACACCCCGCCGCGCCGCAATTCGAGATCGCACGGCTCAAGGCGCGGATGCCCGGCACACGCCGTCTGCACGAGCCGCCAGCGCAAATCGTCCGGAAGCGGCGGCGGATCGCCCGCCTTGAACGGACTCACCTTCGCGGGGATGACAAGCACCCGCGCCAGACCGTAGGCGTCGGCGGCCCGTTCGGCCACGCCCACGTGGCCGAGATGAATCGGATTGAACGATCCGCCGAATATGCCCAGACGGTCACGCATCGAAATAGACAATCCGGCCGGCATCGGGAACAAGCGCCAGACGCTCGCCCGGCCGCACGTCCGCCGCCCCTGGGACGCGGACGACGACCGGCACGGCGCGGCCTTCCAGTTGTGCGTGGACGATCGTCTCCGCGCCCAGCGGCTCCACGAGATCCACGACCGCCGTCAGCCCCGTCCGCCCCGGCGCGTCGGCCGCCAGTTTCTCGAAGCGGAGGTGTTCGGGACGGACACCCGCCGTCCGCGACAAGTCCAGCACGCCCGGCGGGAAAAGGTTCATCGGCGGCGTCCCGATGAACGACGCCACAAAGGGGTTCGCCGGATGATCGTAGACGTCAAGCGGCGCGGCCGCCTGCTGGATTTTTCCGCCATCCATCACGACGATCCGCTGCCCCATCGTCATCGCCTCCGTCTGATCGTGCGTCACGTAGATCATTGTGGCGCCCAGACGACGGTGGAGACGGATGATTTCGGCGCGCATTTCCACGCGCATCTTGGCGTCGAGGTTCGAGAGCGGTTCGTCGAAAAGGAAGACGGCCGGTTCGCGGACGATGGCGCGGCCGAGCGCGACGCGCTGGCGCTGTCCGCCGGAAAGCGCTTTCGGCAGACGCGAAAGGTACGGCGTCAACCCCAACGTGTCGGCGGCGGCGGCCACGCGGCGGCGAATCTCGTCCTTCGGCACGTGGCGCAGTTTGAGCGCGAACGCCATGTTCTCCTGCACCGTCATGTGAGGGTAGAGCGCGTAGTTCTGGAAAACCATTGCAATGTCGCGGTCTTTCGGCGGAAGGCGCGTGACATCGCGCCCGGCAATCGCGATCGTGCCGCTCGATGGCAGTTCAAGCCCGGCCACCATGCGCAGGGTCGTAGACTTGCCGCAGCCGCTCGGCCCCACGAGGACGAGGAACTCGCCCGGCGCCACGTCGAGGGTAAACGCATCCACGGCGGGCGTCTGGCCCGCCGCGTAGACCTTCGTGACGCGCGTGAAGGAAACGCCCGCTTTCTCCGTCCGTTGCATGGAGTTATTTTATCACATTTTGCCGTTGCTTTCACCCGCAGAATCGGCTATACTATACGCACCTTTTCAACCACGGAAGGGTGTCCGAGTGGTCGATGGTGCAACCTTGGAAAGGTTGTGTAGGCGCAAGTCTACCGGGAGTTCGAATCTCCCCCCTTCCGCCAGTGTTGAAAAGCGTATTTCCCCCTCCCTCCGCTTCCGCCTCAGGCGGAAGTTGTTTTTTCGCCCGACGCATCGATGCCCACGAGCCGGAACGGCTTCGCCCGCAACGAATCGCCCGCACGGCCGAAACAGTCGCGGGGAACGACCGAGAACACGACGTCCCGTGCCGGCAGTTCCTCGGGCAGGAACAGGCATTCACCCGGAAGACCGGCCTGTTCGGGCGGACGGGAACTGTCCGGCGCAAGAACCGTCCGCGTAAACGCCTTCCCATTTGCGGCGGTCGCGGTCACCACATAGTCGAACACGCGGCGGCCCGACGGCATCTGCCGCGCCATGGGGAACGTCACATGGACGCACGGGCGGTTCTTGAACGACACGCCTTCCAATTCGTGCCCCTTCGGACAGTACGTAATCTGGACGGTCGCGTCCGACGGAAATGCCGGCGGCGTCCCCGTCGCGGCCTGGCGCGTGAAATTGAACGGGCCGTCAGACCGCGCCGGGAGCGGAATCACCCACGCGGGGCCGAGCGGACAGCCGAATCGGACGGAGCGACGGTGGATGACGAGGTGGTCGGCATGGACTTCGTACAGCGAAAAACAACTGCCCGCCGGATCTCCGCCCCATTCCGGCGGCCCGCCGAGCGGTTTCATCAGATGCTGCTTGAAACTCGGATGCCAGAACGCAGAGGCATTCGCGTAGACAAACGAATAGCCGCCCTCGTGAAGGCAGCCCGCGCCGATCGACGTGAACGCGCCCTGCCAGACCGACCGTTCGTCGGCCAACGTGAAATGGGAGTGTCCGCTGATCGCCACCGCGTTCGGAAATGCCGACAACGCCCGCGTGGAGAATCCGTCGTCGTAAGCCCCTGTTTCGCTGACTGGCCGACCATCCATGTAACACGTGTCCTTCGGATGCGGATGCTGGCAGTAGAAGAACGGCCTGGACGTACCGAGTTCGTCCGCGTGAGCCTTCAAATAGGCCGCCAGCGGCGGACGCAGACTGAACCACTGCGATCCAATGAACGTGAAACCCTTGACGTCCTTGCGCCAGACCAGTTCCCACTTTTCGCCGAAGAGGCGTTCCCACGTACGCGCGGGATTGTCCCCGTACTCGAACGCACACGCCCGCAACCGCGCTTCCGAAAACCCGTTCCAACGCCCCGACCAAAGACCGACTTCGTGGTTGCCCGTGGACATCATGAACGTGACGGTACGACCGTCGGCGGCGCGGTTCTTCGGGAAGACGCCCTGCCAGACCTCGGCGAACCGTTCCAGTTCAGAAATCAATCCCGTGTGCGCGACGTCGCCCGCACACAACACGGCGTCGACTTTCTGCGCGTCGAGCCACCGCAACGTTGTGTCGAGATTCGCCGCCGCCTCGCGCCGCCCGCCAATATGCACGTCGCTGATCACGCCGAACCGAAGCGCCGGCTGCGAGGCATTGGCAAATAAATCTCCGGTCACAAACGCCCCGCCCAGCAGCGTCAACGCGCCCTCGGCAAACTTTCTCCGCGTCATGTCCATGCGTTCCATTCCTTTCATTCGTTGGTCACAATTCAACTTTCGCGTCATTGTACCACATCCACCTCCTTTCCACCACAACGAATGGGAATCGCAAATGGCAATATCTAATGGGGCGGCAAAAAAGGAAAGCGGTGACTGCGATGCGATGGGAAAAATGAAGAGCAGAAACCTCCAACAGAGAAACCGAATACACCACGACGGGAAACCGTACTCATTCAACAACTTCGCTGTCGTCGCATTCGGCATCGTCTTCGAGATCTCCCATCGACACAATCCGACCGCGCATAGTATGTGTTTCGTTTTTGTTCCACCTTCTGATAACTTCACTCGCATCTTCCGTCACATTGAACTGGATGTCTATTTTCGAAGGGGTTGTCCGTTCAATTACAGACTCCTTGAAACCGCCTAGAAAGTCTTCCGAGTCAACCTCTCTTCCACTGAGCGCTGACATGAATGCAAGACCGACAAATGCCTCGCTCAATTCTTTCACAGTACCGTCGTCCAACTCTCTCTCCAAAACACGAATCGACACAAAGGGCTTTTCTAAAAATGCCGTTTTTCCGACATCCTTCACGATGCCTTTGACCCTGACGTATCGTCCTTTGAGACGACTGAACCGGTCTGCGCACTGCATCCGCGTCAAATTGCGTTTTCTCGTTGACTTGATGAAATCAACAAGTTCAACTCCGTTTTGAACTTCCACAGAAGGTTTACGGATCTGCTCAATTGCGTTCTCGCGTATTTTCACGAGTTCGGACGCCGTCTCGTTCTCTGTAAGTTGGGCTATCGCCTTCCAATTCTTTTTTTCTTGAAGCGCTTCCGTCTCGTTGAGAATCTCCCGTTCCCGTCTAGTCTCCGCCCATGCGCAAAGTTCGGACATCCTCGTGTCGTTTTCATTGCGTGTCAATGCAAGAAGGGCTTTCCAATCGTCATTTTTAAACAACTTTTCCGCTTCCGCTCTAACCTCGGCAACACGCCCATTCTCCGCGCGGGCGCGGGCGTCCTTCACGAACGCGACATCCGACGCCTCACTTACCGTCTCCCCGTCGCACAACTCGACAACGCCCGCCCAGTCATGCGCCGCAAGACATTTCTCCACCTTCGCACGGAACTCGGCGACGCGAATCTTCTCCGCACGAGCACGGGCGCCCTTCACGAACGCGACAT
>CAYZYQ010000006.1:0-34599 GCA_964482645.1 uncultured Lentisphaeraceae bacterium | reverse complement strand
GCGACGCGAATCTTCTCCGCACGAGCACGGGCGCCCTTCACGAACGCGACATCCGCCACCTCACTTACCGCCGTTCCATCGCACAACTCGACGACTCCCTTCCAGTCGTTCGCCGCAAGACGTTCCTCAACCTTCGCACGAAATTCGGCGACGCGAATCTTCTCCGCACGAGCACGGGCGCCCTTCACGAACGCGACATCCGACTTCTCTTCGTCGCACAACTCGACAACACCCACCCAGTCGTTCGCCGCAAGACGTTCCTCAACCTTCGCACGGAACTCGGCAACGCGGCCTTTCTCCGCGCGGGTACGGGCATCCTCCGCAAACGCGACATCCGACTTCTCTTCGTCGCACAACTCGACAACGCCCGTCCAGTCCGTCACCGCAAGTCGTTCCTCAACCTTCGCACGGAACTCGGCGACGCGACCTTTCTCCGCGCGGGCACGGGCATCCTCCGCAAACGCGGTGACATCCGACAGAGCCACATCGCACAGATCCTTCGTCCCCTGCCAATCCTTCGCCGCAAGTCGTTCCTCAACCTTCGCACGGAACTCGGCGACGTACTCCCGCCTCTTCCCGGCGACGAACGCCGCGTAGTCCTCCTTCGGGAACTGGCTGACGAGGTTCGCGACGAGCCTGTTGCAGGCTTGGTCCGCAAGGCGGGGGTGCGGAAGCTTTGGGTCGGAAACCCGCTCGTCCGCGAACCAGGGATAGGGCAGGAAAATCGGCAGCCAGCCCGTCCATGTGGCCGCCGTCACGGAGTACGTTCCGCACTTTTCGCCAAGCGGCGTCTCGACGCACACTTCCGTCTCGACTGTCTCCGAACTGAAGAAGGGGAACACCCCGAAGGAACAGAGGCCCAGCAGATTGCCGCATGAAACGAGGAGATCGAGGCACAGGGCGTCCAGCCGGTCCTCCTCCTTCCCCGCCTTCCGCCGTTTCTTCCGCTCCACCCTGAAAGCCCCGGTGGCGATCCTCCCGCGGGGGATTTTGCTGACCACCACGGGCATCCGCTCCCCGTAGACTTTGCTTTCCAGTCCCCGTACACGATCTACCTCAAAGTAGTCTGACATCCCGCCTCTTCGCTCGGAGACGGAGACGCTGGTCGAGTACATGCCGCTCTGGCATCCGCAGAGGACGAACGCCGCCGCGACGACGTTCCCCGTAATTTTTACAATCGTTTTCATCGTCTTATCGTACTGAACGCTAATAATAGACACATTATATGCCATGCGTATGAGATGCGGGAAGAACCGCAAGAAGCCCTTGAACCAGAAATCGCCCTCAAAGCTCCCTTCCATTCTACGACAAGAATCAAAACTCGTCGGCACCGGTCGACGCCTTTTCGACGGCGTCTGCAACGTCCGCCGTTAATTCGATAATTGAACGCAACTCCGATGCCGGACAATCAGCAGGAACGATTACGCGAAACTCTGCATACCATTTTCCAGTACGGCGTTGTTTTTGCAGATTCCATGCCCCCAATTTGTACCTACCATTCCTCTCAAGAAGGACCTGCAAGTTGTTTTCTGAAATTGCTTCGCCTGTGGCAAAACCAATCGCCCATACTCTACGCAATTCAAGACCCTCATATCTTTCGGTCTCGGAATTAACGACCACCAAATGAGTGCGCCCGCCTTTAAGCGTGAAGTGCAAACAAAAATTTCCATAGTCATTGACCCTGTATTTTAGTCCTGCACTTTCAAGTGCTCGCCGAACCCGCTTGTCTGCTTTCGACGAGGAATCCGGCGCACCGACATCGGATATCTGAGCAAAGACGCCCGTACACAGAGCGCACACGATTCCTACAATCACTTTGACCTTCATTTGTCATCCCTTTCGTTGTTTTCCTTGTAGTCACACATGGTTTTACGATATGACGAGTCCTCAAAGGCTCGAACTTTTGACATGATCCTTCAGTACACGAAACACCAGCACGGCGCAAACGGCGAACAGGAACGCCGCCGCTGGTATTGCGTATCTGTAAAGATCTGACGGGGACACGCATTTGCCCGAAATCGAGGCTGCCCCCGACAGTTTCACTGCTAGCGCCATGACATGGCACACTGCGAGCAGTATCCAACCGCCAAGCGAAACCTGTCCGACGGCAATTGCCACCCGCGACACGGAATATCGTCCTCCACGCGCTGAGAAGAGTCCGTCGTCTGCGCCCGCGAATCGTTCCCATTCCCTTGTCGTCGCCTCTGAATTGAACACGGCGAATGCCGAATCCTTACGCACCTCGTCGTTCATGAACGCCTCAGTCCGTTCATTCCTGAACGCATTGAGCGCGGCCTCGCAGACCTCACACCATCCTTTTGCCCCCTTCAGCATCATGACCCATAGGGCGGAGAACACCATGCCGAAGCAGCACATACCCACCGCAAGCAGATGAAGTCGAGTCCATCTCGCCGCCAGTCCGAAATCCAAGGACTTAAGCATCAGCCCCCCGTAGCCTGCGTATGTCGCTACCATGAACGCGCCCAGCATAATGGAACGCTGCCAAAGCGTCGCTATCTCAATATCGCGACATTTCCACAATGTCTCGTATACGTCTCGGTACGTCAGTTTACTATCCGTTTGTTTTTCAGCGTCCATGATTTCCCCAAATTCTATTTCATAACGAAAAATTTAACCGTAATGACGGACAATGCGATTATCACCGCCGCACGAAAAAGGAATCCCATGGTCTTCCAAGGCCAATGTGCCGTGGACGTCACATGAACTGTCAACTTATCGCAACGTTCATAGATGTCTTTGCCATCCGCAGTCCTTTCCTTGAACACTTTTTCCGCTGAAGTCTGAACTTCCGTTATCAAAGTACTCCAAAAGCCCTCGTGTCTACACACGATGTCAACAAGCTTCGGGACGGCGTTCTGATCATTTTTGCCTTCGCCTCCATTTTTGGTAATACTGGTGTTTTTCAATCCAACAGCCGTCCCCACCTCTTTTGCCAGTTCCCGGCACTTCAACGAAATCTGCTCCACAAACTTCTTCTGATCGGACATTCTCGTTCCTTTCTATTCACTTTAGCGTTTCCTTTATAACAAACCGACGTCCCACCGCAGCATTCGTCCACTTGGATGAACCGACGATGTGACCGAACAAGCTTTCTTCGCCGTGAAACGCCGCTTAATATACCATTTTTTTTTTCTCCCCCGTCAAGCGGGATGTTTTCAGAAGTTTTGTCCGTTACCCATCCCCCGCCGCCCACCACTTATCGCCCCATATTCCCCGCCGATTCCTGCCGCGTTTTGGCACAAAATCTTCTTTCCAGACAAGCCCCAATACCCTCTCTTTCCGCCCATGCCATCCACCCACCCTTCAACCCCATGCGAAACCGTTTCCTCCTCATATGAAACCACAAGGAACACAAAGTGTCACAAAGCAGCATATATACATAACAAAGACATTTATACATATACACGGGGCAGACATCCCGTCCATGAAGATTCCCTCCATACATGAAATTCGTCCGTACCGTAATCTCACAAAGCCACCGGACATTTCAACGTGGGAGTGACGACTATCGGCGGAAAACGGAAAACCACAGATGGGACATTTCACCCTTTGTGATCTTTGTGTTCTCTGTGGTGAAAGAAAATCTCCATCCCCCACGCCCCCGATGAAACCACAAAGAACACAAAGTGTCACAAAGCAGCAGGGATATCGCAGATCAACGAGAAGAACATCCATACCCACGGCGATTCCCTCGACACATGAAATTCGTCCGCAACGTAATCTCACATCTGACATCCCTTTGACTTTTCGCTTGCTTGTTCTGTTCGGAAATGGGATAATCGCCCCATCTCTCAACAGAAAGGGTCTTCGGGATGAACGTCAACATCAAGACAAACTTCTACCTCAAGTTTAGCGCGGCGTTGGTTGTGGCTTTCGGGCTGTTCGCCGGTGCGGCACAGGATGCCGCAACGCCGTTTGCGCAATTCGGGTTCGAGGAAGGGTGCGGCGCGTATGCCGAGGATTCCATTTCGGGATTGTGCGCGGAGTTGACACCATCCGCAAAGTGGGCGTTCGGTACGTTCGGCACCGCGCTTGCCGTCGGCGAACGTGGCGCGTCGGCGACGGTCGCCGGGCTTGAGGCGTTTGACGGCGCGGACAACGTCACGCTGTTCGTCCGCTTTCGCCGAAACGATGCCGGAACCGGCAAGTACCCGAATCTGCTGACAAGCACGGGATGGGGGCCAAAAGGCGGCGTCATGTTTTTTACGTCCGACGGCAAATCCCTCTCCCTCCGTCTGCGGGCGGGCAGCGACGGGCCTGAATGCGGATTCGTCGCGTTCAACGCCATGCCGCAGGAGAAATGGTCGTCCGTGGCGTTCGTGTTCAAGCGTCCCGACATCACGGTGTATGCGAACGGCAAGCCTGTACACAGGGGCAAATGGAATCATCCGTTCGTCTCCGGTGGACAGATCCAACTCGGCGGATGGGGCGTCGATTCGTTCGGCGGGTTCATTGACGACTTCCGGATGTGGAAAGGTACGTTGAGCGACCGCCAGATAGAGGAACTTGCATCCGATTCGCGCTATGACGAAATCGAAGGCTACCAAGATGACGGTACGGGCGGCATCCAGAAGACCGTGGTGCGCGGACAGAACGGAGCGCCGTTCGCGACCGTTGACGGCGATTCGGCCACGCTCGTTTTCGACAATCTGGGTTCCATCGTATCGCTGAGGGAAAAGGCGACGAGGCGCGAATTGATATCGCACGCGACGGCGTTCGTAACGGCGACCTTGTCGGACGGTCGAAACGTCGCCGTGCGGCGCATTGAAAAGCGCGGGGACGGACGTTTCGCGTTCATCTTCGGAAAGGCCGGCGAGGCGGTTTTCTCCGTGGAACCGTTCAAAGGCGGCTGGACGTTTACGGTGGAGTCGTGCAACGTCAAGGACGTGAAGCGGTTCGAGTTCTGCCGTGTGCAGCCCGTGTGTCGGACATGGATCGGGGACTTCGCGAACGCCTGGAGCGACGAAAAGTCCGCCGTGTGCGTCAGATCCTACGACTTAAAAGGCGAGCCGAAGTGCGACGGTACGCTGCGCGTCGCAGTTGATTCGCCGTTCGCGGCCGTCGGACGCAAGGCGGGACTGGCGGCGGGGCCGCGCGATGGATTCCGTGAACAGTTGAAGGGCATGACCGTCGCGGCGGGCGTTCCGCGCAGCGATGCCGGCGGTGCCTGGTCGATGGACAGCGACGTGGCGCGGTGGAGCTACGTGTTCACGGACGTGCAGAACGGCGACATCGACAGCTGGATCGATTTCACAAAGCGTCCTGGATTCGCGAACCTCCACATCAGTTCGAGCTGGACGAGCTGCCTCGGACAATATCCTGTGAACAAGTATGCGTTCCCCGGTGGCTTGGAGGAGATGAAGGCCTGCGCAGCGAAGGCGCATGAGGCGGGGCTGCGCATCGGAATGCATTCGCTCACGGCCTGTATCAATCCGCACGATTCGTGGATCACACCCGTCTGCCGTGCGGATCTTGTGGCGGACGCCACGTACACGCTTGCGGCGGCGCTTGCCGACGACGCCACGGAACTGCTCGTGAACGAACGGCCGATCGACAAGCACGTGAACGTGTTCACCTACTCGTCAAACGGGAACGTGCTGAGGATCGGTGGCGAACTCATCCAGTACAGCGACATTCGGCGCGACCGCGCCCCGTATGCGTTCACGGGGTTGAAGCGCGGCGCGTTCGGCACGCGGAAAGGCGGCGCGTATGCCGCCGGGACGAAGGTCGACTACCTGCATCAACGCTATATCGCGTTCTATCCGAAACCGGATTCAGAACTTGCGGAGAAGCTTGCGTCACGGCTTGCCGAAGTGTACAACACGTGCAATCTCGACGAGTTCTATTTCGACGGCTCGGAGGGCATGGGCACGCGCTACGGCATCGACGCGATGCGCCACAAGGTTTTCGCTAAGTTCAAGGCCAACAACGGACATTCACCTTCTATCGAGGCCAGTTGTTGCGGTGCAAACAACTGGTGGTTCCAGACGCGCATGGCGACGACCGACCACAGCGTGTACGGGATGAAGCGTTTTCACGACTGGCACGTGACATGGGCGATTGACATCGGCCGCGACGCCAACTTCCTGGAGCCGCAGATGGGCTGGTGGATGCCGCGTACGGACATCCCGCGGGCGCGGGGACATATGATCGACGAGATGGAGTATTTTGCGGGCAAGAACGCCGGACACGATGCGGCGATGTCGTTGCAGGGGATTTCCCCGCGCCAGGGCGTAACCGGGGTGCGCCGCCAACTCACGGTGCTTGGATGGTACGAATGGCCGCGCCTTGCGCGGGCGTTCTCCGACGAGGCGCGGAAGCATCTCGCGACGCCACGCGCCGAGGCGCGTCTCCGCCAGAACGCCCAGGGCGTGTGGGAACTTACGGACGTCGAATCGTTCGTGCACAGGGCTGGACTGCCCTGGACGAAAGCGTGGACGATTGATAGTACCTCAGCACGTCCCGCCGCCATTCGCGTGGAGGCCCTCTACGCGGCCGGGAGCGACGCGGACGGCGAGACGCTGTTGAAGGCGGACGCATTCGGTGAAATGAAGCAAGCAGCGGCACCGGGCGTAAACGTGTCGTTCGATGCGGATGCCAAGGACGCACAAGTACGTGCATTCCGCCTTTCCGCGAAAAACGAGACGGCGGCGCAGAATGCCGCCTGGGCCTGCGTATCAAAGACATTCGGCTTCAGCGGGGTCAATCTCGGCAGGGAACGTATCGCGTTCGGCGCATGGGTAAAGGGCGACGGCTCGGGTGCGCTCCTCAACCTGCAGTTCAGAACGCCCATCGCGTTCACCGGCGGCATCTCCGACCATTACGTGCGGCTTGACTTCACCGGATGGAAATATATCACCGTGCTGCTGCGCGAACGCGACGCTGCCGGGCACTGCGAGTACGGTTGGCCGTACGGTGGCTATTTGGCGGTGTACCGCGACATGGTGAACCCGGAACATCTCGGCACGTTCAGCGCCTACCTGAACGACATCCCCAAGGGCGGAAAGGCGACGGTAGAGATCGGCGAGGTGCGCGCGCTCAAGATGGTTGCGACCAAGGCGGAGAACGTGGCCGTAGCCGTCAACGGTGAACGGGTTGCCGTTCCATTTGCGTTGACATCCGGCGAATACGCCGAACTCGATGGCGGTTCCTGGACGCACTATTCGGCCAAGGGCGATGCGCTTCTGCGTGTCGCCGCCACGGCGAAGCCCGTCCTCAAGGATGGTCGAAACGACATCGCCCTCATTGGTGGACAGGACGAAGCCGCCGTTCGTGCGGAGGTGACGCTCTTTGCGTTTGGAAAGAGTCGTCCGGCGTTCGCCGCGAAGCTCACGCCGGAGATGAAGTCCGCCATGCGCTACGAGGGCGTGATGCCGTTCGAGTACGCACCGGCAAAGGGTCTTGTGCCGCCGAAAGCGATTCCGGTGCGTCCTGGCGAAAAGGCGAAACTGTCCACGGACATCTACGGCCCGGCGAAGAATCCGACGTTCACGTTCAAGAATATCTTCGGCTCCAAGAAGATGGACTGCACATTTGTCGTGGAAATCGAGGCGGACGAGCGTCTGGTCTGCTCCGACGGACGGACATGGAAAGTCGAGAAGATGAAGGACGGAGCGGTCGTCAGGGAAGGTGAACTTGCGACGCCGCTGCCTGTACTGGACACGAGCACCGCGTTCGAATTCGCCGCCGACCTGGTCAACGACACGCCCTGCGTGGTCGACATCCTCAAGGAATACAGGTAGGTCGGCTGGGGCGGCGTGTGCTCGTCCATGCGCCACGCCGTCAGCGGATCATGATGACGGTACCGGCGTTGGCGGACACGAACAGGCGGCGGTCGGCATAAGTCCTCCGCCATGTCCGGGGCGCATCCGCCGCAAGTTCGAACTGCAAGGCGTCGGCGGCCTCGCCGAGCGCCGAGAAGTCGGCCAGCAACCGTTTACGCGGCGGCACGTCGCCGATGACGCCAATCGTGATGGGCGCGGTCGGCAGTACGAATCCCGCACCAACGTCCAGGCGCGTCGCAGCATCGGTCAAATCGAACGTCCAGTCCGTCGACGTACAGGCAATCGTCTGCCCCTCGGGTAAATCAGCGGCCAGCGCATTCGTGCCCACAACGCGAAGGGCAGCGGCAAGGACGGCCCTCTTCTGGTGTTCCGTGGCCTGAACCGTCAACGTGCCGCCGGAGAGGGCGAGCGTGCCGTTGAAGCAGAGCGGCGCGGGCGCGGGCTTTTCGCCCGCTGCATCCCACTGCACGAAACGCAGGTTTTCAATTCGCATCGTCGTCCAGTAACCGGCGTTCTTCGCCCAGATGCCCAGATAGGCACAACCGTCGGAGAAAAGCGCGGGGATGTCATCGGCCGCCGCCGTGATTTCAGACGACCAGACTGTCTGCCCCTTGGCCAAGGTGACGGAGAGTTTCGCCAAGTCCCACGTCATCGTCACGCGCATGGGGCTGTCAATCAAGTTCTTCATGGCAAACGCCTCCGTGTAGACATTCGTATAGACGCCACCGAGGGCGCGTTTGTTCTTGACCCAGGCGATTCGATTGGCGGTATCATAGAGATAGAACTGCATCCCGTAGGCGTTCGCGTCATCAATCCGGTCTTGGCCCTCGTTAAACGAGAACGTCCTACTGACGCTGTTGCTCTCGCCTTTGTGGAGGACGAGCGCGAAACCGTCGCCGGCATAGTCTCCCATCGGCGCCACGGCGGAGAAGTCAAACGTCAGTTCAAACGGTTTGGACACATCGAACGGTGTGCGCGTGTTGAGCGATCCCCAGCCGTTGGCCGTCCCCCCCAGCAAAGCGAAACTGCGCCCGGCGCCGTATGAACGCTGCGCACGGCCGAACATCGTCCAGGCGTCTCCGCCGAGGTCGTCTTCCTCCTCGAAAAACGCCAACCGCGCCGTCGCGGGGGACACCGTGCCGATGGACGGCGACACAGTGGCGGCATCCGCGACCAGCGTCCCCGTAAATTTGGACAGGTCGAGCGCATCGGGCCAGACGGCGGCATCGGCCAGGCGGAGATGCCCCGTGCCCGTCACGCGGGAAACGCCCGTATCGGCAAGACGCACCGGCCGAAGACAGGCGGTCGGCAGGACGGCGAACGCTGCATCGACCGGACTCTTCACCTGCACACGCAGAATGTTCGCTCCTGCCGCATCGGCATAGACGACTTCAAACGCATGCTCGCCTTTCGCCAGCGCAATCGTTCCCTGATTACCTGCGCCCTGCCATCCATTACGAACCGACGTCACCAACCGGCCGTCGACCAGTACATACGCATGGTCGTCCGCCTGAACGAGGAACGTGTAGTCGCCATCCGCGTCGGCGACAAAGAAACCGGTGAAACGCGCCGCAAAATAGTTAGGCGCCGTTCCCAGCACGTCGGAAAAGGCGTCCGGTTCTGCCGTGTTCGTCCAAATGTTCGTACCGCGTCCCCGCGTGGAATCGAGGCCGTCGCCAAACGACGCCGTGTCCAGAACGAGCGTCGGTTCCGTCTGGTTCATCTTGTTCGTCACCGCGTCGAGAGCCCCTGCACACCAGCCGCTCGCGTTCATCCAGTATTCGGCACGGAGACCATTGCCGATTCCGCGGTTCACTTGGACTTCCCCCGCGTCGCCCAACGCAAGTTCGTCAACGACGAATCCGCGCATCGTCTGGATGCGTCCGCTTTCAACGGTCAACGGCGAATCGAACCGCGTAAAGGCATCGACCGTCCACCGGGCGTTCCCCGTCGCCGCAACCGTGCACACGGCATCGACTTTTCCCCGAAACGATTCGTCCTGGACGAGATTCGCCGCGAAACGCACTTTCCGGTCGGCGACGTTGACAATCGATCCGCTGCCAACGGGCAGCCAGAGCGATTCAACGGGCATGTTGTTGAGGTCGAGCGTCGCCGTCGCGGCAAGGCGTACAAGCCCCTGAAGTGGGACGCCGGGCGCGATGCCGAGGCGAACCGTGCCGCCCTGGACATCCACCACCGGTACGTCGTCCCGGGCGGACTTCCGCGTGTAGGGCTTCGCAAGCGTCAGCACGCCCGTGCCCTTTTTGACCAGGCGGCCGCCCTTGGCGGACACGGCGGTATTGAACGTGACATCCGCATTGCAGTTGACAACGACAATCTGGTTCGTAAGCGCGGAAACGTCATCTCGAAAATCGATGGCACTGCCCGCCCAACTACAGGCGGTTCCGTTGCCGAAACCGATTTCGACGGCGTTCTTCGCGTGGGTGTTGTCCAGCAGGATGTTCCCGGTGAACGTGTTGTTCGTGTGGACGAAGCGGACACCGCCCTGGTCGGTCAAACGAATCGTGCCCGTGCCGGCAAAGGGACCGTTGAACGTGGTCAGCGTCGCATCGGTGGCGCCGCTCAAATGGACGCGCACCGTACCATCGATGGTGACAGTAAGGTCGGCCGGATAGGCATCATTCGTCGACTTCGAGTTGAGCATCGTCCCGTCGTGCAGTACGAGCGAAGACCCGAACGCCGACGCAGTCCATCCGACGCAGTCAAGCCGGGCTGGCCCGTAGACGTCCAGTCCACCCGTGTGCGTTGACTTCTTATCCATGATCGCCGTCGCACCCGACCCGCGCAGGACGACGCGGCGCGATTCGCCGTTCGGGCCGTCGGTGAATCCACCGATGCGGAGACCGCAAATCGAATGCTCGACGGCGTCCTTGCCGGCGTAGCCGAGGTGGTATTCGTTGTTCCAAGGCGTGAACGTTCCCCGATACATCACCGCGCCCGACTGCGGCGCCCCCAGCCACAGATAGGGCTGCTTGGAGAAATCGACGTCGTTGGTGCCGGCCGCGCCGGTCAACTGAAAGGACACCCACGGTTCCGTGTCATTCGTTGTCGACGCCACATCAATACGGTCGATAATGGCGGCGGTCAAGCCCCCCTCCTTTTGAGTGTAGTCCACGGCCACGCGCACGGCTGTCCCGCTCGCGCACTTGATACGCCCCGTGCCGAGCGCGGTCAGGTTCGAGACCGTCACGCCGCCAGATTCGATAATCGTATCGCCCGTGTAAGTATTCGCGGCGGTCAACACGACAAACGTCCCGGCGGGACATTTGATGCGAACGCTGTCGTCGCCGCCAATGACAGTGTCGACCGTCTGCGCCGACTCGAAAACGTGTTCCTCGGCCCTGGCGGCGGGACACCCCGCCATCAGGACGGCCACCGCCGTCCAACCGAACTTCGCGCGTATCTGCATGAGAATCGTTCCTTGTCTGCTATTCGATTATGACGCCGACAGACGATGCGGAAACGCATCACCCACCGACCTCAAGACAGGCAAACCGCCTATCTCAAACGAGGAACAATTATACCTATTTTTTTTTTCTACCCGTCAATCCCCCTTTTTGACGACGCGGAAGAAAGGAGACCGACAGAGAATACCCGCGCGGAACACAGGACTTCAGGCGTGGGGACAGCCAGGGCAGTTGTGTCCGCACGGAGCGCCGTGCGAGGGGTCTTCGCCGTCGAAGCAGTACGTACAGAGCCGATTCTTCGGCAGACCGATCGCCGACACGAGGTCGTCGAGGCGCTGGAACGCAAGCGTCGTCAGATTGAGGTTCTTGCGGATGTACTCAACCATCCCTTTGTATTCGGGCGAATCGGGATCCTGGTACTTCCGAACATCCGCATTCTCCCCGTCCCGTTCACGGATGTAACGGCGCGTGATGAGGTCGTAGATGGACTTGGACCGCGAGAAGTTGATGAACTTGCAGCCGTACAGCAACGGCGGACAGGCGATTCGCATATGCGCTTCCTTCGCGCCCGCTTCGTAGAGCCGCCGCGCCTGCTGTCCCAACTGTGTACCGCGTACAATCGAATCGTCGCACATGACGAGCCGTTTGTCCTTGATCAAACCGGGAATGGGGATGAGTTTCATCTGCGCAATCCGATTGCGCTGGCTCTGGTCGCTCGGCATGAACGACCGCGCCCACGTGGGCGTGTACTTCACAAACGGCCGCGCGAACTTGTAGCCCGCCTCATGCGCGTATCCCAGCGCGTGGGACGTGCCACTATCCGGTACGCCGCCGACGACATCTGCTTCCACGGGATTCCGCCGCGCCAGATAACCGCCACAGCGATAGCGCGCCATCTCCACGTTCCGGCCCTCGTACATGGAGGCCGGGTAACCGTAGTAGACCCACAGGAAGGAACAGATCGCCATTTCAGGCCCTGGCTCGACGAGCGTCGTCAAACCGTCCGCCGTCGCCTCGACCATTTCGCCCGGTCCCAAGTCGCGCAGATGCTCATACCCGAGGTTCGAGAACGCACACGATTCCTGCGTAGCCATCAACCCCTCTTTCTTGCGGCCAAAGATAATCGGAGTCCGCCCGTACTTGTCACGCGCCGCATAGAAATGGCCGTCCTCGGTGAGAATCATGAGCGAACAGCTACCCTCGATTTTCGACTGCGCAAACTGGACGCCGGACACCAGACTGTCCTGCGAATCGATCAGCGCGGCGACAACGGCGGTTGGACTCACTACGCCGGAGGATGTCGAGAACTGGAACTGCATCTGCCGCGACTCGTACATTTCCTGCATGAGCGCCTCAAGATTGCAGATGAGGCCGACCGTCACGAGCGCGTAGGTGCCGAGACGCGACGCCACAATGAGCGGCTGCGGATCCGTGTCGGAGATAACGCCCAGTCCCACGTGTCCGTGGAACTTGGAATAGTCGTTCTCGAACTTTGTGCGAAACGGCGCATTCTGGATGTTGTGGATGGCGCGTTGAAACCGCCCTTCCGCGAGTACGGTCAGACCGCCGCGATGCGTTCCCAGATGCGAATGGTAGTCCGTGCCGAAAAAGAGATCCGACACGCAGTCCTCCCTCGAAATCACGCCGCAAAAACCGCCCATCTTGTCTTGTCCTTCTTTTATTTGCAGTGAAACTTTATTTAACGTAAAACGTCATTGAACCGCCGTCCGCGCGGGCGGAAGCCCCAGCAGACGTTCGGCGTTCAAGTGGAAGATCCTCTCCCGATCCGCCGGATCGGGCCGGCACGACTCGACCCAAGCCTTCAGTCGCGCCTGTTCGCGCCAGAAGTAGTCCGTCCCGAACAGAATCCTGTCCGCCGGGAACTCCCGGCAGATGCGTTCCGCCTCCGGATTCGCGTCATCCTCCACGAGACGCGCGGTGTCGATGAAGCACGTCTCGTACGGAAGCAGCCGGTCGACGCTTCCCGCCGGATTGCGGTTTACGCCGCCGAGATGGCAGGCGACAAACGGCAGACCCGGCACGGCGTCGAGTAGCGCCGCGATCTCGCCAGGTCCGCACAGCATTGGCGCGTCGAGGAAGCCCGTGTCGCCCCCACAGTGGCAGATGGCAAAAAGCCCCGCGTCGCGAACGGTCGCGAAGAGCGGGGCGACGGACGGGTCATCAAGCCGGAAACCCTGGAAGTACGGATGAAAGACGACGCCCCGAATGCCGGCGGCCGCGATGTCCGCGACGTGCGCGGCAAAATCCGGATCCTGCGGATGTACGGAGGCGAGGAACGTCAGCCGCCGCGCGGCCTCCTCGCCTTCCGCCCCCTGCGCCACGGCCCGCGAACGGGCGAGGATCGGCGCGAACTGCTGCGGGCGCGTGGCGATCGGACAGACGACGCTCCTGTCGATTCCGGCCGCCGCCATCGCGGTCAACTGGCAAGCCACCGTGCCGTCGCCCACGGGAATGGCGCGGCCTTGCAGTCTCTGCGTCATGGACGCGAGGGCGCGCGCCGCCAGCGCGTCGGGGAAGTTGTGCGTATGGAAATCGACGACCACGAATGCCCCGCCGCTCAGGCCTGTTCCATTTCGGCGCGAATGGCCTGCGCGGCCGCAAACGGATCGTCCGCCGCGAGAATCGGCCGCCCGACGACGAGATGCGTCGCGCCATCGCGCACGGCATCCGCCGGCGTGGCGACGCGCTTCTGGTCTCCCACCGCCGCCCCGGCCGGACGCACGCCCGGCGTCACGAACAACGTTCCCGCCGGCAAGGCGCGGGAGAGTGCGCCGACTTCCTTCGGACTGCACACAAGCCCGTTCGCGCCGTTGGCCGTCGCAAACGCCGCCATCGCGGCAACCTGCTCGGCGGGGGTGCGTCCGACAATGCCGACGTCCGCCAGATCCGTCTGGTCGAGCGACGTGAGCACCGTCACGGCCAGAATTTTCGGCGCGGCCGCGCCGAACTCGGCCGCCGCATCGGCAGCGGCCCGAATCATCGCCTTGCCGCCGACGGAATGGATGGTCAGCAAATCGACGCCGAGATGCCCGGCACTGCGTACGGCGCGTTCGACCGTACGCGGGATGTCGTGGAATTTGAGGTCGAGGAAGACGCGCTTGCCGAGATCCTTCACGGCCTTCACCACGTCCGGCCCTTCCGCCGTGAACAGTTCCAGCCCGATTTTGTAGAACCCAACCGGCTCGCCGATGAGCTTCACCTTCTCAACCGCCTCAGCCCGGCTCTGTACGTCCAACGCGACAATCAATTCCGCCATTTCTCGTTCCTCTTCTCTTCTTCTATTCCATCTCGTTTGACACATCCAGCGCATCGAGATCGATGTCGCCTTCAAAAACCTTTCGCACCGGCCCGACGAGCGTGATGCCCGTCGACTTCGCGCGTCGCCAGTCGCCGTCGACCGTCAGGACGAAACCGTGCGACGTGCGGATATGCATCGGGAGGGACATGCCCTTCGTCTCCACGCCGACAACCGCCGTCGCAAGCGCCCCCGTCCCACAGGCGCCGCTTTCCATCTCCACGCCCCGCTCGTACGTCCGCATGACCGCCTTGTTTGGCGGGATGAACTGGACGAAATCGACGTTCGTCCCATCCGGCGCGAACGTCTCCGACAGACGCAGTTCACGCCCTTTGCCCACGACGTCGACGGATGCCACGGCATCGCACGGCACAACGAAATGCGGTACGCCCGTGACAACGAAGTCGCCATTCACGTCGCCGACACGCAGGTTGTAGCGGCGGTCTTTTGGTTCGGGCATCCAGAGTTTCACCAAACCCGAATCGAGCAGTTCGGCATCGACCAGTCCCGCCCGCGTCTCGAACGTCATCGACGCCGTTTTGACCGCGCCGATGGCGTGGGCGAAGACGGCCACGCAACGCGAACCGTTCCCGCAGAGATCGGCCTCCGTCCCGTCCGGATTGAAGAAGACCATGCGGAAATCGGCCTGCGTGGAATTTTGCACAAGAATCACACCCTCGCAGCCAATGCCCGTACGGGACGCGGCCAATGCCGCAAGGCGGATATGGTCGTGGGCGGGAAACGTCCCCGCGCGGTCGTCGATCAACACGAAGTCGTTGCCGGCCCCGTGCATTTTCACGAAGTGTACGCAGTTCATTCGCCCCGCCCCCTCAATGCGCGCAACCACGCGGGAATGCGCCGTTCCTGCTGTACCGGAGCCGGCACCTCGCCGCCGTGCGTCAGCGCGACGACATCGGCCAGCACGTTGAAACCTTCATTGAGCACGAGATCCTTCTTGGGATCTTTTTTCTTCTTCTTGTCGTCGACGACGCTCTCCGCGTCCTCATCGTCGTCCATCAAGTCCTCCGCCTCGTCGGCTTCATCCAGAATCGCCCGGTCAGACCGCATGAGCGCCAACCGCGCCGCGCGTTCCAGCGGAACTTCTTTACGATCGGAATACGCCGTGAAGAACGAAACGATCTGAAGACGGCGCGTGTACGCCGGATTCTGCGCCAGACGCGCCTGGGCGCGGTCACGCAGACGCGGCACGAGGTCGGCCATGTTCCAGACCGCACCGTAGTCCGCCGACTGGACGGCCGTCCACGGCAGCGCATACGGAAGCTTCCGTTCGCCGATGTCCATGCGCCCGTCGAGGAAACTGGGTATGACAATATCGCTCGCCACGCCCTTCACCTGCGTGGACGAGCCGTTGATACGATAGAAGCGAGCCGTCGTGATTTTCATCGACCCGAACTCTTCGCGCCCGACGCGCATGACGGTCTGCACCGTGCCCTTGCCGTGGGATTGCGAATCGCCCACGATGACGGCGCGGCCCGTGTCCTGCAACGCGCCGGCGACGATTTCGGAGGCCGATGCCGAGAACCGGTCAATCAGCACGACGAGCGGTTTGCGGTAGGCGAGCGTCGGCTGCTCATCAAACGTCGGAATGATGCCAATGCCGCGCCGGTCGCCGATCTGGACGACAGGCGATTTCGGAACGAAAAGCTGCGTGAGAAGAACGGCCTCCGGAAGCGACCCGCCACCGTTGCCGCGCAAGTCGAGCACCATGCCGTGCGTACCCTGCGTGTTGAACGTGCCGATCCACTGCGCCACGTCCCACGAACACGAACGGTAGCCCTCGTCGCCCGGCTTCTTGTCCATCGTCCCATAGAACCCTGGCAGTTTCACGTAGCCGAAGCGATTCGTCACGCCGTTCAGAACGACCGTTTCCACACGCCCCGTGGCGGCCTGGTCTTCCAACTTGATCTCGTCGCGAATCAACGGTACACGGCGGCGCTTCTCGCCGTTCTTGTCCGTCACTTCAAGAACGACTTTCGTATCCTTCTTGCCGCGAATCTTGCGAATCGTCTTGCGCATCGGCTTCCACGTGATGTCCTCGACGGCGTTGTCGCCCTGGCCGACGCCGACAATCTTGTCGCCAGCCTTGATGCTGCCTTCGCGATCCACCGGGCCGCCTTTCATTACCTCTTTGATTTCGAGCGCACCATCGTCGAAGGAGACGGACAGGACAGCGCCCACGCCGCAGAGGGACAGGCTCATGTCCATGTCGAAATCCTCTTTACGCATCGGCGCCATGTAGTCCGAATGCGGGTCGTAGGCCATCATGACCGCCGAGAGATAACGCTGGAAGACGGTCTCTTCGTCAATCTCCGTCCGCGACATCGTCAAGTAGTGCTTGTAGCGGTTGACAAGATTTTCGACGGGCGTGGGTTCCGGTTTGGCATCGGCCGCCGCCTTGTCCACGCCGTTCGTCGTTGCTTTCTTCGTCCGGGCGGGTTTCTTGCCCGTCTTCTCCTTCTCCGCGTCGAGTTCACGGCCGAGCTGCTGGGCGAGCAGTTCGTTTTTCAGACGCTTGCGCCAAAGTTCCTGCCGCGCTTCGACCGTCTCCGGCCACGGTTCCTTGTCGCGTTTGAAGGTGTAGCTCTCCGGAACGGAGAAGTCGATTTCGCCCTTCAACAGAAAATTCGTCGCAAACGCCACGCACTCCTCCAGACGCTGCACGAACACGCGCTGGACATCATAGCCGAATGCAACCTTTCCCTGCCGCAGCGCGTCATCGATCCGCGTCTCCATCGCCGCGAATGCGTCGAGATCCGACTTCAGAAAGACGTCGTGGCCGTAGTCGTACATCGTGACGAGGTTCGTCCACGCCCGCTGGGAGATCTCGTTGTTCAGCGGGTGGTTGAGGATGTGGTACTTCTCGACCATGTTCCCCGCCCGTTGGGCAACCTGCCCGTAGTAGGGTTGCGGCACAAGCACGGCCGCCGCCGGCTCGGCCTCCCCACGGCACACGCCGAACGCGGTTAGGCAGAACGCCAGCAACACAATGCCGGACAATCTTTTTCTTTTCATCTTCATAGACTCGTCTCCATCAATTGCACCAGGCGCGTCAACTCGTCCGGCGCGAAGACCACGGGCCGGGACGTCACCCAGTCGCACAGGCCTTTGAGATTCAGAACCGGCACGTTCTCCACGACATCCTGAACGGCCGAGTAGGTGTTGGACGCAAAACAGACGACCGGCGTGACGGCGGGATCGCCCGCGTCCTTGATCCGCGCACGAACGGCTTTCGCCTCGGCGGCGGCCTGGGCGAGCGGCGAGCGGCTCGGCAGATGTCCGTCCACGGCCAGCAGACCGTCTTGAATCGTCACATGACCGCGCCAGTTCTTCGTCTCCACCGAATAGACGCCCGTCGGCCCGACAATCACATGATCCACGTGGAACGCCCCGGCCTCAAAATCGTGGAACACATGATAGGCGTCCGGCAACAACGCCAGATGCGCGGCCACCTGTTCCTCGCCGCGTGCGCCCTTGAAGTAGGATTCGACGCGTCCAATGCCCCGGCGCATCGACACGAGCGTCAACACGACCGTAGCCAGCAGAAGTCCGCCGAACAAAAGGATGGACGTGCCAATCACACACGCCGTGGCGAACGCGCCCACCAGCGCGAAGCAGATGAACACGGGCCAAAGGGAAAACACCGTCCCCTTCACTTTCGCCCACTCGCCGGGCAGACCATGCTGCGTCGCCATGTCAATCCCTCTCCTTCTTTCGTACGTAAATGGAAAGCGGGGTGGCGTTCTGCCCGAACCGCTCGACCGTTTCGACGAGATCGTACGTCTCGGCCAGGCGGGCGCGGCAGGCCGCCTGTTCCGCACGAGACGTCTCGCGACAGGACGGCGCGGCGATTGCAAAGCCGTAGCCGCTGACGGCCGCCGCCGTGCAGGGCGCATCGCGGAACAACGCCTCCAGCCGTGCGCGGTTGAGGACGTGTACGGCCGTGGCGTCCGCCGTGGATACGTCGGGGAAATAACTGAACGGTCCCATTTCCAACCCGGCAGGCACCGTCCGCCCCGCCTCGACGGCGAGATAGAGATCCTGCGTCAGCAACGTCGTGCCGCCCGGATCGAGCACGTTCAGCCGACGAGCCGTGGCGCGGAGTTTGGCCAGTTCCGTCATCTCCTTCGTGCGGCTCCAAAAGCGATCCTGCGGATAGGTGGCCCATTCCTGAAGCAACGGCGAAGTGAAGGACACCAACCCCGTGGCGAGAAAGACAAACCACGCGCGAGGAAGGGACGCGGCGGGCGAACCCGTACGGGCGAACCAGACGACGATCAGCACCGTCAGCATCCCCATGAGCGGAACTTGATAGTCGTCGTAAGGGAACGGTGCGCTAATCTGCAACACGAACACCGCCGCAAACCCAAGACCCAACATCCACAACACCGTGCGCGACACGGAGTCGAGGGACGTGGCAGCCGAATCCACGTCCTTTTCGCGGCGGCGGCCGAACGCCGCCGCCGCGAAAAGGACGACGCCCAACGCCGCGTACCCCCGCGCCCAACGGCTCACACTGCCGACCGCGAAGAACGGATCAAAACCACCACGCGCCGCATGGTAGCGTTGCGCCGCCAGCAACGTCTGCAAGGACGCCGGATCGAGCGCGAAAAGGCCGTAGGTCAGGAAAAGTCCCGCCGCCGCACCCAGACCGAACCAGAGGAACGACCAACGAAACGCTCGGAAACAAAGGAGCAGCGTCCCGCCGACGACGGGCAGGATCAGCAAAAGCGAAATGCGCGTCCCCGTGGCGAACGCAAGCGACAGGCCGCCCGCCGCAAGCAGAAACGCCGAACGGACGCGGACCGCGGTCTGCAGACCGGCCGTCACGAGCAGAAAACCCGCAAGAACGAACAGACTGCCCAGCGCATAGGTTTTGGGAATCGCCGTGAAGTAGAGGTGATAGAGGTTGCAGGCCAACAGCGTAAAAACGGCGAACCCGGCCAGCGGCCGCCGGTCGGCCGGCACGAGCCGCCGCGCCAACGCGACGGCGCAAGCCGTGGCGGCGAAACCGAAAAGCAGCGTGAGGATACGTCCGCCCAGAAGTCCATGCAACGGCGAACCCGGCATCGTCCAGATCGGCGACAGGGCCGAGTAGACGAACGGCATGGCCGGACCCTGCGTGTAGAAGAAATCGTGGTAGGGCAACTTGCCGGCGTGAACCATCTGGGCCGCGTAGAGATACCAACCCTCGTCCTGGTTCAACCCTCCCCACCAGACGGCGGCGACAGACAGACAAAGAGCCGCCGCCGTGGCAAGAAGCCACGGCGTACGAAACGACTTCGTCAAATCGGCAAAACGGCTCATGAATGATTCGTACATTATACCACAAAGGGCGAGCCTGTATGCACGTGAATGATTAAGGAAACGGGCGGCACGAGACACGCGCCGCCCGTCTGAATGCCCCGTACCAAACGGGACGACCGGTTAGATGGACTTGCGCCCACCCCAGCCGGCGCTCGACTTGTCGCCCTTCGCCGCTTCGTGCGGACGGAGCGAACGGACGGCGGCACCCGCGCGCCACATTTCGCTGTCGCGCATATCCTTGAGCTTGGCGGCCATCTTCTCCTTGTAGTCGACGCAACCCGTGTCGCGAATCACTTCCTTGGCTTCCTTCATCGTCTTGACGCTTGCGTAGAGCTTCTTGAAGACGGGTTCGGTGGCCTTGCGGAAGAACGGACGCCACTTGAGCGCACCGTGCTGAGCCGTCTGCGAGCAGTTGCTGTACATCCAGTCCATGCCGTTCTCGTCCACGAGGCGGATGAGGGACTGCGTGAGCTCCTCGCACGTCTCATTGAACGCCTCGGACGGCGAGTGGCCGTTCGCGCGAAGGGTATAGAACTGCGCTTCCATCACGCCCGCGAGAGCGCCCATCAGAATGCCGCGCTCGCCCACGAGGTCGGACGTCACTTCATGCTCGAACGTGGTCGGGAAGAGGTAGCCGGAACCGACGGCGATACCGATCGCCTTCGTGACTTCTTCCACCTTCTTGGCGCTCATGCCGTTCGGCTCGAACGCGAAGGAGCTGTTGATGCCCGCGCCCGACAGGAAGTTGCGGCGCACGGACGTGCCCGAACCCTTCGGCGCAACCATCACGAGACCGACGCCCTTGGCCGGGTTGATGCCCGTGAGCTTACGGTAGACGTAGCCGAAACCATGCGAGAAATAGAGATACTTGCCGGGCGTAACGAACTGCTCGATCTTCTTCCAGACTTCGCCGACGCTGCCGTCGGACACGAGCATCATCACGATGTCGCCCTTCTGGGCGGCCTCTTCCAGCGAGAACAGCGTCTTGCCCTCAACCCAACCATCCTTGATCGCGCGCTTCCAGGAGCTGTTCGCCTTGTTGCTCTTGCGCTGGCCCACGATGACGTTGATGCCATTGTCGCGCATATTGAGCGCCTGGCCCGGACCCTGAATGCCGTAGCCGAGCACCGCGACCGTCATGTCCTTGAGCACCGTCTGGGCTTTCTTGAGCGGAAATTCCTTGCGCGTCGTGATAACCTCTTGGACGTCGCCGAATTTGATCTTCATCTGTTTACTCCTTGTTTTCGTTCCGCAAAACACGCGGGAATGATTTGCATATAATACCAAAAATCCGCGTGGGTGGATATTGCTTATTTCGTTATTGTGAAGTTTTTGCGAGGTATAACTTTCCGCAAATGTGGAAATGTGTAAAAAAGTCCGTGCCGAACATGGTATACTGGTATCCGTCTACAGTCGTTTCATCTCGATAAAACAAATAAGAAAGTGAGTTTTCCAGCATGAAACATCGTGTTTTCATCGCCGCAACCCTCTGCGCCGCCGCGCTCGGCGGCGTCCACGCGCAGCCGGCACGGCCCGCCCCTTCGCCCCGCGCCGAAATCGTCTGGACGCGGCCGATCTGCGCCAATCCCGACCGCTACATCGGTTGGCCGTCCGTGGCGCGTCTGCAAAACGGCGACCTCATCGCCGTCTTCTCCGGTGACCGCGAAGGCCACATCTGCCCCTATGGGAAAGTGCAAATGGTTCGCTCGTCCGACCAGGGCGAGACGTGGACGCCCCCGCAGACAATCGCCAACGGCCCGATCGACGATCGCGACGCGGGCATCGTTCAACTGCCCGACGGCAAGATCGTCGTCACCTATTTCACCTCACTGGCCTACCGTGACCAACTACGCGGCAAGACGTTCCCACGTACGGATTCGCGCTACTGGTGGCAGCGGCACGACGAGAAGATTCCGCCCGAAGCGTGCGACGCCGCGCTGGGTTTCCACCGTCTGGAATCGACGGACAACGGCAAAACCTGGTCGAAGCCCGAAAAGATGAAGGTCAGCCATGCGCCGCATGGCCCCGCCGTACTGAACGACGGCTCCCTGCTCATGCTGGGACGCTCGTTCTCCAACTCGCAACTCGGCGCGGGCGAAGCCGGCCGCACGATCATCAGCGCCTGGCGCTCGACCGACGCGGGCCGTTCCTGGACGTGCCTCTGCCTCGAGCTTGCGGACGTCAACGGCGAGAACGCGCGGCCGCACATGTTCCACGAACCCCACGTCGCCCAACTGGCCGACGGCACGATCGTGGGGCTGCTGCGCTATCACGGGGCTGACGGCTGTATGCGGCAGACCGTTTCGCGGGATGGCGGGCGCACATGGACGCCGATGACGAAAACGCCCATGCTCGGACTGCCCCCGCACCTGCTCGTCCTCCCCGACGGCAAACTCGTCAACGTCTATGGCCGCCGACTGCGCGAACCGACTGGCTACGGCGAATACGCCTGCATCTCGGACGACGGCGGCCGTACGTGGGATGTCGCGCACGAAATCTGTCTGTCAACCTCCGCCGACAACGATCTCGGCTACCCCGCCTCCTGCCAACTCACCGATGGCTCGATTCTCACCGTCTACTACCAGCGCCCGAAACCCGGTGCGCGGCAGGCGTTGATGGCGACCAAGTGGAAGATTCTCAAGTAGGACGCATCACGTCCGGCGGTAGATCGCCAGCCGGGTCTGGCCGTACGTCCGGTCCCGGCAAAGTTCCCAAAACGGCGATTCGTCCGGCGTCTGATGGACGCGCATTTCCGCAATGAAAAGCCCGGACGGCTTGACGGCGTTCTTGTCCGCCAACGTCTGCAAAATCGCCGTAAACCCGCGTTCGTGCCCCAAGTCGTAGGGCGGGTCGGCGTAGACGATATCGAATGCGTCGTCCGCCGCCGCCGCGCGGGTGGGCAAGGCGGCAAGCCACGAAAAGACGTCCGCCGTCTGGATGCGGCAGCGGGTTTCGGCTTTCAGCGCCACGACGTTGGCTTTCAGACAGGCGACGTGGCGCGGCGCGAGTTCGACAAACGTGGCGCGCGCGGCGCCACGTGAAAGAGCCTCCAGCCCCACGCCGCCGGATCCGGCGAACAGGTCGAGGAACGAAACGCCCGCCAACTCGAATTGAATCATGGAGAAAAGGGCCTCGCGCACACGATCCTGCGTCGGCCGCACAGCGTCACTGTCCGGCACTTTCAACGTCCGCCCACGCCAGTCGCCACCTGCGATCCTCATGCAAACACCTCCTCGGCGACGCGTACGGTCGCCATTGCGTCTCGTCCATAGTAGTCGGCGCCGATTTCCTTCGCGTAGTCGGCCGTCAACACCGCGCCGCCCACAACCGTCTTGCACGCCGGCAATTCCTGTTTCAGTAGTTTAATCGTTTCCGCCATAAACACGACGGTCGTCGTCATCAACGCCGAAAGGCCGACGAGTTTCACGTGTTCGCGCCGCGCCGTCTCGACAATCTTCTCCGGCGGTACGTCGCGGCCAAGGTCAATGACACGGAACCCGTAGTTTTCCAGCAACGCGCGTACGATGTTCTTGCCGATATCATGGATGTCACCCTTCACGGTGGCGATGACGATTGGACCGCGCAATTCGGTCTGCGTCCCCGCTTTTGCGAGTTCGCGGCGGATGACCTCGAACGCGGCACTAGCCGCCTCGGCCGCCATGAGCAACTGAGGCAAGAAGAACCGCCCCGTCTCAAAACCACGCCCAACGATTTCAAGCGCGGGGACGATTTCACCGTCGATCACTTCGACAGGTGTCCGTCCCGTGGCAAGCAGACCGCCCGCGATTGTCGCAGCGTCGCCTTTCAGTCCGTGCGCGATAGCCGCCGTCAACGGTGAAAGGCGTTCGCCAGACGGCGCAGCGGACGTAGTGGCGGCAGTCGCGGCGGATGACGGCGAGACGGGGGAGGACGATCCGCCGACCGTTCCCGCCGCCACGGCCGCAATCCAATCTTCGCAGTTACGGTCGCGCCCCGTAAGCGCACGCCACGACTTGTAGGCCGTCATCATTTCGGCGGACAACGGATTGACGATGGCCGTCGTCAGCCCCGCCTGAAGGGCGAGCGCATAGAACGTGCCGTTCAAGAGCGGACGCGCCGGTAGACCGAACGAAACGTTCGAGACGCCCAACACGGTTCGACAGCCGAGTTCCGCATGGACGCGCCGCAGTGATTCAAGGATGACGGGTACGGAGGTGGCGTCCGCACTCACGGCGAGACAGAGAACGTCGATGACGAAATCGCACGGACGCAATCCGTACGCCGCACCACGCGCAAGAATCTTTTTCGCCACGGCCACACGACCGTCCGCCGTCGCAGGAATTCCCGTCTCGTCCAGCGTCAACCCCACGACCACGCCGCCATACTTCGCCACAAGCGGAAAGACGGCATCCATCACCTCATCCTTACCGTTCACCGAATTGACCAAAGCCTTGCCGTTGTAGTGGCGCAAAGCGCGTTCCAACGCGGCGGGCGACGAGGTGTCGATCTGGAGCGGTAAATCCGTCACGCCCTGGATCGCCTGAACGGTTTCGTCCAGCACGGCCGCCTCGTCCAGCCCCGGTACGCCCGCGTTCACATCCAGCAAGTGCGCCCCTGCCTCGACCTGGGCGATGGCCTCACGCAGAACATAGCCCGTGTCACCCGTCCGATAGGCCTCGCGCAACTTCTTCTTGCCCGTCGGATTGATACGCTCACCGATAATCAGCGAATCGTCGAACGGAATCTCCACGGCACGGGCGTAGGACGTGATAATCGTCCGTGCCACAGGCGGACGCGGAATGGATGATGCGGCAATGAATGCCGGATCGTCCAAGAGACGGCGGACGGCAGCGATGTGCGCAGGCGTCGTGCCACAACAGCCGCCGAGGACAACCGCGCCAGCACGAACCAGTTCGGCGACGTCTGCCGCAAACGCCTCCGGCCCCACAAGGAAAACCGTTTCGCCATCCACGACTTTCGGAAGCCCCGCATTGGGTTTCACGACAAGCGGCAGATTCGTCACGGACGCCAAAGATTTCAAATGGGGTAGCAACAGATCCGGTCCGAGACCGCAATTGAAACCTAGCGCGTCGACGTGCAATCCCTCCAGTAACGCCCCCACGACGTCAGGACTGGCACCCGTAAGGAGTTTACCGTCTTCACCCAGTGCGACGGTAGCGATAACTGGCAGATTGCAGTTTTCCTTGGCCGCGAGAACCGCCGCCTTGAGTTCGTAGACATCGCTCATCGTCTCGATCATCACAAGATCGGCACCAGCCGCCGCGCCAAGACGGATCTGTTCGGCGAATGAGGCGTAGGCGGCATCGAACGCATAGTCGCCCGCCGGCTTGAGCAGATGTCCCGTGGGACCGACATCCAGCGCCACATAGCGTGTCCCGCCCGCCGCGACGGCGGCGGCCCGAGCCTGACGAACCCCGGCGGCAATAATGTCGGCGAGCGGATGGACTCCATGGTACTTCGCCGGACTCGCGCCGAACGTGTTCGTAAGCACGATGTCAGATCCGGCGGCGTAGTACGCGGCGTGGATGGCCTGGACATCCGCAGGGCGCGTAAGATTCCAGTCTTCGGGGATTTCGCCCGGTTGCAGACCACGCGCCTGCAACTGAGTCCCCATCGCCCCATCAAGAACCAAGGGGCGACGCATCAAGAGTTCAGACAGATTCATTCGGTGATTTGATGGACGGTGTAGACGAGACGCCCCGGCTGGATCGTATCTTCCCGCACAAGGTTGCCGTAGAGGTCGAACACCGGCCCCTTTTTCAGCAGGTTCCGAATCTCGTCCCACGACAGTTCCGAATACGCCACGGCCCGCTCGCCCGGACAGACGAACGAATAGGCCACGCCGACCCGGCCGAACGCAAAACGGCTCTCAAACGTCTTCGATTCGATCATCCGCGCCAACGCGGCGTGAGCCACGAGTTCGGGATGCGCGTAGCCGTCCGCGCCCAGCAACACGAGGAAGTTCGGCGGCCGCGCCAACGACGCATAGCTGTGCGACGAGTAGAGGAAAACGCGACGGTTGCCTTCGGCCAACAAACTCAAGATGTAGCGGCACGTCGTGTCCGCCAACCCCGTGTAGAATTCGGGCGTTTCGGCCGGCCACGGCACGTTGCGCAACAGGCCGCTCATCCGGCAGCCGACACCACTCGATCCCGAACTCGTCCCCTGCCCCTCGCTCATGTAAAAGGGCTTGCCGGCGAGTTTTGGATGCACGGCGCGAATCGGTCGCAGCGGCGCGTCTGAAATGTTCGCGTCGTCGCGGAAACCACGCGGATTCGGCGTGTAGTAGTGCCAGTCGATAATGTCGCAGCTGTCGAACCCGCCCGCCGCAAACACCTCGGCCGTCCATTTCTCGCCCGGCGTCCCGGCGGTCGTGTTGAACCCGCACACGCGAATGGCCGGATTCACGCGCTTGACGGCCGCGTAGGTAAGCCGCTGCAGTTCGGCAAAATCGGCGCCCGCCTTCGCGGCGTCGTAGTATGTGATGTCGGCCGCGTGTGCCCACCAGGCCCCCCACGGCTCGTTCCAGACAAAATACTCGTCGATGTTCTTCTCGTGGTGCTTCACGTAGGTCGTCACGTAGTTGACCCAATCGACGGCGTTCGTCGGCCGCAGGTACTTCTCAAAGTACCCCATGTGCGTCCGGCCGAGATCACCGTAATGCGTCGCCCACGCCGGCGCGGTCCCGAGCTGCGCGAAAATCTTAACCCCGTTCTGACGATAGCACGCCACCTCAGCGTCGTGGAAATTCCACTTCCCCTTCTCCGGTTCCTGCGCATACCAGTTCGACACCTTCTCGCCCGCGTCGTGCAGACGCACCCAGTTCACGCCACCCGCTTTCAGCGTTTTCACCACGCTGCCCAGCGGATTGAAGTGCCCGCCAAACGGCGAATCCGCCGCGTCGCCCGCGCCCGCGACAGGACGCGGCAGGCGCGTGACAACCACCTCCGCCTCCGGCGACAGACGGACACCGTTCCGTTCGACCCACGCGCCCACGCGGAACTGCCCGTAGGGACGCGTCCGGCTGTCGGGGAAGACGTCGTAGGCGACGACGCCCTGCTGAAGGGACGTCCCGTCGAGCGGACGATCAGGCAGCGTCTGCGTACGGCCATAGATGTCGGACACGGTGAACCGTAGCACGGCGCCCGTCGGCGCCCCGTCCACGTGCCACGCCACCTGCGCCCGCTCGTCCACGAACTGAATGCGCGTCTCCGCCGCGATTTCGCCCGCGCCCACCGCCAGTGCCACCGCGCACGTCCGGTCAACCGCCGGCGCGGACGCGGCCACGTTCTCGGGACGGACGTGTACGCGGTCGAGCCGGAACGGCCCCTGCGACGCGGAGAAACGAAGCCCCAGCGAATGCGCCAACGTGCGCGGACGGAAGACGAGACGCGCCGTACAACCCGTCGCGCTCGCGGGAAACGTCTGACTGCCCGACCACGCGCCCGTATCGTCCAACACCGCCACGAGCACCGGCACGGGCGAACGGTAGTAGAATGTCGCCGTGTGCGGCGCACCGGGGAACGCCGTCTGGAACGGTTCAGACCAAAGTTCCCACGGGTTGTCTGTCGCGATTTTCAAGACGGGCAATCCGTCGGCGGCCGGCTCGGCGGCGTCGGCGACGGCCGTCACATCCACGCAGTCGCGCCCCAAGTTCCACCCCGCCGGCAACCCCAGCGGAAAGCGCGTATTGCGGATGTACTCGGACAGCGTCTTCGGCGGACGCGGAATCCGCGCCGCCAAATCCGCCTCCGTCGCCGTTTCAAGCGCGACGGACGCGATGTCCGAATCCCCCGCCGGCGTATAGAAGTACAACCCCACCGACCCCTCGGCCGTACGCGCCACCTGGAACAGGAAGTCCGCGTCCGTCCACGTAGACGAACGAACGGAATGACTTGAATAGGCGGTGTAAGGTGCGCCGTTCAAACGGAGACCGAAATCAAGCGGCCGCCCGCCCGATGTCCGCGCACGGACTTTCAAGCGGAAAAAGCCGGGAAACTTCGGCGTAAACCCGCTGATGCAGAACTGCCCGCCCGCGTCGCCAGGCTGCGTAGCGATGCGGAGGAAACGGCGTCCGTTCTCCTCGCGCACCTCGGACGTCGCCCGGCAGGCGCTCCAACCCGCAAAGTTCTCGTTCACGCCGGCTGGAAGAACGCCGTGAAACGCCCCCTTCCCTTCGGCGTCCACGCGCCGCGCCGCCGTGCCGAAATCGACGGCTAGCAACGTCTCGCCCGCACATACCGCGCCGCCGCACATCAAGACGAGGCCCGCCACGAGTTTCTTCCACACAGGACAGTTCAGTTTCAGTTTCATGTTCGTCTCCAGTACGTCAACCCTTCACTTACATATTGGCGACGGCGAGGGCGGCGTAGTCGCCGATGTTCTCGCCAATGCCGGCCGCGGCAATCCGGCAGACACGCAGTGCGCCCGGCAGGGCCTCTCGCGCCAGAATCGGGTCGATTTCCATCCGGAAGAGATCGACATTGCGCATGAACACGCCGCCGAGAACGATGACTTCCGGATTGAGGACGTCGATCGTAAACGCCAGCAGATTCGCCAACTGCGCCGCGCTCTCCTTGAACACGCGCGTACAGAACGGATCGCCCGCCCGCACGTAGTCGAAGATGTCCTTCGTCGTCAATTCGTCCCGCCGCGCGCGCCGGGCGCTTTCCGAACCGGCAAATTCTTCCTCGTATTCCCGTGCGCGGATGCCCGCGAGACGCGCAATGCCCGCGCCCGAACAGAAACCTTCCGCGCTACCGTCCTTGTTGTAGCCCTTCGGTCCGCGCGGCGCCAGACGGATGTGTCCGATCTCGCCCGCGTTGTCGTTCGTACCGGAGTATAGCTTCCCGTCCAGCACAAGCCCCGCGCCCAGGCCCGTGCCGAACGTCATGAACACAACGTTCCGCGCACCCTTCCCCGCGCCGAACTTCGCCTCCGCGAGCGCACAGGCGTTCGCGTCGTTCTGGATGTTCACCGGCACGTCGAAGTGGTCTTTGAAATACTGAACGATCGGCACGTTGTCCCAGCCCGGCAGATTCGGCGGACTCTGAATCAGCCCGCGCTTCGAATCGAGCGGCCCGCCGCAGGAGATGCCGATGTTCTTGATCGTGTACTGCTCGGTCAACGCCTGAATCTTGTCCACGTAGATGGCCAGCACTTCCTGCCACGTCTTGCCCGCCGTCGGAAACTCGACGCGGTACTTGATGTCCACGCCCGCGTCCGTCACCGAACCCAGGCACACCGCGCACTTCGTGCCGCCGATGTCCAATCCAACTGAGTATTCCATTTTGCGTCCTCCGTATGCTGTACTGACAATCACCCAATCACCGGGTTTCGACCGTCGGGTCGAACGGGTAGCGTCCCGCGTGTGCGCCGTAGACGGCCAGACCGTTCCGCTCGGTCTCCAGGCGAATCGTCAACTTGCCCGGATTCTTCGCGAGGACGGACGGCGCGATGGACGCCTCCAGCAGATAGCCGTAGGAACCCGCCTCGTCAAGCGTCGCGGCGCCCTGCGTCGGCCGTTTCTGCGCAAACCACGAGAGAATGCCGCGATGGTCGGCCGGATCGTCCGGCAGCGTCATCGTCTGGACAAGTTCGCCGTTCGCATAGACTTTGACCGTCGCCGGCCATTTCTCCACGCTCGTCATGGGATAGCTGTTCGGGTTCTTCGAACGGTCGGCGAAACCGCCGCCGAGCATGCAGTCGAGATCGCGGACGCCCTTGTCCACGTCCTTTGAATCCTTGGCGTTCAACCGCTTGGCGGAGACTTCGGCGCGGAACGTCGCCGGCCGATCCGTCGGCACGCCCGTGAATTCGTACGTGAAGAAACCCTTGCCCGCGCCATTGGCCTTCGCGCCGTTCATCGCGGGCCACTGCTTCTGCGACCAGTTCGCCTGCGCAAACGCCTTCGCCGCCACGGACACGCCGGGCGTCGCGCCGCGCGTCACGAAACAGGCGAAGTTCCGCGCCACGACCGTACCGCCGTCCGCCAGCGAAAAGCAGACCGTGCCACACGCCGTTTCCGTCGGCAGCTTCACGGACACGTCGGCCACGCGGCCGTTCTGCCACGACGCGGCCGTGAACGTGGCCGCTTTCACAGGGGCTGTTTCGGAGAGGACGCCCCGCGCGTTCCAGGCGCGGACGACATAGGAAACGTCCAGCGAACGCCCCGCGTACTTGTCCGTAATCAACGACACGTCCACGGGCATCGTCCACGTCTCGCCCGCCTTGAACTCGCGGCAGAGTTCCACGTCGAGCGGCAGATAGGCGTCCGCATGGAGGTCTTTGAGCGCCATGCCAGGGAAGAGTTCTTCAATGCCCGTGAACTTCTCGCTCCGGTCGAAGCGGACGTAGCCGTTCCATTCGTTGATCACGTCGTGGTGTTCGGTGTAGAGCCAGCCGCCGCACTTCAAGTGGCGACGGAACGCGTTGATCATCATGTGGTAGTCCCAGCTCCAGTCGACGTCGCCCGTCGATCCTTGATAGCCCCACACGTTGCCGCATTCGGAGTTGAACATCGGCGCACCGGTCTGGACGAAGCCGCCAATGTAATTGCCTTTGGAGCCGGGGAACGTCTCGTTGCAGTACGACGTGACCGTCCGCTCCCAGTCGAAGCCCGGCCGATAGCCGTGCCAGGTGTTGATGTCGGTGACCACGTGGTCGCGATGGCAGGGCGAGTTGTCCTCCACGAGGCGCGTCGGGTCGAGCGCCTTGGCCTTCGCGTAGGCGTCCGCCACGCGCCGCTGCACCCAAGGCACGTAGCGCTTCGCCGGATCCCGTCCCCAGTTTTCGCCATCGGCGAACAGACCCCACGTTTCGTTGAACAGCACCCACGAGAAAATGGAGGGGTGGTTGTAGTCGCGCTTCACCATGTCCTCGAAGCAGAACCAGTGTTCGCGGAACATTTCTTCGGAGGCGGGGCCCCAGGCGCACGGCACGTCGGCCATGATGAGGAGGCCGAGCTTGTCGGCCCAGTAGAGCTTGCGGGGAATTTCCACCTTGATGTGGACGCGGTTGCCGGTGAGGGCGAGTTTTTTGGAAATGAGGATTTCGTTCTTCATGAACGCATCCGTGGGGAACGTATAGAAACCGTCCGGGTGGTAGCTCTGGTCGAGCGTCAGCTGGAGGTAGACCGGCTTGTCGTTGAGCGTGACGTAGGGATGGCCCGTCCCCGGCATCTTGCCGACGGAGACCTTGCGCATCCCGAAGTACGTCCGCACTTCGTCAGACGTCTCCGCGCCCGTCAGCGCAGCCGTGACTTCATAGAGGTAGGGCGTGTCAAGATCCCACAGTTTGACGTCCGCAAGCGGCACGACGACCTTCGCGGCCATCTGCCCCGGGGCGATTTGCACGACGGCGGGTTCGGCGCGATCCGCCTTCTTGAAGCGGAGTTCGAACGCGAGCGGCTTCTTCGCCGGGGCGCCGAGTTTGACGGCGGCCGTCACGGTTCCGGCCGCGATGTCGGGCGTGAAGTGGACGGTGTCCAGGAACTCGCTGCCACGCGCTTCGAGGTAGACGGTCTGCCAAATGCCCCGCGCGTTGCCGTAGCCCTGCTTGCCGAAGAGCCGCCAGTCGTGGTGCGCCATCGCGCCGGGCGCATCCCAGGCGCGGAACGTCAGTTTCTGGGGCTGTCCCCACTTCACGTGGTCGGTCAGTTCGAACTCGAACGGCAGGTAGCCGCCCGAATGGCCACCGAGGCGGCTGCCGTTGAACCAGCACGTCGTGTCATGGTCGGACGCGCCGACGACGAGGAAGACGCGCTTTCCCTTCCACGCTTCGGGGACGACGACGTCGCGGCGGTACCAGCCGATATCGGCCTCGTCCTTCACGCCGGACAGCGAGCTGCCCCACGGAAACGGGACGAGAATCTGCCGGTCGAACATCGTATCCGCCGCGTCGAACCACTTCTCCTTCACGCCGCGATCGTTTTTATCGAACGCGAATTTCCAGTTTCCGTTCAGATTCAGCCACTGGGTGCGCTCCCAGTCGGGGCGCGGATGTTCCGGCAGCGGGAGGACGGCCGAGGGGGCGGCGTCCGCCAGTACGGCGGCGGCGCAGACGGCGACGAGCGCAAGGAAGGTCTTTTTCATGCGTATTCCTGTTTGTGTTGAGAAATCTGAATAAGGTAAAACAACACGTCGAATGTCGTTTCCAAGAGGAAAACATTATACCACAAACCCGCCCCCGTCCCACATGGAGACGGAAACGGGTTTGTGCGCGTCGAATGACGATACGACGATGACGAGGCCAGAGGCGTCGCAGAGGTTGAGCGCGTTGCCCAACCACTCCAGCCGCCACCGCGCCGCCTTGGTTACGTCGGAGAGGCAGAAAACCGTACCGTCCGGAAAATCCTCCGCCGTGGCCGCTGCGAGCCTCGTATTTGCTGTCACGCAGCGTAATGCCCTTGTTCGGCTCGATCCGCGCCTCCGTCACTCCCTGAAGTTCAATCGCCCCCGACTACAGGTTCGGATTGGATACCTTGCCCAAATTGATCGTGCCATTATCGGTAGTTAGGCGCGTGTCATTCGCCATGACGATGTGGCCGTTAAATCTATTTGACGGATTCCAAAGGGTTATCCACCACCCTCGCCAATCGTCACCGTATGCCCGTTACGGTCACAGAAACCACCGTTAAATCCCAACAGACAATTCTCCAAATCGAGGTCGCCAGGATTTGATGCCGAAAGCGAGAGACTGACAAAACGGAACGAGGCATCCTTCTTCAACCCCTTGACCTCGATCCGATGGCCGCCCATGACCACAGGGTACTGACGTAAATCGGTTTGACCGGCAATAGCAATGCGCGTGTCACCCGTGAAAAACAGCTGATGGGCGAAACAGTTCGAGCTGACACGGCTTACAATCGTCCACGGCCACGACGCCACGCACGCCACGTTCCACGTCGAGCCACCCGCGCAGGCACCTGCCCAGCTCCTGCAGGTCGAGACGTTCGAACATCCGGCGGAACGTATCGACGTCCGGGATGCCGTTCGGGAACTCCAGGAAGCCGCGCAGCCACCGTTCGCGCTCGCGCCCGAACGTCTCCATGTCGGCGAAGTCCTCCCCGCCGCAGATCGCGACGCACAGGCCGATGACCACGATGTCCTCCAGCCTGTGCCGAATGTGTCCGTACACCGCTCTGTGTAATGTGCCCGCGTGGTTTCGTTCCATTGTGCAGTGATGACACAGGCGACCAATCGTCTGCTCTCTTTACGAACCCATCGATCTCGGACTTGTCTAGACGGACGGGCAGGTCGCATGGTCGGCGTGTATGTCCGACCCCGTGTCCAGAAGGGCGGCAAATTTAAGCACATGGCCGTCCTCAAAGACTATCACACCCTCACCGCCCTCCGTTGCCTTGATCGAAAGTACGTTTCCGCGCATGGCAAAATCCACGGCCTTCCCATTGACGGTCACGCGCAAAACCGTATGCGTCCCCACGTTTTTAAGAGGGAGGCTTGTCTCTCGTCCCACAACCGCACATGCGTTCTTCTGCTCAAACACAACCGCATTGCCCGAAAGAATGGACTGGATGTTTGAAACCTCGGATCGTGTCAGGCCCAGCGTTGTCATTGCATAGTTCTCAGCCTTTTCCTTCAAGGTCGCGCCGGGATATTCTTTGAGCTTCGCAACCATGGAAGCATATTTATACCACGGATTGTCCACCCGCGTACGATGTCCGAAAACGGAAAACGTCGTCAGCTCGTAATCCATTGCAAGTTCCGTTTCCGTTACGCCGCAAAGAGCCTCCAAGATGAATGCCACCGTACCGGTACGGTCCGCACCGCCCCAACAGTGGAAGTAGATGGGGTAATTGTCGATGTCGGCAAAGGTCTTGATTGCGCCCGAGAAGAGGGCGCTTGTGAACGCCGCCATATAACTACCGATTCTATAGTCGTTGATAAATTTGACGTCGCTTCCAATCGGGCTTTCCGTCAGGGCGGTTACACGGAAGTCCAAATCCGTCTTGATTCCCAAGTCGTCATGAAGGACTTTTCTTCCCGCGTCCGTCAGGTTCAGTCCGTCACGTCTATGTTCTTCCACATAATCAAGTTCCGAACCCCTGAATGCCCATCCCTGATTAAGTCCGTTCCAGCCGCCGAGATCACGGACGTTTCGTACGCCGTCGACGTTGATATAGCGCACGGTATCATCGGTACGGAATTTTTCAACCCCGCTTTCCGTCACTCCGCTTTTGACTTTCCAGAAATATACGGTTCCCACGCGAAGGTTGTAGACAGTACACGACGTGCCTTTGACATTTTCGGCCGTGAAAACGACGTTTGAAAAATCCTCCGTTTTTGAAATCCGGAGTGTATAGCTTTCCGCTCCCGGCATTCCTTCCCATGAAAGAGAAACCGGATTCGGCTTGTCATATCCTTTCGTTTTATCGACGGAATACTTACTTGCAATCGACGTTTTATAGTCCGCATATTCGGGCGAACCATATGCCGCTCTTGCCTCCTGCATGTAGTTGACGACCAAATCCTTTGCCAAAACCACGGTGTTTTCCGCGCACGTCGCCACACGGCGGGCGGAATCCTCCACGCCACACCACGCCGTACCAACAACGATGCAATACACCAGAACGCCTACAAGTCTACCCATACCGTATTTCATGTTTCAAAATCTCCATTTTCCATAATGCAGAAAAAATCAAACCACTGTAATTATACTCCTTCTCCCGTCTCCCGTCAAATCGCCACCGTCCATCTACCGGAAA
>CAYZYQ010000005.1:60955-63153 GCA_964482645.1 uncultured Lentisphaeraceae bacterium | reverse complement strand
CCGTCCGGCCATTCGAGAACCCCCGTCGTCGCCTTGTAGTCCTCGCCCGCCTTCGCCGTGCCGTCCGCCGTCGCGTACCTCGCGCGCACCCGGCCGTTCTTCGCCGTGCGGTTCACGGTCAGCTCCGCGTACACCGCGCTCTCCTTCACCGTCACGGATGATTTCGAGAACTTCAGAGCCTCCGGCTCGGCCACGACAAGCCGTCCGAACACGGTCGTGATGAAGTAGTTGGACGCCTTCGTATTTTCATTGAGCCTGTATGTGAACGCATTCGCGCTCTCGCCCATGGCCGTCTGCGAACCCGTCACCGTGAACGTCGCGCCCTCGCCGTCGGCGAAGCCGTCGCCGCCGACCGTCACGACACCATTCACGAGCACCGAACCATCATACGTTTTACAGGCACTCCCACTTGTGAGAACAATATGGCGCGGACGGACTGTAACACGCACAGCATGGACGAAGTCCGCGTAGTTCTGGCTAGACACCCTATACAGCATCGCCCATCGTCCCACATTCGTGTATGCGGGAACGTCCGAACGCCAGACGGGCATCCCGCTCGTATCCACCGCGTTCGCATAGGAGACAGACACCTCGCCCCCCGTCGCGGCACGGAACACCGCTGTAAGCGCGTTCGTGTCGATGGCGTGGCCGAGGCCGTCGTACGTCACCGCGACGTCGAACTTTGAGAGACAGCCCTCTGCAACCGCTCCGTCGCCGGGTTCGACGGCGCCGGAGCCTGGTTCGCCCTCGTCGCCGGAGCCGCCGCCCGCGCCGCCGCTTCCACTCCCTCCGCCGAACGTGGCCTTCGTGACGGCGAGAGCGCCAAACTCCGACGTGATTTCGTAGTTGCAGGACTTCGTGTTTTCATTCAACGCATAGGTGAATACATTCACCGATTCGCCCACGTCGGTCTGCGAACCCGTCACCGTGAACGTCACGCCCTCGCCGTCGGCGAAGCCGTCGCCGCCAACGGCGACCGTGCCGTCCACAAGCGGAGTGCCGTCGTAGACCTTCGCCGCACTGGCGGACGCAAGCGTGACCACGCGCTTCGAGATGGAGACCGTCGCGGAATTCGTCAGCGGGATGTAACCGGGCGCGGAGATTTCGCACCATGTCGTCAGTGTCCCCGCGTCCGTGAGCGTCGGCCGCGTGGACGAATACGGCCCGCCCGACGCCGACGCGTACTTCACCAAGGCGTCCGCGATGCCGTCGGCCACGGTCACGGACACGCCGTGCGCCGCGCCATCGTACTTGCCCGACCAGCCAACCACGGACACGTCGCCAAAAGAGAACTGACAATCATCCATGTAGCGAATCTGCACCCCGCACCATGTACCAGGAATGGGCACGCCCCACCCCGTCGAACCCCGCCGAACATAGGCGACGGCGTTCGTGGGGAATACCGCGTTCCCGTCCATCGATGGCGCATCGCCCATGAAGACAACCTTTGAAAGACCGCTGCAGCCCCCAAACGCAAAAAAACCGATGCTCGTCACGGACGAGGAGATCGTCACCGACGTCAGGCCGCGGAGGTATTCAAACGCATCACTCCCGATACTCGTCACGCCCGAGGGAATACGCACATCACCGTTCACGCCTACCAAGAGCTTTCTACCGTCCTTCGAGAGGAGCATCCCGTTAGCCGACTTGTAATTTGAATTCGCGGAGTCCACCACGATGGATGTCAGGCCGCTACAGCCAGAGAACGCATACCACCCGATGTTCGTCACGGACGAGGGAATCGTCACCGACGTCAGGCCGCAGAGGTATCCAAACGCATCCCTCCTGATGCTCGTCACGCCCGAGGGAATACGCACATCACCGTTCACGCCTACCAATAGCTCTCTACCGTCCTTCGAGAGGAGCATCCCGTTTGCCGACTTGTAATTTGAATTCGCAAAGTCCACCACGATGGACATCAGGCCGCTGCAGCCACGGAACGCATAGCCCCCGATGTTCGTCACGGACGAAGGGATCTCCACAGACGTCAAGCCGCTGCAACCCGAGAACGCAGAGTCCCCGATGCGCGTCACGGACGAGGGGATTGCCACCGACATCAGACCGCTACAGTTCTCAAACGCACCGTACCCGATGCTCGTCACGGATGAGGGGATCTCCACCGACGTCAGGCCGCCGCAGCCCCGGAACGCAGAAGACCCGATTTCCGTCACGCTAGACGGGATCGACACCGACGTCAG
>CAYZYQ010000005.1:0-60855 GCA_964482645.1 uncultured Lentisphaeraceae bacterium | reverse complement strand
CCCGATGCTCGTCACGCCCGAAGGGATCTCCACCGACGTCAGACCGCTGCAACGAGAGAACGCAGAAGACCCGATGCTCGTCACGCGGAATCCGTTGATCCTTGACGGAATCGAGACCGCGCCCGTCGCGGGGGTGGGGAAAACACCCGTCACCGTCACCGTATTATTTATCTCCATGTAAGACCATGTATGTTCGCCTATGACAACCAAGGAATCCGCCATCACGGCGTTTCCAATGGCAACGACAAGCGCACATACCAAAATCTTCAGCCACCCAAACGTCCACCTAACTCGCCACCCCTCTTTTCCCGTCGTTTCCTTCATCGCACACTTCCTTTCATCGTATCTGCTTCGTCCACTTCTTCAACAATACTCATTCGTCCCCTCCCCAGAAATTGTAAAGCATGTCCAGACGTACGTTCAATTCAGATTCCGCGAATCGTTTCATATCGTAGACAAGTGCCATTCAATACCTCCAGCCCGTCTATCCGTCAATTGTTCGCCGTCGTACCTTTCAACCCCCAATACTGCCTCGCCTTTTCAGCATGTTCGGCGAGACGATTCCAATTGTATGAAATCTTCTCGTAGTTGTTTTCCGCCCATGCGAAATACTCTCCTATGGCACTAGACAAAACCTGTCTATCAACGTAGGTCCGCTCCCATCCATACCACATTCCCACCAAACCCTTGTTATTGAGACGCATGGAGACGTCTAGACAGATGCCGAAGGGCGGAGCCTTCTCCTCCGCCGCGTTATAGGCGAGAATCATCGGTATTCCGAACAGAAGGCCATGCCTTTGGTTTGACATCGAAAGCTCCATATTCACCTCTTCTGTCACCATCTCTCCCGTGCAGATCGGTCCGTACGCAAGACCGCCCCTGACCAGAAACCGATGTTCAAACTTATCCTGAATGAACACATTCGCCAACCTCGCATAAAGACGTTGTGCGAACTTCAGAATCGTATCGCAGTTGCTTGAAACCACATAGGCACCGTCCATCACGGGGTAAACGCGAACAGAATCGTCGCCGAAGATCGTAGCGGCATTGACGAGCGCCGCCTGCATTTTCCCAATGAAATTGGCGCCTTTATATACCGAATGCAACATGGCCGACCGAACCCCCATGATGTCCACGAACAGCACGTACCTATTATCGATTTTTTCCACCAACTTTCCCGCATCGAAGTACACGCCATTCTCCGCAGTGATTACACATCTTTTTTCATTCACAGTCAACTTTTCATCCATCGTAGTAAACCTTTCTGTTTCGTTTAAATCCATTGCAAAGTCAGTCCACTTGGACGAACCGACGATACAGCCAACCTGGCCTTCTTCGCCGTGAAACGCCGCTTAATATACCATTTTTTTTTTCTTCCCCGTCAAGCTGGATGTTTTCAGAAGTTTTGCCGATTTCACCTCGCGCCGTCCGCCGCTTGTCGCCCCATATCACCCGCCGATTCCCGCCGTACTTTGGCACAAAATCTTGTTTCCAAACAAATCTCAATACCCTCTCTTCCCCCATGCCATCCCAATCCCATACACGTCCCTTCCATCCCATACGAAACTGTTTCTTTCTCATATGAAACCACAAGGAGCACAAAGAATCATAAAGACACAGGAATGTTGAAACATGATGGGACAGACATCCATTCCCATGAAAGATTTCGCCTTGCATGAAATTCGTCCGCAACGTAATCTCACAAATCCGCCGAACATTTCAACGCGGAATCGGCAAGTCGGCGGGAAACGGAAAACCACAGATGAGACATTGAATCCTTTGTGATCTTTGTGTTCTTTGTGGTAAAACGAAATCTCCATCCCCACGCCCCCGATGAAACCACAAAGAACACAAAGTGTCACAAAGCCTCCAGAATATCGAAGAAAAACGGGAAGTAGATCCATCCCCACGGCGATTCCCTCCATGTATGAAATTCGTCCGCAACGTAATCTCACAAACCCGCCGAACATTTCAACGCGGAATCGGCAGTCGTCGGGAAACGGGAAAACAGCAGATGGGACATTGAATCCTTTGTGATCTTTGTGTTCTCTGTGGTGAAAGAAATCTCCATCCCCCACGCCCCACGATGAAACCACAAAGAACACAGAGAACACAAAGGCGTAGGGACGGCCGGACACGACGTTGGAAGATTCCATGAACCCGAAATGTTCTTTGTGATCTTTGTGTTCCTTGAGATAAAACAAAAACTCCATGAGATGAAATAACAACTACGAATGTGCGCCATCAGGTTGACGGCGTAAGACATTCGCGGTATAATAGGGCCACTTTTGTTGACAGAAGGAGATTCTCAATGAGTGCAACAGCAACGATCACGTTCCGAACCGACCCCGAGCTCAAAGCGGAGGTCGAGGACATTCTCGAAGACATCGGCATGAACCTTTCAACGGCTTTCAATTGTTTCATGAGCAAGGTGCGCGATGTCGGCGGTATCCCCTTCACGCTTTCCCGCAAAGGCAAGCATGATCGGTTCGTCGCCTTGCTCCAGGAGTCCCGAGAAATCGCCCACGATCCAAACACCCCGCGTTGTACCGATCCCGACAAAATCGAAGAATTCCTCCTCGCATGAAGTACGCCATCGTAAAAACGACGCGGTTCAAGAAGAATCTGGAAAAGATGCTTCGTCGCGGGAAGGACATCAAAAAAATCTCCCGCGTCGTTTCCATGCTTGCCTGTGGAGAATCCCTTCCTCCGCACTACAAGGATCACGCTTTAACAGGAGATCTTGTCGGTCTTCGCGACTGCCATGTCGAGAACGATTGGCTTCTCATCTACCGATTTGAAGACGATGTCCTTGTTCTCACGCTCACCGACACCGGCACTCATTCCGATTTGTTTTAATCCCCTCCGTTCGTGGCCTGAACCGCCCCCGTCACGGGGTTGTCGCCCACAGGCCACGCCGGGCGTCACGCGCCTCCTTCTGCGCCGCGCCGTAGCGCGGATCGGCGTTTGATTTCGCCCGCCGGGCGCACCCTTCGCGCACAAGCGTCAAATTGACGTCGATCGTCTCCTCGAATCCGCCGCCCATCGTCACGTTCGCGAGCAGACAACCGCTACGGTCGCGTCCGAACGCCACGACCGTGACGTTTTTTCCGCCGACGAACTGCGCCACCCGACGCTGCCCCGCCACGTCCGCCGGCACGTCGATCCCCTTCAACCGAATGCGCCGATTCGCGCCCCGTCCGTCCCGCACGACAAGCACGCCTCCCGTACGAACTTCCACCACACGCCCGAAAAACTCGGACACCGTGCGCGTCTGGACGATTCCACCGCGCCCGTCGGAGAAATGGACACCCTTGTCGCTCACGCGGAAACTTTCAGTCGCCTCATCTTTCGAGACGTTCCATTCCTTCGGATAACCGTTTCGAAAACTCCGCCGAAAGGAAATCGCTTCCGCCGTTCCCCACGCCCCGCACAGGACAACCACTCCGGTCAACCACACGATCTTTCGTTTCATTGTCAGCCCTTCCGTGACACGTTCATTCCTCGATGACGGTGACGCGAACGGCCGCCGCCACACCGTCCGCCGTTGAACAGGATATCCGATGCGTTCCCGGTTCCGGCGTCCAGACAAACGGCTGCGTTCCTGTCGTCTCACCGAGGGCACGACCGTCCACAAACCACCAGAGACGTCCCTGCGCCGTGTTGCCGACGACCGTGCAGACAATCCGCTGGCCGTCGATGCCTTTAACTATCCGATAGACCGATCCGTCGTTCGGACGGCTGATCGCCACGTTCCGCGCCCGCGCCGCCGCCCCCGAAAAAGCGTCCACATAGGCATCCCCCACCGTCTGAACATCCCCGTCCAGCCCGCGCCGGTGGCGTTCGCAAGGCATCCGAGACGAACGCCCGTCCAAGAGCCAGCCCGTTTCCGTCTGCGGACAGTCCGGCGACGCCGGCAGCCCGCTTTCGGCGCAGAGGACACACGTCGACACGTCTTTCGGCCGCACGAACCATGGGCCGTCGTGTGCGGGATACAAACTCCGCGCCAGATTCCAGCAGTGCGGAGCCGCCGCCGTACCGCCGACAATCCGCGAATCGCCAAACCCGCCCGACAAATGCCCGCACCAGACGCCGACCACGTAGTCGGGATTCCACGCCACCGTCCATGCATCGCGAAACGCCGAGGACGTACCCGTCTTCCACGCGAACCGCGACGTCCGCACGTCCGCCATATGCCCCAACGCCATCGCCGCACGTTGATCCCGCGACAGAATGTCCGACACAATCCAACACGCGCCTTCCGAAAAGACGCGCAGACCGTCCCTGCGTCCAGCCGCCGTGCGCACCGGCGTCGGCTCCAGCCAGACGCCCCCCCGCGCCAGTGCGCCATACGCGCCCACGAGTTCGACCAAGGTCACGTTCACGTTCCCAATGGCCATGCCCAAGCCGAACGCATCGTCCGCCGCCCGCATCTGACGGCATCCCAACGACCGCAACGCCGTACCAAAACGCGACACGCCCACGCGCTGGAGCAGTTGAACGAACGGCAGGTTGAGTGAAAGGACGAGCGCGTCAGAAACCTTGACGGCGCCGCGATGACGGGCATTGAAATTGACAGGATTGTAACCCCGGTAGGCTTTCGGCACGTCCGCCAGCCGCTCGTCGGGCGTGACCTGTCCCCGGTCGAGCGCCAGCGCAACAAGAAAGGGCTTGAGCGTCGACCCGGCCGACCGAGCGGACAGGGCGGTGTTGACCTGGCCCGCCCGCGCCGAAAAATAGTCCCCTGAACAGGCGAGCGCGACGATTTCGCCCGTCGACACGCGCATCACCACGGCGGCCGCTGCGCGACCGGCCTGCGCGGCGGCCGTCGCCGCGTGTACGGCGCGGCGTTGGATGTCGGGTTCGAGCGCCAGCACGACGTCGCCGTCCATACGCCCCGCCGCCGTCAGTTCCCGCGCCGCCCAGTCGCAATAGAACGGTTCTTTGAACGGACGCGGCGCCCGACGAATTTGCGGGCGCGTCTGCAACGCCCCCGCATATTGATCGGACGTGATCAGCCCCTGCTCATACATCCGCCCCAACACGTACTGCCGCCGCTTGAGCACCCGATCAAAATGGCGGTCGGGCCGAAATCGGCTTGGACTCTGCACCATGCCCGCCAGAAGAGCCGCCTCGCCCAACCCCAGGCTTTTCGCAGACTTGCCAAACCAACCGTGCGCGGCCGCCTCTATGCCGACGAAGTTCGACCCGAACGGCGCCCGGTTGAGATACTGCGTGACAATCCAGAGTTTGGATCGCACCCGTTCCATCTTCACGGCACGAACGGCCTCCACGCATTTCCAGAAGAGCGTACGCGGATGCGGCTGGATCAGCCGCGCCGCCTGCATGGACAGCGTCGAGGCCCCGGACACGCGGCGCAAGGCCGTGACATTCTGCCAACAAGCCCGCAGGACACTCCACACGTCCACGCCGCCATGCTCGAAGAAACGACGATCCTCCGATGCGACGAGCGCCTTGACGATCCAGTCATCCACCGCCGCCGTGTAATAGGGGCGGCAGTCGACGTCCCCCTCGCCTAGCGAGACGCGCAGCACGTCGCCGGCGGCATCACGCAGAATCCGCCCGCCCGGATACGTTTCCGCCCGTTCCAGATGCGGGTCGATCACGACCCACATCTGGATTCCCATCAGGGCGGAAACGCCGCAGACGATTCCCGCGACACGGAGAACGCGCTTCACCGTTTGATTTCAACCGTGCCGCCCGCCGTCCGTGCGTGGATTTCGGGTTCGTACATGGCCTCGACGGAAACACCCGGATGCAGGAACGTCCCCGCGCCCACAACCCGAACGGCGTAGTAGGCTTTCTTGATCTGACGGCGATTGATTGTCCCATCCTTGTCGATGCTCATGATACACCCTTCCTTGTTGAAACGGCGCGAGAAAATCAACACGCGGTCGTCGCGGAGATCGCGGCGCAGTTCCCATTCCCCCGTTTCATGCTTGTCAATCCACGCGAACATCTCCCGATCGACCAACGTGGTATCCGGCTCAAAACAGCCAGGCAGCAGATCCTCGATTACGAGGTCTTCGTACGAATCACGTTCGGGTTTCAGCGTCAGTTCGACAATCAGCAGATCGCCGCGCACGAGCGTCGCGAAATCGGCTTCCGTGCCGTCCATCCGCAGATAACGGCGCATGAGACCGATGCCGGACGACTCGGCCGGCTGGTTCGCCGCGTCGGGCAGCGTCAGCGACGAAGCCGTCACGTAGACGGCGTTCGTGCCGCGATTCTGGACGGTGACCGTGCCACCTCCCGTCAAACGGACGGCGTGGCGCGGCGGAATCGGCCGGGACGATTCCCCGTCGACGAGGACGACATCGGGCGTTCCCGCTGCCAGATGATGCGTCCGCGCATACGTTCCCAACGCAATCAGCGCATGGGCGTTCAACGCCGTCGTTCCCCAATGAGACTTGGTTTTGTCACGGCCGCCCATCAACGCGACAACAAGATTCGGCAACCGCGCGTCCGACGGATCGAGTTCAAGCAGCGCCAGCATCCCCTCCGCCGTCGTGAGGACGCCTTCTCCAGCAGACACAACCTTCGTGAGTTCCCGCGCACGTTCGCGGTCGCCCGTCGCCGTGAACGCACGAGCCAGACGATAGCGGTTGCGCACGGCGAGTTTGTCGCGCCGATCGAACCAATGCAATAGACGGTCGAGGTCGGCTTTGCCAGTCTTGGCCAGAATCTGGCTTGCATAGATCGACGTGGCCTCCACATCCGACATCGCCCAACGGGGGAGGAACTCGTTCTTCACACGGTCGAGCGCCCAACGGGGCACACTGAATCCGGCCTTGTCGGCGGCAACGAGGAATTCAGCCGCCCAAATCGACACGTCGCGATTCCACGGCGCGAAATCGCAATCCGGCCACATCACGAAATCGTTCACCCGCAGCATCGAAACAACCCGCAGTACGCCCGCCGCCACGACGTCCTTTGCATCTTCGGCCACGGAACTTTCACGTACGGACACTCGGTTGAGGATGCCGCCCGCCGCGACGAGCGGATAGACCTGCGAGATCGTCTGCTCCAGACAACCGTGCGGATAGGAGATGAGGTATTCCAACGCCGCCGTCAATTCGCCCAACATGCTGCCGGACACCGCGAACCGCCGCTGCGCCGTTTCGGGCAGCTGCGCGGACGGATTGGCGAATTCCTTCCGTTCGCCCGGCGCCAACACGACCGTCTGAGCCTGGTACTTCCACGCCACGCCCGGACGGACGGGCAGGTCAAGCGTGTTCGTATGCTTCTCGCCGAATCCTTCGGAGGTGAGGATAATCTGAGCCTCACCCGCCACCACGCCCGCCTTGACGGGAATGCGGATCGTTTCGGAAGTGCCGTCCTTAAGTGTCACCGTGCCGCGCATCGGACGCGCCAGCGTGGCCGCGCCAGACACCGTGGCGTCGTAAGTGACCGTGCCATCCGCGCCGCTGCGGTTGGAAAGCGTGAGCGTCGCCTCGAACACATCGCCAGGCGCAACGAAACGCGGCGCATCGGACTGCTGGACGAGTTTCGGCGTCACTTTGGCCTGCACGGAGGCGGCGCCCGTCGCGCGGCGGTTGTAGGCCACGGCCGTGACGCGGACTTCGCCCACGAATTCAGGCAGTTTGAACGGCACGGTCGCCACGCCGTTGACAAGCGGCACGTCCCGTTTCCAAAGGCTCAACGGTTTGAAGCGGCGCGACGGCTGCGGACTCATCCGACGGAACAAATCGCCGTCCGCGCCACCGCCCGTCTTAATGCCCGAACGCCGGACGCCCCCGTCCAACACGGGAAGCAGATAACTGAAGATGTCGTAGAGCGGGTGATTCGCCAAACGAACTTCGCCAAACCAACCCGTCGGATCGGGCGTCGGCTCGTCCGTCAACATGTTGATCCCCTCGTCCACAACCGTGACGACGGCGCGGTCGGCCACGACGCGCCCCTCACCCTTCGCGGACACGCGGGCCGTGAGTTCGGCCCCGCCCGACGGCGGGCAGACCACGTCCGCCACAACCTCGACCTTGACGGCGGATTCGCGTGTCGTCGCCTTGAGCGGCACGACGCCATAGGCGCGATTGGCCGTGAACCGCGCACCCGGCTTGCAGGCCTGGACGACGGTAAGCGACACGTCTACGCCCGGCGCCCACGTGCGCGTGACGGGCTGGAGTTCGATTTCGCCCGTCGGCGTTCCCAGCGTGACGACTTGCGAATAGACCATATCGTCACGCATCACGGTGAGCCAGGCTGAACCCGCAAAAGGCGCCTTGACCGTCAGACGCGGCCGGTCGCCGGGATAGTAGATCTCACGATCGAGCGACAGCGCGACACGGGACGGATTGGCAAGCGACGCGCGGAGACGACTGTCGTCTTCCGAACCGCCAACCCAGTACGTCGTATCGAACGACACGTCGTTTTCCGGATTCCACACACGCACGGCATAATCGCCCATCTGCGACACGGGAATGTCCAGCAAGGCCGTCCCGTTCGCGGCCACATCCACGTCACGATCTTCGCCCAGAGGATAGCGCACCTTGTCCGACCGCCATTCGTAGGCGCCGTTGTTCTGGCGTTTGAGTCCGTACACGTAGTCAATCCGCTCGAACCGGGCTTTCAGTTTACAGGCCTTGCCCGCGAACGGCGTCCCGTCCGGCTTTACGAGCGCCACTCGACAGGCTTTCGGCTTGTTCGCCGAACGCAGGTTTGCAGGGATCTGAACGCCGATGTAGTACGGATAATAGTGGTAGTCGCCTTGCGCACGGGCGGAGACGGGGCGGCCGCCCGTCTCGAAAACGGTTCCCTGCAACACGGCTTGGACGAGCGCGCGCGGACGCCAGTTGCCTTTGAACGCCTCCTTGAAGTCAAAGACGGCCGTGCCGTTGTCATCGAGGTTCTGTTTGGACAATTTCACAAAATTGGGTGGCAGACTGCGCGTCACGTCGCCAAAACGAAACGCCTCCCAGCCCTTCGGCGCGAACGGCACGTCCTTAAAGGACACAGTCCCCTCGACAGGCAGCCCCTGCGCCGCACCGCCAAACAGATGTTCCGCCGAGACGGTGAACCGTGTGACGTTCCCCGTCGAGACAACGGTATCCGTCTGGACGTTCACGCGAATCTGCGGCGGCACGAACTCTTCGACCTTCACCGTATGGGACCCCAGTTCCGTGCCTTCGTCCCCCGGCGTCCGCACGGACAACTCCCACTCGCCGCTCATCTGGTCGTCCGTCACGGCAAACGCCTCATGCGTCAGCGACCCGTAGACGTCCGGCATCCCTGTCGTGCGCTTGAAAATCTTGCCGTCGGGGTCTTTGAGGAGCAGTTCGACGGGGAACGGCTTCGGCGCACGTCCCGCGTCGTCGCGAAAGAGCGCCTGAACGAAAATCGGTTCGCCATGGCGGTAGATGCCGCGATCCGTCCAAACGAACGCCTCGGCGGACTGGGGTTCCACGTAGGGCCGGTTTTCGCTGGGTACCGTTTCGTCCAGTTCATGTGCCAACGCCAAAAACGAGACGTCCGGATCGTCACGGCGCGTCGCCACGACGGCGAACGGTTCGGCCGACGAAGCCAACTCGCAGAATCCCCAGCCCTCGTCGTCCGTTTTCACCTCGGCGAGGATGATGTTGGCGGCGTTGTAGACACGGATGTCCACGCCCTTCAACGGCCGCCCCGTCGTGAGAGAGGTCGCCCACACGGACACACCGCTCTTGACCTGCCGCACCGACAAACCGATGTCCGTCACGCATACGAGCCGCCATTTCCAGTGCCAACCTTCGTCGTCATCTTCTTCATCTTTGTTTGCAACATCGTTAATCGACACCAGGTAGACACCCTTTGCCGTCTGACCGTCGATGTCGCGCAAAGGAATCGGCGTGACGATTTCCGCGTTCAAACGGGACGGCAGATCGATGGTCTGCCGGACGACCTCGCCCGCCAGTTCGACCGTATTGCGCGAATCGCCATCACCTCCGTAGTAGTTGCGGTACCGATCTTCCTCACGGGCGAGCAACTGGACGAGGTTGCGCACGGAGACTTCGCGCGTATGGACGCGAATTTTCGCGACGTTCATCGTCTTGACGGCCACCGCCCGCGCCCCCGTGGCGGGCAAATACCGCCCATTTGCGGCGAACGCGAAATCCGGTTTGCAATCGCCCGTCGTAAATGTCCGACGGAATTCACGGACGGTCGTCCGCTCATCATCCATCGGCAACCCCGCTTTCACGACAACCTCGTACGTCGTACGCGGTTTGAACGCCCCTCTGACATGGCACGTATGCGACCAGTAGGTCCAATCGAACGTCAAGTCGGACACGGCGGGCGTAACAACGAGATACTCCCGCAGACGGTTGAAATCGGGACGGCCCGTCATTTTGAAGGAAAAACCATTGACATCCCCGTCCGTCAACCCCACGACGGCCGGCGGCGGTTTCGGCGTCACCACTTGACGTTGCGGAACGGACGCATTCGTCACGCCCGTGGCGTTCGTCGCAACAACATTCGTCGTTGCGGTTTGCGACACGGCGTTCGTCCCCGTACCAGACGGTTGCGCGGCGGAATCCGACCCGTCGCATCCCCCGAAAACAAGGGACAAGAGCAGAAAGACCGTTCCTCCGAACGGCATGAGCGAAGAGAGTTTTTTCATGTGAACCCCGTTGAAATGAAGAAGTGGAAACGGCGAGATTATAGCCGTTTCCACCGACACAATCAAGGGGGAAAATCAGGGAAATTTTCGCCCGCGACTACCCCCGCGCATCGAGGTAGGCCTTGATGCCACGCGCGGCCCGACGCCCCTCGCCCATGGCGAGAATCACCGTGGCCGCACCAAGAACGATGTCGCCGCCGGCGAAGACGCCAGGGATCGACGTTGCGTTCGTTTCGGGGTCGACGACGATGTTGCCGCGCTTGTTCACCTCAAGACCGTCCGTCGTCGCGGGAATCAGCGGGTTGGAGGCGTTGCCGACGGCGACGACCACCGTGTCCACGTCGAGCGTGAACTCGCTGCCGGGAATCGCCACCGGACTGCGGCGGCCAGAGGCGTCCGGTTCGCCGAGTTCGTACTTCAGGCATTCCAGCCCCGTCACGATGCCGTCGTCGTTGCCCAACACGCGCTTCGCGTTCTGGAGCGTACAGAACTGGACGCCCTCCGCCTTCGCATGGTGGACTTCCTCGATTCGCGCCGGCATCTCCGCCTCGCTGCGGCGGTAGATCAGATAGACCTTCTCCGCCCCCAGGCGCAAGGCCATGCGGCTCGCGTCCATCGCCACGTTGCCGCCGCCGAGGACGGCGACCTTCCGGCCATGCCAGAACGGCGTGTCGGCGTGGGCCTCGTCGTAGGCCTTCATCAAGTTCGCGCGCGTCAGATACTCGTTCGCGCTGAACACGCCCACGAGGTTTTCGCCCTCGATGTTCATGAACTTCGGCAACCCCGCGCCCGTGCCCACGAACACGGCATCGAAACCGTCCTTCTCCATGAGGTCTTTCAGTTTGCGCGTATGGCCGACCACGTAGTTCGTCTCTAGATGGACGCCCATCGCCCGAAGACCGTCGATTTCGTGCTGGACAATCGCTTTCGGCAGACGAAATTCGGGAATGCCGTAGACGAGCACGCCGCCCGCCTTGTGGAACGCCTCGAACATCGTCACGTCGTAGCCCGCGCGCGCGCAGTCCGCCGCGCACGTGATCGACGCGGGGCCGGAGCCGACAATCGCCACGCGCTTGCCGTTCTTCGGAATCGCGACCGGCTTCAAACCGCCCGCCGCCTGCGTTTTCGCGCGATCCAAATCGGCGCAGAAACGCTCCACACGGCCAATCGCCACGGCCTTGTCCACCGACTTCAGCAACTTGCCCATTGTGCAGAACTTCTGGCACTGCTTCTCCTGCGGACACACGCGGCCGCACACGGCCGGCAGCAGGGACGTTTCGCGGATGATCGCAATCGCCTTCTCGAAATCGCCTTCGGCCGCCGCCGCCAGGAATCCGGGAATGTTGATCGCCACGGGGCAACCCTGCATACAGGGCTTCGTCGGACACTGCAAACAACGCGAAGCCTCCATCTTCGCCTGTTCCGCCGAATAACCCAGCGCCACTTCGTCCATGTTGTGCGCCCGCACACGGGCATCCTGTTCCGGCATCTCCTGCGCCGGAATCGCCATCTTCTCTTTCGCCGTCATACTAACAGCAACCCTTCTTCTTTCAGAAATTCGCGGGAAGGAACAGCCCCTTCCCGCGTCCGCCTCAATTGAAAATCCCGGACTTGCACACATGATCACGCGCCGCATCCTCCTGCGGCTTGAACGCGCGCATCCGCTTGACCATCTGCTCCCAATCCACCTGATGGGCATCGAACTCCGGCCCGTCCACGCAGACGAACTTCGTCACGCCGCCGACGCTCACACGGCAACCGCCACACATCCCCGTGCCGTCAATCATGATCGTGTTGAGCGACACGGTCGTCTTCACGTTGAACGGCTTCGTCGTCAAGGCACAGAACTTCATCATGACAGGCGGCCCGATGGCGATGACCTCGTCCACGACGCCCTGTTCGCAGAGTTCCTTGAGCGGTTCCGTCACAAGTCCTTTACGGCCCGACGAACCGTCGTCCGTCATGAGAATCAACTTGTCGCCGGCAATCGCGCGCATCTCGTCCTCCATCACGAAAAGCCCCTTGTTGCGCGCGCCCATGATAATCGTCACGTCGTTGCCCGCCGCTTTCAGGGCCTGGGCGATGGGGTGCATCGGCGCCACGCCGATTCCGCCGCCCACGCACACGACGCGCCCCGTCGGTTCGCTGTTCAGGCCGCGAATCGACGTCGGCCGCCCCAGCGGTCCCAGCAACGCGGCGATGGAATCGCCCACACCGAGCCGGGCGAGTTTCATCGTCGTCGCGCCGACGGTCTGGTAGATCAACGTGATCGTTCCCTTGTCGGGATCGGCGTCGGCAATAGTCAGCGGAATACGCTCGCCCATCTTCTCATCGACCATCAAAATGACGAACTGCCCGGCCTTGCGTTCCCGCGCGATCAAGGGCGCTTCCACGTCCAAACGGTAAACGTTGTCCGACAGTTGCTTCTTCGCTAAAATCTTGTTCATGGCGCGGGATAATATACCAAAATTCGCCCTCTCGCTCAATGAAAACACGGGGCGCACAATCAATAGGTCGACAGAACTTGGCAGAACAAATAGGCGTTGACCAGGTACCCCGTAACAACCACCGCCCCCGCTAGCCAAAAGAAGAACTTTCGATTCAAAATCGCCCCCAAAAGACATGAAACCGCCACGATGATTGTCGCACTCGCCGCCACCGTCCCACTCGGCCAAACCTCCAAGAAACCATACTTCCACTCAAAATAACGGGAGAACGCCCTTCCAGCGATCGTCCGTCCAATCGTCTCCCCATACCACGCACCATAACAGGCAATCCGATGCCACAGCCGATAGACGATTCCGGCACACATGGCCAATCCCACCCAAACCGCCTATGACCCGAAACGCCTCTTGTTTGATTTCCTCTTCAGCGGACATCATCAACCTCCTACCATGTCAATTCCCGCACGCATACCCGTTTCAAGCGTCTAGAAAAACCGGAACAACATTTCTAATTCCGCGTCTTGGCACGAGTTTACAGACTCGTGCCAAGACGCGGAGCACGTTCTAGCGTTCACGGCGTAACGGGCACCAACGTCCAGCCGGCGGGGGCGCGGAAGGTGACGACGGGCTTTCCGTCCACCTTCTTCCAGCCGTAGACGATTTCGCCGTCCGGCAATGGCAGCGTGGCTTCGCAGGACTCCAACGCCAGCCCCGCCGGCGACGCCGCCGTCACCGTTTTCGCGGCACGGTCGATGTTCCGAACGCCCAACACGTTCTTCACGTAGAACACGGCCGCGTGGCTCGCGAACCCATGGTTGCAGCTTGCGTAAGCGCCATCGTTCTCCCACAGCGTCCCCGTGCGGTCGGCCATGTAGGTGAAGTAGCCTTTCGTCTCTTCGAGCAGACGCGCACTCAAGCCGTGACGGGACAGAAGTTCGAGGCGCAGGTAATTGCCGATAAACGCATTCGACGGCCAGATTTCCTTGTGCGAGAGAAGCGTCTTGCGATCCGCCGCGAACCGTTTTGGACCGAAGTCATCGAGCAGCGTCTTCCAGAGCGCCGGATGCGTTTCAAGCGTAGCCGTCTTGAACATGAACGCATAGTACTGGCACGTCTCCGTGCACTCACCGGAGAGCTTCAGCGTCCCGTCCTTCTGGCGGACGGCGTTGTCGCAGAACCACATGCCGTTCCAAGACTGACGGCGCACCGTCTCGCGCACCCGCTTCGCCTCGGCGGCGAGTTCAGGCATCCCGTACAGGCGATCCATGCAGTCCAGCACTTCGGCCCACGTCATGTTCGACGGATAGTTCACATCTTGAACGAGCTTGTTCGCATGGCTCCATTCCACGAACACCCACGACGGCAGTTTCTCCAGCAGTCCGTCGGCGTTTCTGTACTTCTTCAAGAAGTCGATCAGCGCCACCATGCGCGGCTTGAGCGCGTTCACCGTGGCGCGGTCGCCACTACGCACCAGATATTCGTCCAGTTCGATCACGAACCACATCGCCCAGTTGGGAATGTAGACGCCGTCCGTGTGGTCGGACGGGTAGCACATTGGCAGCATCCCGGCGGGAATGTCATCGAACGACTCCGGCAACAGGTAGTTCTGAACGAAGAGGCGTTCCATATCCGTCGATCCCGTGAAGAGGTGACTGGCGCGGGCCGTGAAGAAACTGTCGCACAGCCAACCCGCACGTTCGCGGCTCGGACAGTCCGTGAACACGTCCACGGCGTTCTGCGCGAACGTTTCACGCGCCGCCACGAAAATCTTGTCGAGATCCTTGTCCGAACTCTGGAACTTCGCCCGACGCGCCGTCGGATTCTTGTAGTCGCGCAGGTAGAGGTTCGAGATTTCCATCGCGCCATCGACCGTGTAGACGTGCAGATAGCGGAACGAATATGCCTCGAAGGCCTCCAGGTCGTACTCGCCCGGTGTCAGATCCCAGGCCACTGCGTTGCTCACGCCGAAACGGACAGGATCGACCTTTCCGTTCTCCAGCACTTCGTCGAACGTCACCCACAGGCGTCCCGGCTTCGTGCAGCGGACTTTCAACCCCGGAAAGCCCGTGTCCTCGAACCCGTTGTCGAAAAGCACACCCGACGCCGAAATCGGCCACGCGGCGGCCGCATTCGCCGCAAGCGGCTTACGGTCTGCGATCTCCAGATGCTGAAGTTCGCGCCACATGTTGAGGGCAAGTTCGGAGACCGGAAAGCCTTTGAAGTACGGCGGATTGATAGTGTCCACGCACCGGTTGACGTTGTAGTGCACCAGTTTGTCCATGCGACGGACGACCGTCGCCTCGACGGGACGGAGCGTCCGCGTCACGGCCAACTCCGGCAACGGGGCGATACGTTCCACCAGTTTACGAGCGGGCTGCACGGTCAACGCAAGCGGTGCGCCCGATGCGGAACCTCCCGTCGTCCAGGCGTCAAAGCCGGGCGTCAGACGGTAGTATTCGGCGAACGCGCGCTGAAAACTGAAACGCGACACCTTCTGGACGCGCGGCAAGTCGAACGCCTCAAACGCGCTGCCCGCGCCCGTCGCCGCGACGACACGACCGTCAACCAACACTTCCGCCTGCAGAAACGCGGGCTGATCCGGCACGTAGAAGTTGTTGCAATTGTAGGCGGAGACTTCAATCGCCAGTACGTTCCGTCCCGCCTTGACGTGCGATGCGAGCGGCCACTCGTCCACACGGAAGAACCCTTTCGCGGCGCGCGCCGGCCCATAGCCCGCGTACTGCCCGTTGAGGCGGATGCGGTAGACGGACGTCCCCGTTACGCGCAACATGGCTTTCGCGCCCGCGGGCGCATCGAACGTCGCGCGGAAACCGACAAAATCGTTCATCCACGTTTCACGGCCCGTAGGCCAAACGGGTTTCGCCGTTGTGAAGGACGGCACCGCCGCCCCCGCAAACAGAGTCCAGACGGCCCACACCGCGCAAATCACGTGCTTCATGTCATCTCCTTGATGTTTTCCATACAGCCATTATACCACAGAACCGGCTAAGACGAAAACACACGTGATTAAACCCTCCGTTCACCTTCCGAATGGCTCGGGCGGCTGGATTCGAACCAGCGACCAATTGATTAACAGTCAACTGCGCTACCACTGCGCCACGCCCGAACATGGTGGTGAAAACGTGGGATAGTATATCAAAGACGGGATGGATGTGCAAGCGACAATTTCAACTAAGATGAAATTGGGCGCACAACCCGATTGGAGTGGATCAAACACATTGTTTTCAATCGACTTCTGAGTGATTTTTGAAAAGATTCGGACGCTTGACCATCCCTTGCCGAATGGGCTATACTTGAGGGCATGAAAAAACTTTCCTTGTTGTGTGTCCTGCTGATAGCAGCGGGGGCCGGGCTGAACGCGGCAACGCTGGAAAAGGCCGGATTGCGCCTGACGTTCGCGGAGGCGGCGGATGGCTTCTCCATCACGAAAATCGAAAACACGCAAACGGCCACCGCCACGCGGTTTGTGACGGCGGCGGACGGTGCGGCGTTCTGGTCGTTGGCATTCTGGCCGCAAGGCGACGCGGCACACGCCGTACGCCTGACGAACCGTTCGGCCTGTCGCGCCCGGCGAATGGAGCCCCGCGCCGATGGTGGCGCCGTCTTCGTTTGGGAGGGATTGGACTTGCCGGACGCGACCGGCGCCGTCACGGTACGCGCAACGGTCGCCTGGACGGCGGACGGCGCGAGCCGTTGGACACTTGACGTGCAGAACCAAAGCCCGGTCTACGGTCTGGCGGAAACGCAGTACCCCATCTTGCGACACGTGTCGCAAAGCGGCACGGCGGATGTCCTGCTTCCGCGTCCCGACCTCGGCGCCCGCCTCATCCGGAAACGGGCGTGGGGGACGCGCCCGGCTGCGTTTGGTTGCATGGGTTACTATCCGATGATGACGGCGTTCCTGCAAGACGGCGCGGGTCTGTACATCGCGGCGCACGATTCCCAGGCGCGCATCAAAACGCTGACCGTTTCAGGACAGCACGATGTCATGTTCACGACACCCGTCGAACACGCGGGCCGTCCCGGACAGGCGGCGGAGGGACCGCGCTACGCGGTGACGATCGCGCCGTTCACGGGCGACTGGTGGCAAGTGGCCGCCCGCTACCGCGCATGGGCGCTCACGACGAAGTGGACGGCGAAAGGGCCGATTGTCACGCAGACCGACTACCCGAAACGCATGGCGGAAATCCCGCTCTGGCTCAACATCCATGGCGGCCCCGCCGAAGTCTCCAACGTCATGACGCGCATCCGCGCCCTTTTCCCCGCTATCGACGCGGGTATTCACTGGCATCTCTGGCAACATTCGCCGCACGACGTGAACTACCCCGAGTATTTCCCCGCGCAACCGGGAACGGAGGCTTGTCTCGCCTACTGCCGTTCGATTGGACAGGAGGCGATGCCCTACACAAACGGGCGTCTCTGGAGCGTGCCGCTGATGAGCTACCCCTACGTGAAGCCCCATGCGATCATCCGTCCCGACGGACAGCCCAAGGTTGAAAAGTACGGTCCCGTCACGCCGCCGCTTTCGCCGATGTGTCCTTGGACGGACGCATGGGACGAGACGTTGAACGACTTCGCGGGACGCATCCTCGACCTCGGCGCGGGATCGCTCTTTCTTGACCAAATCGGCGCGTGCGCGGGTTCGGCCTGCTACGCGCCACATCACGGCCACCCCGTAGGCGGCGGCAGCTGGTACTTCGAGGGCTACCAAAAAATCCTCGCGAAAACGCACGCCCGCTATGCGGCGACAAATGCGTTTCTGACGACCGAAGGGTCGGGCGAACAGTGGATGAACGTCGTAGACGGCTATCTGACCGTCACGCAACGCCAACCCGACGACGTACCGTTCTTCCATGCGGTCTATTCGGGCTACACGACGTACTTCTGCAGTCCCGAAAACCACGAGGACGACGACCGTTCCTTCCGTGCGGCGCAGACGCGGGAACTCCTTTGGGGACAGGCTCTCGGCTGGTACCACCCGCTTGTGCTGGACACGCCGTCGAAATGCGCGATCATCCGCAAACTCGTGAACTTCCGCCAGGCGCACAAGGACTGTTTCGCCTACGGGACGCTGCTGGGCGAAGTCGCGTTCACCGAACCCGTACCCGATCTCGCCATCACGTGGCTCGGGCGCAAGCCGTTCTGGGCCTGGAAACTGCCGGACTACCCGCTCTCCGCCACGATTCGAGGTACGTTGCCGGCGTGGTACGGCTATGTCTGGAAGTCCGCGACAACGGGAAAGGAAATGGCGTTCCTCGCGAATTTGGCCGATGCGCCGACAACCGTCCGCTACACGTGGAAAGGCGTTTCGCGGACGGCGACACTTGCGGGCGGCGATCTCGTCGCCGTTGACGTCTCGCGTTGAAACGCGGAATTCGGCACAACGGCATGAACACGGTTCTACACGTGGACATGGATGCGTTTTTCGCGGCGGTAGAGCAGCGCGACCATCCCGACTGGCGCGGAAAACCCGTCGTCGTGGGCGCCGGGCCGCACGAGCGCGGCGTCGTCTCCACGTGTTCATACGAGGCGCGGCGCTATGGTGTCCATTCGGCAATGCCCAGCCGGACGGCCTACCAGAAATGCCCCCATGCCATTTTCGTCACGCCGCGCATGGATGTCTACGCGGCCGTTTCGCGCCAAGTGTTCGAGATTCTCGGACACTACACGCCGTTCGTCGAAGCGGTGTCGGTGGACGAGGCGTTCCTCGACATTTCGGGGACGATCCACCTGTTCGGCGACGCGCGAACGCTGGGGATGTGTCTGCGCGAAGAAGTCCGAAGCGTCTGTGGCCTAACGTGTTCCGTTGGCATTGCGCCGAATCGTCTCCTTGCGAAAATCGGCAGCGAAGAAGCGAAGCCGGACGGCCTCTACGTGATGCCGTTCGAGGCCGAAGCCATCCGCGCCTGGCTGGCGCCGCGTCCCGTCAAAATTCTTTGGGGCGTGGGGAAAAAGACGAGTGAAGTACTCGTGAAATACGGCTATCACACGTGCGCAGATCTGCAACAGGCCGACCCGCGGTTCCTTGTGCGCATTCTCGGCGACGCAGCGGCGGCGTCCATCCGCGCCCATGCGTTCGGCCTCGATTCAACGATCGTCGCACATGAGGAGGCCGACGAGAAAAGTGTCTCGCGTGAACACACGTTCGATGTGGACGAATCCCGCCGCGCCTCTGTACGCGCAAAACTGCTCGAACTCGTGACGGACGTGGGGCGGCGCGTCCGTACGAAGCCGCGTTGGGCGCGGACGTGTCGGTTGAAACTGCGCGACGCCGCGTTCAACACAGTGACGCGCCAGGCACGGTTTGAACTTCCGGCCTGCGACGACATGACGTTCCGCCATCAAGTACTGGAATTGTTCGACCGCGAATGGCCGGAATGGAGCTGTCGCAGTGTCCGGCTCGTTGGATTCGGCGTATCGGACTTCGTCGCGTCGCCAGGCGGTGAATCCCCTTCGCTCTTTCCCTCGCCGCTGGAGGCGCAACGCGCCAAGCGCGAAAAACTGGCGGCCGTGCTCGACGCACTGGCGCAGCGGCGTCAACGCCACACGTAGCACACGAGCGTAGCCACGCAAATGCCCGTCGCCATGCCCCACAGAACTTCCGTGCGCGAATGGCCCAGCAGTTCCTTCAAATGGATACGCGACGGCAAATGACGGCTCTGCACTAAATCGCGGACGATTCGGTTGAGCACCTTCGCCTGTTCACCCGCCGCCTTGCGCACCGTCGCCGCGTCGAACATCGTCACGGACGCGAACCCGAGCGCAAGCATCGCTATCGGCGTACCGAATCCTTCGGTCAGCCCCACCGACGTCACCAGCCCCGCCGCCATCGCCGAATGGGCGCTCGGCATTCCGCCAGTTGACACCAGATACTCGAAATCGACACTGCGCGTCTTGATCGCCGCCCGCACGAGTTTGATTGTCTGGGCCGTCATCCATCCCAGGAAGCTCGACCAAAACCACGGATAGCAGAAGAAGTGGAAAGGATTCCAGTCTACAATCACATTCGCCAACATCGCACCCTCCCCCGACTACGCCGTCTTGGCTCCCAACGCGGCCGCAATCCGGTCTGAGAGGTCTTTTTCATGAAGCACCGACAACACGGGATCCAAATCCCCTTCCATCACGCGATCCAGCGCATAGAGCGTCAAATCGACACGATGATCCGTCAGCCGGTTTTGCGGAAAATTGTACGTCCGAATACGCTCGGAACGATCACCCGACCCGCGCAGGGATAGACGGGATGCACCGGCTTTCGCCTCCTCCTCGCGCCGCTTCTGGTCGAGGATACGCGCTTTCAGCGTGGCCAAGCATTTTTCCTTGTTGCGCTGCTGCGAACGCTCGTCCTGGCATTGCGCCACCAGCCCCGTCGGCAAGTGCGTCATGCGGATGGCCGAATACGTCGTATTCACGCCCTGCCCGCCATGACCACCCGCGCAGAAAATATCGATCCGCAAATCCTTCTCGGGAATCTCGAAATCGTCGGCTTCCTCGTCGGCTTCCGGGAACACGATCACCGTGGCCGCCGACGTGTGAATACGCCCCTGCGCCTCCGTGACCGGGACGCGCTGGACGCGATGCCCGCCCGATTCAAAGCGGAAAAACCCGTAAGCGCCTTCCCCCATCACCGTAAAGATGATTTCCTTGTAACCGTCGAGCGACGTCGGGGATTCGGACATCACGCCGATCTTCCACCCCTTCGCCTCGCAGTAACGCGAATACATGCGAAACAGGTCGCCCGCGAACAGAGCCGCCTCCTCGCCGCCCGTGCCCGCGCGTACCTCGAAGACCGCGTTCCGCCCTTCTAACGGATCGGGCGGCAGAAGCCCCGCCAAAACCTTTCGCTCGGCGTCAGGCAACTCGCTTTTCAGGCGTTCGATTTCCGCCTGCGCGTCCGCCGCAAAATCCGGATCCGCCAAGAGCGTTTCGTTGCCGGAGATGTCATCCAGAATCTTGAAATAACGCTTCGCCGCCACATCGAGTTTACGAAGGGCGGTGTGCTCGCGCACGGTCTCCCGATAGCGCTTCGCATCTGCCAAAACGCCTGGGTCGCCCATTGCCGCTTCCACGGCACTCAGACGCCCCAGGACGTTTTCGATCTGACCTTTGTCGATCAAGCCTTCTTCTGGAATTTCGCGTAGCGCTTCTTGAACATATCAACGCGGCCTTCCGTATCGACCATCGTCTTCTGGCCCGTGAAGTACGGATGGCACGCGGAACAAGTGTTCACCTGCATCGTCGGCTTCGTGGAACGCGTGTGAATGACATTGCCGCACGCGCACGTAATCGTGGCGTCGACGTAATTCGGATGGATGCCTTCTTTCATGAGTCTCTACCTTTCACAAAATGGAATTCATAGTTTAGCGGATTCAGCGTGATTTTGCAAGTACCAAATCGTCCAAGTTTGGATTGCCGAAAAGCGACTGCCATCAGGGTGCAACGCGCACATCGTCAATCGTCTGCGTTCCACAGAGAAGCATCGCCAGACGATCCACGCCGAGTGCAACGCCGCCGGCCGGTGGCATCGCGCCGAGGACGGCAAGAAAATCCTCGTCCAACGGATAGTCCGCCTCGCCCAGCGTCCTACGCTCGTTTTTCGCGGACACGAAACGCCGACGTTGCTCGACGGGATCCGTCAATTCCGTGAATGCATTGGCGAGTTCCATGCCGTCCACGTAAAGTTCCCAGCGTTCAGCGACACGCGGATCGTTCGCTTTCAATTTCGACAACGAGGCGGCGGGGGCGGGATAGTCCATCAGAAACGTCGGCTCTTTCGGTAGATTCGGTTCGATCTTCTCCGCCATGTCGAAATCGAAACGATCTTGATCAAAGTCCGCCACGGGATCCCAGCCCGCGAAACGCCGATAGGCCTCCCGCACGGACAGACGCACGAACGGTTTGCACACGATGCCCCGAAAATGAGCGAGCAGACCACCAACGAGCGCTTCCATGTCCGCCGCGATATCCAGATAGTCCGCCTGTGCCCGATACCATTCAAGCATTGTAAATTCGGGACTGTGCTTCCGCCCTTTCTCGCCCGCCCGGAAACACGGCCCGATCTGATAGATGCGCGACAGACCTGCCGCCAACAGCTTCTTCATTTGAAGTTCGGGTGAGGCGCGTAGATACCAAGTCCCGCTGGGCGGACAGTCAATATGCGGTTCTGGCGCTGGCGCGGGAATACGTACCGGCGTGTCCACCTCAACGAAATCGCGAGCATCGAAGAACGCACGGATTTCACGTACCATCCGCGTACGAAGAACTAGAAAATCAGGCAGAATCATCTCCATCCGTTCCTAATAGACGGCTACAAACGAAAAACCCCTGCGGATTGACATCCACAAGGGCTTCGCATTCTCACGATTGGTGCGACTGACTGGGATCGAACCAGCAACCTTCGGCTTCGGAGGCCAACGCTCTATCCAATTGAGCTACAGTCGCAATCCACAAAATCAACTTAGAAGTAACAGTTGAAGAACGGAAGAACAGGGACTTCGTTGTCCATGATCATGTTCACGAGACCAACCTGGAAACCGGCCGAACACGTTGAAGCGTAGTTCACGATTCCCAACTGGGCACCCCGCAATTCGTCCGTCATGTTGAACAAAAGCGCCGTCTGGAAACCATGAACCCGACGCGCGAACGTGCCGCCAAGCGCAAGCTGCCAACCCCACATATCCTCACGCACCGCACTCGCCAAACCCGCGACCGAAAGGCCGTAGAACGCCTCCCCGCAAAGCGAACCAATCAAATCCGCCCGCAGCCCCGACGACTCGCGGTTCACACCGACCGCATCCACAAAGATGCCCATCTGTTCGCGGTTGCAGACGTTGGCAAGCGAAACCTGCAAGCCATAGGCATTACGGTTCGCATAGTTACAACCCAACGCAACCTGCGCACCGTACATATCCAAACGCGCACAGTTGGCAAGGCCGCCCAGCTGGATGCCGTACATTTTGTTGCAATCGCTGTAGAGCAAGTTAAGGTCGAGACCGAACACGTCCCAGTCATTGCCCCACGGAAGCGTGATCGGTGTCGCCAAACCAACAGCCAGCACCGTGTAGCCGTACGACTTCGGATCCGGAGCGCCGGTATATTCCTTCTCCGCCGTCTCCTGCGCGAAAATCGGCTGCGCGGCCAGCGCCAACGCGCAAGCAAGCAAACCACTCTTCATGATGCGATTCATATTGACTCCTTGTTCAAGTTTCCAAAATTCTGAAATCGGCAAGTTGGGAAGTATGATACCCCATTCCGTCGTCCAAGTCAATCACGAAGTTTACCCTTGCTGCATTTTTTATCGGCGGCCGTCGGCCGAACGTGTCCGAACAACCAGTCCAGCACGGTATCGTCGGCGTAGGTCCGCGACCAGACGTCATGTTCCGCGTTCGGAACTTCCGTGTAGACGACATGGCCACCCGCCGCATTCACGGCGGCCACCATGTCCCGTGACCGTTTCACGGGAACGGCGCTGTCGGCGTCGCCGTGGACGACGCGCAACGGAAGATTCACCAAACGCGGCGCACAGGCCACATCCCCGCCACCGCAGATCGGCAACGCGGCGGCAAACATCTCCGGCATCCGCTGCACGATGTCCCACGTGCCATACCCGCCCATCGAAATGCCGGTCACGTAGATACGACTCGGATCAATGGGATAGCGAACCATCATGTCCTTCACGAGCGCGAGTGCTTTCGCCATGTTCACGGACGGCTGCGGATTCATGGTGTGCGCAGGCGCACTCCACGGCGTATCGACCCACTGGGCGCCGGCCGGGCATTGCGGCGCCACGACAATCGCCTTCCGTCCCGTCCGTTCGCTGTAACCAATGATTTGCGGAACGCCGTGGACGAGCTGCGCCACGTTGTCCGACCCGCGTTCGCCCGCACCGTGCAAGAAGAGGACGAGCGGCACCTTTTCGCCGTGTCCGATTCCCTGCGGCACGAACACGCGATAGTTCAGTCCGTCGAACACGCCCGCGTCCGTCACCGTCGCCGCCCACGCCTTGTCCACCCGCGCGGGAACCTTTGCGTCCGCCGCGATCGTCGACGGGAATGCGAGGAACGGCAGAAACACGCCGCCAACGACACTCCGAGCCTTGAAACCACGCGCCAGACCGCAATCGGCCTCATACCAGTCGCCAAACGGCTGGCGGTCGCACGATGTATCGAGGAAACGGTAGAGCGGCGCGACGAACGTTTCCAAATCATCCGTGCGCCCGCGCAGACACGCCACCCACACGAGCCAATCGGCCTTCGTGTAGGCCTTGCGCGAATCGAGCGGCAAGCCATACGTCTCCTGCAACTTCAGATAGGCCGCCATTTCACGTTCCGCCACATCCGGCGGAAAGAGGTTGAATCCCAGCAGACGATCCCACACGAGGTTGTACTTCATGCTCCACGTGTCGGGCCGGTCAAACGCCAGACGTCCCGCCCCATGGCGGCCACCCTTCACGGCGGCGATCCAGCGCGGCACCATGTCCTGCGCAATTTTCCGATAACGCGCCGCGACGTCTTTCTCGCCACGCAAATCCGCCATGAACCCGTAGCCCGCGAGTGCGACGATCGTCTTGACGGACAGATTCGCGTTGTGCGCGAGGTGTCCGGCGAAATCGTCCGTACAGAGCTGGTTTTCGGGGTCGAACCCGACTTTCTCCAGATACTGCGCCCACTGCGTCACCGTCGGCCACCAGCGCCCGGCGAAGTCGGCATTCCCTTCGCGGTGCGCGAGCGCGGAAAGACAAATCAGCATGTTGCCGCATTCCTCCACGGGCATCCGGAACGTGTCGTCATCCCCGCCGCCCACGGACTGTCCCTTGCGCATTCCGTAGAACTGCCCTTCGGCCACGGGGAACAACCCCAGGTCGTGCGGCGCGTAGGGATACGGCCAGTTCGTGCTTGACGCATAGGCGCAGACAGGCGCAAGCGTCGCTTTGACAAACGTCGGCCCGGCAAGCAGCAGATGCGGCAACTGCGGATAGAAAACGTCCGTTGTTCCAATCATACCGCCCGAATGGTTCTCGGCGGAAAACATGTACGGTTCGCCGTTCGGCGCCGCCACGAAGATGCAGGCCGCGAAACTCTGCCGCCAGGCGAGTTCGGCCACACGCGCGTATTTCACGCCCCCGATCCGTTCCGCCCGCGCGGTCAGCGCGGCATCGAACGCACGGACGGACGCACGGACGCGCGGAAAATCTCGCACGGCCTCCGCCAGCATCGTTTCGAACGGCTTGCCCCCGCGCTGCCACCAATCGACAAGACTCTTCCCGAAGTACCGCGCCGTCACGCCATGTTCGATGGCCAGCAGATAACGCACTTCGTTCCCCTCGACAAACGGCCCCACTTGCCAGACAGAACCCCAATCGGCGCGTTTGGAATCGCCCTTCACGCGAAAGGGAACCTGATCCTTACGGCCGACGCATCGCGCCGGGATGCCCGAAACCGTCGTCGTACGTTCGACCATCGCCGCCCGGTCGTCGTCACGTGCGAGTTCGTGCGGCAGATTCATATCGAGCCGAAAATCCTTTGCGCCGACAACCGTCGCCGTCACGTAGGTGACAGGACGCGAGAAGACCTCAAGATCGTCAGGCAGTTTCGCCGTCATGAAACTCAGTTCGACAGACAACGCACCGGCGCCGAACGTGTAGAGCGTCTCGTTCGCCAACACGCGCACGGCCGTCTGCGGCAACGGCGGAACATCCATCGGCTCGCGACCGCACAGACGATATTTCCGCCCATCCGCCGTGAGGATAATCGAAAGCGGCTGACGCGCACCGGCCCAATGGGTCGTGTCCCGATCCGTCAAACGATCCGCCGCGCTCCACACGCTGAAATGCGGATCCACGCTGACAAGCGGCACGGCCGGCGGACGAAACGGCTTCGCGCACGTCGACGCGGCCGGAAGTTCCCGCGCCCCCAAAAAGGTGAACGCAAGCGACAGACAGACAAGGCTATGATGAAGTTTCATGAACGCATTATACCACACAATGACATTCTCCATAAACCGTCAGAAAGAAAAACCCGAACCGCCGTTTCGGCGGTTCGGGCACATACGCGGGCGGCACGCCGCCCGATGCAGCATCCGTTACGCGGGGAACTGATAGAGTTCGCGCTTCTGATACTGCGTGTGGAGCAGATGCTCAGCCTTTTCGGAACCGGGTTCGCCCAGATAGTCCTTGTAGAGCGTCTGGACTTCGGGGTTCAGGTGGCTCATGCGGAGTTCGCAACGTTCGTCGTCCGTATAAAGCCCTTGCGTACGAAGGGCACGGATTTCGTCCGTCGCCAAGCACGGCTGGCCGCCGCCGCCAATGCAGCCGCCACGGCACGCCATGACCTCGATGAAGTCGTAGCGCGGCTTGCGGCCGGCCTTGCGGTCTTCGCGAATTTCGTCCAGCACCTTCTCGGCGTTGGCCATCTGGTGGACGACGGCGATGTTCACCGGCGTTCCCTTGATGTCGATCGTCGCCGTCTTCACACCATCCATGCCGCGCACATCCTGGAACTCGATCGACGGCGGCTTCGCCTCGCCCGTGATCAGACAGTAGGCCGTACGGAGAGCCGCCTCCATCACGCCGCCCGTGACGCCGAAAATCGTGCCCGCGCCCGTGTAGGCGCCGAGCAGTTCGTCGGCCTTCTCATCGGGCAACGACTCGAAATCGATGCCGGCGGACTTGATCATGCGGGCGAGTTCGCGGGTCGTCAGCACGACGTCCGTATCCTGCGTACAAGACGCGCTCATGTGCTCGTCGCGCTGGATTTCGAACTTCTTGGCCGTGCAAGGCATGACCGACGTCATGTGAATGCTCTTGGGATCAAGGCCGTTCTTTTCGGCCCAGTAGGTCTTGGCGAGCGCGGAGAGCATCTGCTGCGGCGACTTGGCGGAGGAGAAGTTCTCCGTGAAGTCGGGCGCATACTTCTCCATCCAGTCCGTCCACGCCGGGCAGCAGCTCGTGAAGAGCGGCATTGCGCCACCCTTCGTGAAGCGCTTGATGAACTCCGTGCCTTCTTCCATGATCGTGACGTCGGCAGAGAAGTTCGTGTCGAACACCTTGTTGAAACCGAGACGGCGGAGCGCCGCGTAGATCTTGCCCGTGGTGAGTTCGCCCGGCTTCATGCCGAACTCCTCGCCGAGAGCCACGCGGACGGCCGGGGCAATCTGCACGAGACAGGTCTTCGCCGGATCGAGGATGGCCTTGACCACCTTCCGCGTGTCGTCCTTCTCGTAGATCGCGCCCACGGGGCAGTGCGCGGAGCACTGGCCGCACTTGATGCAGGGCGAATCGGCCAGCGACACGCCGGCGGCCGGCTGCATGATCGTCTTTTCGCCGCGCCCGATGAACTCAAGCGCCCACACGTTCTGCATGTGCTGGCAGACTTCGGCACAACGCCCGCACTTGATGCACTTGTCGGGGTTCAGCACGATGGACGTCGTGGACGTGTCGTTGTCGTGGTGGACGACTTCGCGCGGGAACGGAACTTCGCGGATGCCGAAATCGGCCGCGATGTTCTGGAGTTCGCACGAACCCGAGCGCGGGCACTGCAGACAGTCCTGCGGATGGTTCGCGAGGATGAGTTCGAGCACGGTACGACGCACCTGGACGATGTCCGGATCGTGCGTGACAATCTTCATGCCCGGCATCGCCTCGGTGCAGCAGGCGCGAAGCATCTTCGGGCTCGGCACGAACTTGCCGGGCTCCGTGCGGCTCGGCACGAGCTGGCGTACGACGCAGAGGCCGCAGCTGGCACCCGCCTTGAGGTCGGGATGGTAGCAAAGCGTCGGAATCTTCACGTTCGCCGCTTTCGCCGCGACGAGAAGGTTGGAACCTTTCGGCACACTGACGGGGACGCCGTTGATCTCAAGGGAAATCATTTCGGGGGTTTCCATTTTGTCAAAATCCTTTCTTCGTCCTAATCAGGCATGAGAAATCGCGTGGAACTTGCACGTCGCCTCGCAGGCGCCGCACTTGATGCACTTCTTCGAATCGATCGTGTGCGGCTGGCGCACCGAACCGGCGATGGCGCCGACGGGGCACTTGCGGGCGCACATCGTACAACCCTTGCACAGTTTTTCGTCGATCGTGTAGGTGACGAGTTTCTTGCACTTGCCCGAACGGCACTTCTTGTCGTGAATGTGCTCCATGTACTCGTCCATGAAGTACTTGAGCGTGGAGCGCACGGGGTTCGAGGCCGTCTGCCCCAACCCGCAGAGCGACGCCTTGTTCATCGCGTCACAGATCTTCTCCATGTCCTCGATGTCCTGCTCCTCGCCACGGCCCTCGGTGATCTTGTTCAGATAGTTGAGGAGCTTGCGGCCACCGATACGGCAGGGCGCACACTTGCCGCAACTTTCATCGACCGTGAAGTCGAGGTAGAACTTGGCAATGTCGACTACGCAGTCCGTCTCGTCCATGACGATGAGTCCGCCCGAACCCATGATCGAACCAATCTGGGCGAGGGATTCGTAGTCGATCGGCGTGTCGAGGAACTGCGGCGGAATGATGCCGCCGGAAGGACCGCCCGTCTGCGCCGCCTTGAACTGGTGGCCGCCACGGATGCCGCCGCCGATGTCGAAGATGATTTCGCGAAGCGTCGTACCCATCGGCACTTCGATGAGGCCGGAGTTGTTCACCTTGCCCGTCAACGCAAAGACCTTCGTACCCTTCGTCGTGGCCGTACCGATCTTGTTGAACCAGTCCGCGCCCTTGTTGATGATGACGGGAATGTTCGCCAGCGTTTCGACATTGTTGATGACAGTCGGGCAGCCCCAGAGGCCCTTGACAGCCGGGAACGGCGGACGCGGACGCGGCATTCCGCGATGGCCTTCGATGGACTGCAGCAACGCCGTCTCTTCACCACACACAAACGCGCCCGCGCCGAAGCGGAGCTCGACGTCGAACGAGAAACCGGAGCCGAGGATATCGTCGCCCAGCAGACCAAGTTCATGCGCCTGCGCGATGGCCACCTGGAGGCGATGGATGGCGAGCGGATATTCGGCGCGGATGTAGATGAAGCCCTTGGAAGCGCCAATCGCGTAGCCCGCGATCGTCATGGCCTCAAGGATGGAGTGGGGATCGCCCTCCAACGTCGAACGATCCATGTACGCACCCGGATCGCCTTCGTCCGCATTGCAGACCATGTACTTCTGACCCTTGGGCTGCTGCTGGGCGAACTTCCACTTGATACCCGTCGGGAAGCCCGCGCCGCCACGGCCGCGCAGACCGGACTTGACCATCTCTTCGACGACCTGCTCCGGCGTCATCTCGAACAGCACCTTCTCGATCGCCTTGTAGCCGTCACGAGCGATGTAGTCCTCGATCTTCTCCGGATCGATCACGCCGCAGTTACGCAGAACAATGCGGTACTGCTTCTGGTAGAACGGAATGTTCGCCTCGGCAACGAGACGCTTCGCCTGTTCGGGGTCGTAGCAGAGACGCTGCACAACACGCCCCTTGACGAGGTGTTCGGAGATGATCTCCTTGACATCCTCCGCCGTTACCTTCACGTAGAACGTGCCCTGCGGAAGGATCTTGACGATCGGCCCCTGTTCACAGAAACCCAGGCAGCCCGTCGTGACGACCTGCACCGTCTTGTCAAGCCCCTGCTCCTTGAGCTGCTTGTTGAACTCTTCGATGATCTTCGTACCGCCGCCCGAACAACACGCCGTGCCGCCGCAAACGAGAATATAAGACTGATAGGCCATGACGTGTTACTTTCCTTTGATGATGTCGATCGAGGGGTGGTCGCAAATCTTGGCGTCGATCAGCGCGTGGCCGACGATGTGCTTTTCGACGATTTCCTTCGCCGTCGCGGCGTCCACGTGACCGTAGATCACCGACGGCATTCCGGGGACGACGACCTCGACGGTCGGCTCGGAATGGCAGAGGCCCATGCAGCCAGTCTGCCGGACGAGAACGTTGGTCAACCCCTTCTCGCTCAACGTATCCACGAGCGTCGCGAACGTGTCCTTCGCGCCGGCCGCAATGCCACACGTGCCCATGCCCACGATGACCTGCACGTCCTTGTTGGAACTGTCGCGCAGTTCCATCGCTTTCTGCCGTTCCCCACGCATCTTGCGGAGGTCTTCAAGCGTCAACTTTGCCATGACTCTCTCCTTCTTCTCGATTCTGAAATCACTTCTGCTCGCCGGCCCAGCCGAGCTCGCGATAGTGCTTGATGATGTCCGCCACGTTCTTCGTCGTCAACTTGCCGTGCACGTCGCCATTCACAACCGCCACCGGCGCAAGGCCACAGCAGCCGAGGCAACGCACCGCTTCGACGGAGAACAGACCGTCCGGCGTCGTCGCATTGATGCCCACGCCCAACTGCTTCTCGAACGCCATGATGAGGTCTTCGCCGCCACGCAGGTAGCAGGCCGTACCCATGCACACCTGAATGTTGTACTTGCCCATCTTCTGAAGACGGAAGAAATTGTAGAAGGTAACCACGCCGTAGATTTTCGCCAGCGGGACGTTCAACACCTGGCTGATCTCAATCGCGATGGCCCGCGGGATGAAACCGTACGTCTGCTGCACACGATGGAGAACCATAATCAGGTTCCCCGGCTTGTCCTTCCATTCCTCGACGAAAGCCCGAAGTTCCGGGGGCATCGTTTCGATTGTTCCACTCATGTTGGTAGTTCCTTCTTGTTGTCGAAATCACAAAACGCCTAAACTGTGTAGAGTATCTCACAGAAACACCTTGTTAGGCAACGGTAAGATTCGAAAATCGGAACAGTCGCCGTTCGCTGCGATAAGCGTCTCTCTCCTAACCTATTCGCGTCAACGACACGCTCGGCGTTGTCTTCGCCCCGACACCGTTTTTCGTGTCAATGGCTTGACGGGACAGGAATCGATCTGACACCTTGCGCCCATGCGACGTAGGCGCGGTAGATTTCATCCGCATCGAAACGCGCCGCAAGGGCGGCCACGCCACGACGCACGCCCGCCGGTTCGGCCTTTCGCAACGCCGCCAACGCCGCACGAAAAGACGCCACATCGCCGGCCTGATAGGAAAACCCCGCGCCTGTTTCAGCCAACACCCGCGCCGTCTCCCCCGTCAGCGAATTGAGCACAGGCAATCCCACCGCGGCGTAGTCGGCCAGTTTATACGGCACGCCCACACACGACGCGGGGAACATCGGCACAACGCCCGCGTCTGCCATCGCCAACAACGCCTGTAATGCCGCCGCATCCAAATAACCATGAAAACGGATGCGCGGACACGTCGCCGCCAACGTCCGCCAGGCCGGTTCGCACGGTCCCGTCCCCGCCAAGTCGAGCGTGACGTCCGGCAACGTCTCCACGGCCGCAATCACCGTGCGCACATCGTAGGACGCTCCCATATTCCCCGCATAAACGAGCCGCCACGCCGCCGATTCCGGCCGCCCATCCGTCCGCGCCATCGATGCGTTCCGTTCGATTCCGTGGTAGAAGAGTTTGACAGGGGCACGGACGCCGTATCCCCGCACGAGATCGACATAGCGTTCGGACACAGTCGAAATCGCGGTGGCGGCCTGGTAGTTCCGCCGCGCCAGACGGCGCAACGGCGCCAACAACATACGCGGCAGCACCCGCTCGAACGTCTCCGGCCAAGCATCCATGACGTCTACGATGAACGGCACGTTCTGCACCGCGCAATAGTCCCGTGCCGCCGCACAAAGACTTAACGGCGGCGACGAGGCGACAACGAGGTCCGGCACGGGTTCATCCGCCACACGTCGCGCCCATGCTTTCGCCAGCAGTCGATGCGAGACGATTCGCGCCAGACCGATATTCGCGCGATAAGGGCGCGTCGCGACCAGCACCGTCCGAAATCCATCACGGACGAACGATGTGCCGACGTTCACGCCGAGCTGCCGCCGCGCCTTTCGCGCATGGGAGAAGTCGCTTGTCCACAACGTCACATCGTGCCCCGCCCGCGCAAACGCGCGCGCCATGAGCCAGTAACGTTGCGGACGATTCCCTTCCAACGGCAGATTGTCGAAGGGATTGACAATCCAGACCTTCATTCGCGCCCCCGACTGTCAGCGCCCATTCGTTCGTCCGTCTTTTCCGTCCGTTCACTTCGCGGCGGACGGGACGGGCACGCGCGTACCCGCCGCGCCGACGGCGCCGAGATCGACGGTCGTCGTCGCGCCGCCCGGTGCGTGGAAGACGGCTTTCATCTGCCGCATGGCGGGCATTCCCGCAAAAGCCCCCACGCGCGTCCCCACGGTCAAGAACCCGTCTTTGAGCGTCAGCGCCGTCCGCGCCCCCTTGCCGGCACGGTAGTCGAGCGAGATGCCGTCATCCTCGTACAGTTCACTCGCACCGTCCGCGCCCGGCCACACGTGGAGTTCGACCGTCTCGTTCCACCCCTTCTCGACGTGGAACTTCTGCGGCCACATCGGCACGATCGCGCCCGCACGGACGTAGAGGCTGCCGCCCCACGACGGCGTCACCTTCACGTCGCGCACCGTCGGCCCCGTCACCGGCTCGCCCGTCCGCCAGTCGTACCACGTGCCCGGCGGGATGTTGATTTTCGGCGTGAACGCGGAGACAAGCAGATCCGGTCCCAGCAGATAGGTCGTTACACAGGCATCATAGGCCGGATCGTCCGGATAGACGAACGGAAGCGCGCGCATGACGGGCCAGCCCGTACGGGCCGCCTCGGCCGCCGCCGTGTAGAGATAGGGCAACAGACGGTAGCGCAACTGATCGTAGGCTTTGAAAACGGCCACCCGTTCGGGCGGATAGAGCCACGGCTGCTGCCAGTAGTCCCAGTTGTTCTGCTGGCTCCATGTCTGAAGGAAACCGAAGTGGAGCGACTGAACATCGCCGATCGTCATGTCGCAACTCTGGTTCGAGTGACCCGAAATGCCGAGGTTCAGAAGCGACGCCAACGGCTTCGCGCCACCGCCCGTGTCGCCCGCCCACGTGGCCACGAACTGCTGGACGCCCGCATATCCGCCCGCCGAATAGACCATGGCACGACGCCCTGTGTAGGCCTCGTAGCCACGCGCCATCTGCTTGTCGTAGACGTCGCTGTAGAGGTTGTGCATTTCCTCGTCCGACCGCCCGTTCGCCCACGCGCGGTTCGGATGCTCGCCAAACTGGTTGCACCCGTCGAGCTTGAAACACTGCGCACCTTGGTCGACGAATTTCTTGAGATGCTCGAACCACGGCAACAGCCCATCCGGAACATCGTCCTCCGGACAATTCAGATTCCGGTACATCGCCTCCTTGTGGCGGGAGGGTTTCTGCACGGCTTTCTTCGCCGCGCCGGGATTGATGCGATCATCCTCCCACGTCTCCGTGACGCCCGCCGGCACCTCCACTTGACGGCCGGACGCCTTTGCCAATCCCGCCGCGCACTGCTCCTCGTAGCGGAAGAGGTCGTAGTCGCAACAGAGCCAGAGCGAGAGTTTCGCGCCCAGCCGCTTCATCGCGCCCACCCACGTGTGGTCGCCCTTCGGCGCCCAATAGGGGAAATAGAAACGGTCGGAATGCCATTCCTTGTAAATCGAATTGTCGTAGAATTTCTTCATCCAGCCGGGTTCAAGCCCAATCACGTCACACGGCAAATCGCGGTCGCGGAAGTTCATCACTTCGTTCATGAGGGCGAACTGGTCGATGTTCTGATTGCAGACGTAGGTGAAGCCGTAACCCCAAATCGGCAGGAGCGCGGGACGACCGCTCAACTGCGTGTAGATGTCGAGCAGTTCCCGGTAGTCCCGACCCGTGAAGACGTAGAAATCGATCTCGCCCTCGTTCGCTTCACAGATCAGCGCGTCGGGATCTTTCGCACCGCAGTCGAACGCATGGCGCCACGTGGAGTTCAACAGCACCCCCCACCCGTTCCGGCTCACGGCCATGGGGATGGGGATGTTGCAGAGGTTGTTGCGAATCCACAAATCGAACCGGTGTCCGCGCCGCATGAGGTTGTCACGCCCCGAATCGCCCAGCCCATAGATGCGCTCGTCCTTCGCCAGTCTGAACGAAATGGCGAATCCCTTGCCAACGGTTCGAGGCGCAATCGCCACATCGGCCGCTGAAATGCGCGACTTGAGGCGAAGCGTCCCCTGCGCCGCGTCCACGGAAAGTTCGGCGGCCGTCGTGGCAACCGTGCCACCCGTATGCGTAAACGCCGCCGCCGGCCACGTCTCTTTCAGGATGCCGTAGCGGTTCAGTCCGCTTTCCGTCCAGATGGCGGCATTGTTGGCATTTGTCCAACTCTTTCGCACCCGGAACAGATTGTCCGCCAGCACATCGACGCGCAGATCCGTCCCGTCGCCCAACCGCGTCACCACGCTTTGCGCGTTCGGCGCGGCGGCACGCCACAGCGGTCGCGCCTGCGTTCCAACAACCGCGCCCATGGCCACGGCCAGAACCATTGTCCAACGTTTCATCCCCGCAACTCCTTTCATTTCGTTTATTTCGCCGGTACGTCCCGACAATTGAACAGGGCCGCCGTGTCGGGCGATTCGCCCAACCCCACGAACGATTCCAGCCAGCCGTCGCGGCCGCGTCCGTCGTCGTCATAGACGAGCAACCCGACACGCAAATCCGTCCCACCGCCCAACGCGGACACGTCGAGCGCATTTTCGTAGACGGTCGTCGTGCCCGTACGGCACACGGCCGTCAACGCCACGCGCCGGGCTTTCGCCCCGGGCCGCTTGACAACGAGCGTCGCGCCATCGCCGACTGCCGCCACGTCGTCGACCACCTCGACTTTCACATCCAGTGTGCCATCCGCCCGGCGGGTAAACCACGCCTTGGCGGAGACGTCCGCCGCACCCTTCCAGGTCCGATCCGCGTTCGCGGGATCGGCCTGGTACAGTTCCACAACCTGGTTGAAACGATCCAGCACGATCTGCGGCGCGACGGGATAGGCGTCAGGCGGCACGACTAAATCGGGCAGGATGAACGTCGCGGCGGCGGCCAGATCGTCGGCCTGTGGCACAATGCGCGTCGCTTCTTCAAAAATGAATGCAACCGGGTCCATCGTCAACGGCATGATGACCTGTCCGCCGATCACGAGCGTCTCCACGCGGTTACCCATCACGTCGCAACGCCAGACACGTTTCGCATCCGTCGCCACACGAATCGGACACGGCGTCTGCGCCATCAAGTCCCATCCCGCGAGCACGGCGACGGAACGCCCGTCGCGTACGCCCTCCCAGCGGCCGACGAGACGCGGCTCCGTGTCCGCAAGGAGTTCCTTGAACGCCAGGCGTCCGAAGATATCGGACACCGCCGAAAAGGCGGCCATCCCAGCGCGAGGGTAGAAATCGCCTGTCATCAGGCCATACCCCTGTTCGCCGTCGGACGGGTCGAACCCCGTCCCGCGCAGATTGTACCAGATGTAGTCCGTCGATCCGTGGCTCCACGCGAACAGCATCTTCTGCCAGACACAAATCGCCACGGCGTCCTCCGCGCCGTTCACGGACGTCAGGGCCGATTCATTTGAATACCAGGGTTGGCGAATGCCCTTCTCCGCGCGGAACTTGAAAACCTCGCGCAGCGACCGGGCGTAGCCACGGAACGCGCCGTGCAGATGGATCGGATAGACGTCGTAGGCATCCTGTGCCTCGCCCATCATCCGCCGCTGGAAATTCTGCGCAAACGCCGGATGACGCGAATCAAGCGCACACGCCCATCCGTTCGGAATGCAGACGACGTCCGCGCAACCGGCGTGAAGGCCGCGCATCGCCTCACGTTGCATCCGAATGCCCTCATCAATCGTCAGCGTTTCGGGACGCGTCAAGTCCCACTCGTTCCCGACTTCGTAGTAGGCGATTCGCGTCCCGTAACGCGCCGCCAGTTTGCGGCAGTAGTCCTCGTAGAGACCGGGACGACACGGGAAGCAGTACGTCCGTTTCAGTCTGTTCGCCTCCGGCGTCTGCTTCTCGTTCGGCCGTGCCCAGTACGGCGTCGAGTACATAATCGCGTCGAGCGAAATGCCGTGGGCTTCAAGTTCTTTCAGACCTTGCTCACACGCCTCCCAATTGTACACGCCCTCCTGCGGACAGACCTGGGAGAACGCGAAAATGTCGCTCCGCGACAATTTGCACCCCATCGCCACCATCGCGTCCTGCGTCAACGCACGATCCTTCTCCGAGTAGCGCATGATGTGGTAGTTCACGCCGAACCGGAACACGCCTTTCGGCCACTGCGGCGTAACCGTACGTGGCGGAAGTTTGGCGAACTGCACACGCGCATTCGCACGACCGTCACCGTCCACCAACGCCGTGTCCACGCGATAGATGCCGAACTTCACAGGGACGTCCAACGGAATCTCCACCGTCGCGCCCGCGTCCACCATCTGGTCGAGCGGAATCGTCTGCCCCGCCCCCCAGAAGTCCGTCACGCGCAGCGTTCCCTTCAACGGCAGCGCCTCGACCGCGCGGTTGGTCAGCCGCGCCACGGGACGATGTTCGGGACGATTGACGAGATGCAGGGGGTTGCCCGTCTCGACGTCGAGCTTGAACGCCTCGGCCTTCGTCCGGCGCACGACGGCGTCCATGCCCCGAATCGTGAACGTGCGGTCGAGTACGTTCGTCGGCAACATGAACGCCAGATGCGCCAGATAACAGGCGGACGATGCGGGCAAATCCGTCTTGAAAACGACGTTGGACGAGTCCCAAGGCGCGAAGAACTTTCGGACTTTTTTCGTCCGCTCGTCGCGCAGACCGAGTTCGACCCGCCCTCCGGGCACGACACGGGAAAGACGCAGCGTCATTTCCGCCGGTCCGTCCCAGCGAACCGGTCCCGGCGGCATTCCGACAGGATGTAGCCAGTCGTGCGACTTCGAAAGCATGACGACGAGGGTGTCGTTCGTCGCGACGATTCCGCAAGTCGGCGAAGCGAAGCGGTCCTTGCCCGTTTCGAGCGGCAGGACGTCACGGTCCAGCGTCCGACAGTCGCGCACAGGTTCGGCAAACGTCTCCAACCGCTTGAAGACGACCTCGCCCTTGCCCACGGACGTCCAGTTGAAATTGAATTCGACAAAGCGGAGCGGACCGTCGAATTTCGCGTTGAGATTCTGCGTCCCCCATGTTTCACCCGAATGCGCCCCCTCCTCAACGCGGAAGCAAAGTCCCACGTCGTCGCCGTCGAGCGCCTGGACGTCAATCGGGCGGAACTGGAGGAACTCGCCCTGCGCGTCGCGGAACTTGAGCGCCATGTAGGATCCCAGTGGACTTCGCCGGGGCTGGTGCATCACGAACCGCACGATCTGATTCGTCCATGTGAAAACAATCGCGGCCGGACCGTCCGCCACGAGCGAACAGTAGCCGCGCCCGTCATCCCGCGACCGGTCGACGAAATAGTGCAACCCATCCGCCTCCCGTTTCGTCTGCTCGGCACGTTCGGCCGGATTGGCGAAGCGACCGAAGTCCGGCCGCCAACCGGGCGTTTTCGCGAAATCAACGATCGTTTCAGCCGGAAGTACGGCCGCCACGAACATCCACACGATCCATAAGATTTTCTTCATCGTTCATTACTCGTAGCGGAGGCAGTCAATGGGGTTGAGGCGGCTCGCGCGCCAGGCGGGGTAGAACCCAAAGAACATTCCCACGAATGCGGAAAAACAGAACGCCACCATCGTCGAACCGGCCTCAACAAGAATCGGCCAGCCGAGAACGTCGCCAATCGCGCGGGCGCCATACACGCCAATCGCCACGCCAATGCCGCCGCCGACCGTCGAAAGGAGGATCGATTCGAGGATGAACTGGCTCAGAATATTCGCCGGCGTGGCGCCGATGGCCATGCGCAACCCGATTTCGCGGATGCGTTCGGTAACGGAGACAAGCATGATATTCATGATGCCGATACCGCCCACGAGCAACGAAATCGCCGCCACGGCCGCCAACAGCACGGTCATTGTGTTTGAGACGCCGCTCATCGTCGACGTGATTTCCGCCATGTCGATAATGCGAAAATCGTCGTCCGAATTCGCGCCCAGCCGATGGCGCTGGCGCAGCAACGCCGTGATTTCGCGCTTCGCCTCGTCGATTTGATCCATCGAATAGAGCGACAGCTTGATCTGGCGTACGTTGTCCGGAAACTTGGACGCCTGAAGGACGCGCTTGCACGTCGTGTAGGGCACAAGCACGGCATCGTCCTGATCTTGCCCCATGCCGCCGACGCCCTTCGACTCCATCACGCCCTTCACGCGGAACGGCATGTTGCCGATGCGCAACGTCCGCCCCGTGGGATCGCCCTGCGGGAAAAGATTGTTCACGACTGTCCGGCCGAGTACACACACGCGGGCGCACTGCTTCTCCTCCTGCTCGGTGAAGAAGCCCCCTTCGTCCACCTGCCAGTTGCGAATCATCGGGAACTCGGTCGAGCACCCGTAAACGGTCGTGTTCCAGTTTTTGTCCTGGAACACGATCTGCATGGACGTCCGCACCTCCGGCGATTCGGCCTTGACGAGATGCGCGAGTTCGCGCCGAATCGCCAAGCCGTCCAACGTGGTGAGCGACTGCCCCTCACCGGCGCCGCCGTGGACGCCGCCGGCCGCGTGGCGTTGTTCGCTGAAGATCATCACCACGTTGTCGCCCATCTTCGAGATTTCCGCCACCATGTTCGCGCTCGCCCCTTTGCCGATGGCGAGCACGACGATGACGGCGGCAATCCCGAAGATGATGCCGAGCATCGTGAGGAACGACCGGGTCTTGTTTCGCCAAATGGCCCGAATCGCGACTCTGAGGATGCGGAAAAGGTTCATGCGCCTTTAATCATTCACCGGCCTTGATCTTGTCCCAGGCCTTGTTGTAGAGTTCCATCACGGCGGGCTGGTCGTCAAAGCCCTTCAGCACCTGGCCGCGCTTGAGCGTGGCCTCGTCCAAAATGATGGTCTTGCGGTAGTCCGCGTCGAGCGCCGCAATGGCGGGCGCCACGGGCGACGGGCCGCAGAGGTACTCCATGTTCGTCTTGGCGATTTCGGCGTCGTAGACGAAGTTCATGAACGCATAGGCCAGATCGACCTGCTTGGAGGCGGAGGAAATGACCATTTCGTCGAACGCGATCGTGTAGCCCTCCTTCGGCAGGGCGAAACCGATGTCGGGACGCGGCGCCGCGCCCGCCTCCTCGTCGCCCACGATTACCTGCGTCGTATCCGTGGAATACCCGTGTCCAAGCGAAATCGCGCCGGAGGCGACTTCCGTCTTGTAGCTCTCCGCGTCGAACTTGCGCACGTTGGCCTTCCATTTCAGGATCTGGTCGACCGCCTTGTCGATTTCAACCGCGTTCGTCGAGTTGATCGAATAGCCCAGATACATCAGACCGGCGCCGATGACCTCGCGCTGGTCGTCGAGCAGCGAGACGCGCCCCTTCAACGCCGCATTGCCGAGAATCGCCCAGCTGCCAACGTCCGCACCGGCGGGAATCTTGTCCTTCACATAGGCAAAACCCGTATACGTGACGGCGTAGGGAACGCTGTAGGTGAACGCGGGATCGATGATCTGCGAAGTAAACCGCTTGTCGAAATTCTTTTTGACGTTGGGGAGTTTGGCATGATCCAGCTTGAGAATCATCCCTTCCTTCGCCATCGTGTTGACCTGATAGGAACTGGGCATGATTACGTCGTAGCCCGTCGCACCGGCTTTGAGTTTCGCGTACATGGATTCGTTCGAATCGAACGTATCCACGACGACCGTACAGCCGTGTTTCTGCTCGAAGGCCTGCAACACGTCGGGCGCAATGTAGTCCGTCCACGTGTAGATGTGGAGCTCGGGTTTGGCCGGGCCGCAACCGGCGAAAACCGCCGCGACAGCGGCGGCGGCGAGGGTGACATTGAGTTTCATTCTTTTTCTGAACCCATTTCGTTGTTACCATCGGCTCGACGAACTTCCGCCGAGACAAACAAAGGGTATTTTAATGGATTTCCACCTGGGATGCAATTCCGGAATCCATGCCGCGCGACATTTTTGCGCCCCGACGCACGGGACGCAAAAACCGCCCTCGACGCTCAGGCCGCTTCTTTTCGGACGAAGCGCGTGTAGACGTACGAAAGCGAAAAGAGAATGAGCGCGATTGCGACGAGAATGAGAAAACCCGTCGCGCCGACGACCGTCCAGTTCCCACCCGTCAACGACGTGCGGAAAAGCGCAATGAGCGCGTAGGTGCTGACCGTCATCATGAAGCACATCGGAACGAGCGTGATCCAACACGGCTTCTTGTTGCGGACGAACCAGAGCGTGGCCGTCAAGAGCGTCAACGCCGCCAACAACTGGTTCGCGCTCGCGAAAATCGTCCACAGCGATTTCGCCGCCTTCGGATTGCCGAGCAACAGGGCGCAGACGAGCGCAATCACGACGCCTGTACCAACGTACATGTTGTGACAGACGCGGTAGAGCCACCCGCGCTTCGCCGCGTCCGTTCCGTTCGCGGCGGGCGCGGCGGCGGCGACAAACTCCTGCCACGAAAAACGCGCCAACCGCGTACCGGCATCCACGCTCGTCAACAGGAAGGCCGACACGGACAGCAACATGAACGACCGCGCCGTCTCGGCGGGGAAACCCATCTTCTGGACGAACCCCGCGATCGTGGATGCAAAGACGTTCACCGGCTCCGTGACTTGGATCGTCTTCACGTAATCCGCCTGACTGGCGAACGATCCGGCCACGCCGACAAGTGCAATGACGGCGAGCACCCCTTCCAGCAACATCCCGCCGTAGGCCACGGGACGAATGCTCTTTTCACTGTCGAGCTGCTTGGCCGTCGTGCCGCTGGCGACAAGCGCGTGGAATCCGGAACAGGCGCCACAGGCCACGGTCACGAAGAGGAACGGGAAGAGATATTCCAAATGCCCCGACCGGCCGACGGCGGAAAACCCAGTGAACGCGGCCGTCTGAAGCGTCGGATGCGCGACGAAGACGCCGAGGAAGCCGAGAATCATCATCGCGTAGAGCAGGTAGGCGTTGAGGTAGTCACGCGGCTGGAGCAACAGCCACACGGGCAGCGTGGACGCCAGAAAGCAATAGGCCAACAGCACGAGCGTCCAAACCGTCTGAACACTCTGGGCGGCGGCGGCCAAATCCGCCGGAATCGATGCGCCCGATGCGAGCGCGGCGGTATATTCGGCCGCCGTAAAACCGTGGCACTTCAACAAGTCGATTGGCAGCAGACCGCCCAGCCACACGAACGCGAACATGATGGGCACGAAAATCAGGGAGGCCACCAGCACGTTCATTTTCAGACGATACACGCAAATGCCGAACAGAATCGCCTCGCCGATGAATAGCAGCGACGCGGAGGCAATCGACGGATCCTGCACGAACGTGACCGCCACTTGACGCGTGAACTCCGCCACGACGAGCACGAGCGCCGACCAACTGAAGAGCAGAAAAAGCAACCGCCCCGGCCGGCCGAGAATGTCGCCAATCACACTGCCAATCGATTCGCCCTTGTGCCGTACGGAGAGGAAGAGCGCAATCATGTCGTGCGCGGCGCCGATGAAAATACAGCCCAGCACCACCCACAACGCCACGCTCGCCCAACCGAATTCGGCGGCCAGCACAGGGCCGACGATCGGCCCGGCACCCGCAATCGCCGCAAAGTGGTGTCCGAACAACACCATCGGATGCGCCGGCACGTAGTCCACGCCGTCCTTCATCGACACGGCCGGCGTCCGCCGCGCGGCGTCCGTACCCAGCAAGCGTCCGACGAACCGCGAATAGACGAAATACCCGACGAGAAAACACGCCGTGGCAATCAGCAACAGAACCGCACCGTTCATGACCTTACCCCCTTTTTAATTTTCTTCGGACGAATGACGAATCGCAAACAAAATCACGGCTTCACGCGCACGCGGCGTCCGTCGACCGACAACCGCCCCGCGCCCAGTAAACGCAACGCCTCCGGGAACGCCAGATGCTCCTGTTCCTGAATGCGCGCATGGAGCGTTTCAGGCGTGTCGTCCTCCAGCACGGGGACGGCCTTCTGCACGATGATCGGACCCGAATCCGTACCGGCGTCCACGAAATGAACGGTCACGCCGGCCACCTTGCACCCGTAGTCGAGCGCTTGCGTCCAACTGTGGATGCCGGGGAACGCCGGCAGGAGCGCGGGATGGATGTTCAGGACACGGTGGGGGAAAGCGGCCAGCAACTTCGCCTTGACGATGCGCATGAAACCCGCCAACACCACCGTGTCGCACCCATGTTCCTTCAACAGCTCGATACAGCGATCCTCGGCCGGGCCTTCGAGCTTCGTCTTCCACGGCGCACAGTCGAGATAGCGTGACGGGATGCCGTGCGTCCGCCCGCGATCCAGAATCTTCGCATCCGGCACATCGGCCAGCACGAGACGGATCTCCGCATCCAGTTCGCCCTTCTCGATTGCGTCGACGATCGACTGCATGTTCGAGCCGGCGCCCGAACCCAAAATGCCCAGCTTGAGGGTCGCCATCGTCCGCCTCCCCTGCCTACTCCGCCGCCGGAACGGCGGGCGCGAGTTTCTCAAAGTCCGTCACGCACGCGACGTAGCCGCTCGTGGCAATCGCGAGACCGGCGCGGACGGCCGGCCAGCGCGTTGCAACCCAGTAGTCGAGCTGCGCCGTCCGGGCCGCGTTCTTCGCCGCCAAACGGATAAAGAGCGCCCCGACAATCACGGCAATGGCCGCGTCCACGAGACGCCGCGCGTGGAGATCGTGGTAGTCCTTGCCCGCCGGCGCGTCCTTGACCTGCGCAACGGCGGCTTCGAGATCCGCCAGCAACGCCTCCACATCCGCCCGCTTCGTCTGGAGCGCATCCGGCACGTCAACGTCCGCGAGGATGTCCTCAACGACGGCACGAACCGTACCGCCCATCACGCCGGCAATGGCCGCGACGACCTGGAGCTGCGACGTCCCCTCGTAAATCGTCGTGATCCGCGCGTCGCGCAGATAACGTTCCACCGGGTAGTCCTTCATGTAGCCCGAACCGCCCAGCACGGACACCGCGCCGTTCGACGTGCGCATGGACATCTCGGAGGCGTAGTACTTCGCCATCGGCGTGAGCATCTTGTTGAAACCCGCGTAGCGCTTGAGCAGTTTGCGGAACGTCATGCCGTCCGGCTGGCCCTTCTGCTCGTCCGCCAGACGCGCATAACCGCCTTCGAGGTCGACGCACTTGGACCCGTAGTAGGCCAGCGCACGGGCGGCCTGGAGATCCACGTACATGTCGGAGAGGAGTTCGCGCAAGGCCGGGAACGTATCGATCGTCACGCCGAACTGCTTGCGGCTGGCCGCATAGTCGCGGGCGGCGCGATAACTGGCTTCGCCCACGCCGCAGGCCTGCGCGGAAATGCCCACGCGCGCACCGTTCATGAGCGCCATCACGTAGGTGATCAGGCCGCGCCGACGCTGACCGATGAGCTTGGCAGGGGCTTCGGTGAAGACAAGTTCGCACGTCGGCGACCCGTTGATGCCGAGCTTGTGTTCCAGACGGCGCACTTTCACGTGCGGCCCCTTCTCGACGAGCAGACACGACAACCCCGCGCCGTTCGTCGTACCGGCCTCGGTACGACAAAGCACGAGCAGCACGTCGCCGCAACCGTTCGTGATGAAGCGTTTGACGCCGTTCACAAACCAGTTGCCGTCCGCATCCTGATAGGCGATCGTCTTGACGCTCTGAAGGTCAGACCCGGCGTCCGGCTCGGTGAGCACCATCGCGCCCGTCTTCTGGCCGCTGCAGAGATCCGGTACGTATTCCTTCTTGATTTCCTCGGAAGCGAAGGAGTTGATCGTCTCGGCAATGCCCTGGAGGCCGAACATGTTCATCAGACCGCAGTCCGCCCGGCTCACGATGTCGTTGAGCGCGGTGAGGATCGTGCAGGGCATGTTGAGACCGCCCAGATAGTAGGGAATCGTGGCGCCCATGAGACCGGACTGCCCGTACAGATCGAGCGCCAGCTGAATGCCAGGCGCGTACGTCACGGTGCCGTCGGCGTTGAGGACATTACCGACCTTGTCGGTCTCCTCGGCCGTCGGCGCGATACGGTTGCCCGCGATGTCGCCGCAAATGTCGAGCGCGCGCTTGTAGTTGTCAATCGCCTCGGCGGCATCCGCCGGCGCGAAATCGAAGTCCTTTGTAAACGAGAAATCCGCCTCGCGCAGACGCGCCACTTCCGAAAGGTCGAGCGCATCGATCAGTTCGGCGATGTCCGGATTGTCCTTGTAGAAATTTGCCATGAAAAAACCTGCTCCTTACCGGGCCTGCGCCTTGACGGCCTTGATCAAACGGGGAATGACGACGTTCAAGTCGCCGACGATACCGTAGTGCGCCACCGAAAAGATCGGCGCGTCGCGATCCGTGTTGATCGCAATGATTTTCGCGGCATCCTGCATCCCGGCGAGGTGCTGCACCGCGCCCGAAATGCCGCACGAAATGAAGAGCGCAGGACGGACGGTGACGCCCGTCTGCCCGATCTGGCGCTCGTGCTCGCAGTAGCCGAGGTCGACCGCCGCACGGCTGCCGCCCACGGCGCCGCCAAGCAGGTCGGCCAGTTCGTGGAGGAGCTTGAAGTTCTCCTTCGACCCCACGCCCGCGCCGCCCGCGACGATGATCCGCGCGCCCTTCAGATTGATGGTCGAATGGCGGCGCACGATGTCCAGCACCTCCACGGGAATCTCGACGTCCGCCAGATGCGCGTCGTGGCGGACGATTTCGCCCGTGCGACCCGCAACCGGTTCGAGCGGCTTCATCACGCCTTCGCGCACCGTGGCCATCTGCGGCCAGTTGCGCGGATTGACGATCGTGGCGAGAATGTTGCCGCCGAACGCCGGACGGCGCTGGAGCAGTACGTTCGCAAACACCTCTTTCGTCTTCGCGTCGCGGAAGTCGTCGATCAACAGATCCGTGCAGTCGGCCGTCAAACCACAGCGCAACGCGGAGGCGACGGACGGCGCGAGATCGCGCCCAAGATGCGTCGCGCCGAAGAGCACGATCTGCGGCGCGGCTTCCTTGATGTTCTCAACGAGCGCGTGACGGTAAGCCTTATTGCGGTAGACCTTCAATTCCGGATCGTCGATCAGATGAACCTTGTCGGCTCCGTACTCAAAAAGTTTCGCGGCGAGCGATTCCACGCCCGAACCGAGCAAAACGGCCGCCAACGGCACGCCCAACCGATCCGCCAGTTCACGTCCCTTGCCCAGCAGTTCCACCGGAACTTCGCTCAGATGCCCCTCTTCCTGTTCGGCGAAGACCCAGACTTCGCCCTTGCTTCTGTCCATTGCCATGAAATACTCTCCTTACCCGATGGTGTGTTCGGCGATGAGCGATCCCACCAACCGGCCAATGCTCGCCTCGTCCGCCCCGTATTCCTCGTAGGCGCCGCCCGTCAGCACGACGGACTGGATCGCGGCCACCGACGTGGGACTGCCCGCGAACCCGCAGCGATCCGCCGCACAACCGACATCCGCGCAAGAAAGCTGCCCGATCAGCAGACCCTTCGCCTCCAACGCGGCAATCTGCGCCGCGTCGTTCTGCACTTCCAACGGACAACGGGCGTTCTTGTACTTCATCGCAAGGCGGACGCGCATCGGACGCAACTCGCCGAACTTGTCCGTCACCGTGAAAAGCGCGGGAAGTTTGGCGCGGCACGTCTCCGTACCCGTGCCGATGTCACGCTCGGCAATCGCGTAATCGCCGTCCATCTCAAGCTTGTGGAGGTAGGTGACGACCGCGCAGTCGAGCTTCTCGCCAATCTGCGGGCCGGTCTGCGCCGTGTCGCCGTCAATCGCCTGACGCCCGCAGAACACGAGGTCGGGATTGAACTTCTTGACCGCCTGGGAAAGGATGTAGCTCGTCGCCAACGTGTCCGACCCCGCCGCCTGACGATCCGTCAGCAGATAGGCCTTGTCCGCCCCGCACATCAGCGCCGCGCGGAGGATATTGCACGCCGTTGGCAACCCCATCGTGATGACCGTCACCGTGCCGCCGTAGACTTCGCGGACAGCGAGCGCCGCTTCGAGGGCGTTGCGGTCGTCAGGGTTGAAAATCGCCGGCAACGCCGCCCGGTTCACCGTACCATCGGGCTTCATCGCCGCGCCTGTCACTTTCTGCGTGTCCGGCACCTGCTTGATGCAGACCACGCAGTTGTAGCCGCCCATGCGGCCTTTGTTCGTCGTTTTCATGACCGTGTATTTTACCAAAAATCGCCCCCGAAGTGTGGTATAATCTGGGAGCGGAAGTTGTAACATTTCTGAAACCCGTATCAGGATTAGGATAGTCCCGTTCGGCAAATGCCGGACACCGTTGGTGTCATGGGAGACATGAGCATGTTGCGATGGTGACGAACGAGTACATCTCCAGCATTCAGCCAATCGAGAATTCCGGATCTGAGGATCTGTATCTCTCGATAATCGCGCGCAGATGTTTCACACACCTGTTCTTGTACACGTATACCGCCGATTCCGAGATTGAAAGCGCCTCGGCCACGACCTTTGGACCAAGTTCCTGTAAGACGTACATCTGAAATGCGTCAAAGGTTTCCGGCTCGACCTTTTGACGCAACTCCATCAACGCAACGTCAAGGATATGGTTTTTCCATTCCTCCTCGCAAACAGCATCCAGCCTGTTGTCGGGGTCTTCCTGTTCATCGGCCTTCTCCGGATCCATTTCAAGCAGACGATCGTTCCGAGACCGGTAGAAATCGCCGACTTTGTGCTTCACAATCCCTGTCAGATACGATCGGAACTTTCCGGCACACGAATCGTAGCGAAATCGATCCTTATTATTGAAGATCGTCCGCATCACGTCCTGAACCATGTCCTGGCAGTCATCCGGAGACAGTCCGCTCCGCTCTCCAATTGCATAAATCAACCGCGAATAGCTGGCATAAAAGGTATCCCACGACTCCTCGTCACCGGCGAGAACCCGTTCGATCAGGCTTTTCCGCGTCGTCCAGGCCATGGCGTCACTTCGCCTCCACGTCGACACACGACGCCACCGGCATCCGATAATGGTACAACAGCATCCCGCCGTTTCGTTCCGGCTCGCGATCCCGTTTCGCATCCCGCACTTTCACCGTCATGTCGGACGGGAGGTTGCGGTATTTACGCAAGGCATCCTTCGTCAGCGCGGCCGCTTTTCGACGGTTGGAGACGGACATCGGATCCAAATCCCCGACCGCATTGAAGCAACAGAACACCCGGTATTCACCGTCTACCTCCTCGATGTTCACGTAGACGGCGGCCTCCTCGCCTTCTTCTTCCACAATCGGCCACAAGGCAAAGAAACATATCACCGCACTCGTCAGCACGGCCGCCACCGCCGCCACAACGAGGGCCGTCGACACCCCCTTTCTTCTCCTCACGGTGATGCCACAGAGTTCGCGCCGGGCCGCCCTGAGTGCCTCAATGAAATCACATCCCTCCGCAAACCGATGCGACGGTCGGGGCGCACAGGCTTTCAACCACACCTTGCGCAACGCGGCAACCTCACGCACGGAATAAGACTTCGGTAGAATCGGAAAGCGGTCTGCATCCTCATTCGTCAGCATACAATACAGCACTTTTCCGAGCGCAAAGAAATCACGGGATCGATGCGCCTCGAACGCATCGACCGGCAAGGTCTCCGTGGGCATGAAACCAGGCGTTCCAGCCACACCGCCGTCGGGCGACACGATCAGGCCGAAATCCGCCAACAGCGGCTTCCCGTCCTTGAAAATCACGTTCGACGGCTTCAAATCGCGGTGGACAAGCCCATGTGCATGCAACGCATCCAGCGCGGACGCCAACGCCTCGGCAATGTCGATCGCTTCAAACGCATTCAATACCCCACGAAGGGACAGCCGGTTTTCCAGCGTATCCGGACAGTATGTCGCGCCGTCGGCTGCCAGATTGTCCGCCGCGTCCATCGTATAGTAGACGCGGCTGTTAAACGCCCCAATGTGATGGATTGAAACCATGCCGGGTTCGTCCCCGACCTTCTGCCGAAGCCTGGAGATGGCGGACATTTCATGTCCCGAATCCCCCTTCAGCAACTTGAGCGCCAACCTCGCGCCAGAGAGATCTTGAACCAAGTACACTTCGCCAAAAGAACCCGCAGCGACAACAGAGACCACGGAGAAATCCGCGATTCGATCGCCGCTGTGATAGGAGAATAACGTGGAATGCATCACGTCCGCTTGAAAGGCCCTCCCGTGGACATCACCCGATGTACCGCTTCCCCTCGCTGATAAGCGGTTTTAAGATCGCTCAGCAACGTACGGCTTTCCCGATGCGCTTTCAGTTCCCGGCGGCAGCGTGCGCACACGAGCAGATGCGGATACCGAACGAAGTCTCGCCATGTCCCCAACCCCTGTGTGGCAAGGACGTCATAATCTTTCCAGGACAAATGCATTGTATGTACTTCTCGACGCCGCCGAATCCATTCACCTTACTTGATCGCCGAGGGCGGAACCTTCACAAAGACATGCGTCCGATTTGTGGATTCGTCATATTGCACATCGAATGTCACCTGAGACTTATCCAAGCTCGTGACCTTTGCCCCGGAATACTCGCTCAACGCATTCATGACCATCTTGCCGATTTCTTTCTTCTCGGAATCGTCGAGCGTTCCAAGGCTTTCGGAGATGATTCGATATGTTCCATCGCGGAAACCAACCTTCACCTGTGCCCCGAATGGCAACGCATAGGAGAAGGACTTCTTGCCTTTATCGAATCGGCTATAATCCGGCTTGACCTCGGGAGCAGCCTTGGCAACCGGAGCCGCCGCCGGCGCAGACGCAGGTACAGCGGCAGCTGGATCAGGAACAGGTGCTGGTGCGGGCGCAGTGGAAACTGGAGCAGGAACGGACGCGGAGGCTTCATCCAGAACAACTTTTTCTCCTGGCTTCATGTTCAATGCAGTCCGAACGGTTTTCTCCATATTCTGGCTGATACCGCTCTGCTCGATGCCATCATAAAGCTTCGTTGCGTTCTCCCTAGTGAAGAGTATCCGACCAACACAAATCAACATAACGACAAACAGTACAATCTGAACCGGAACCGTGATTTTCTTGGAAGCTACCCAAAGTCCTTTAACCAGGGCATACGTGATTGCCGAAACAAGGACGACACAAATGACCAGAGTAATCATCATCGTACACATAAAAGTCATTCCTCTCTCTTGCTTTCAAGAATTCCGGCTCGACGAAGATTCGCCTCGCCCAAAGCGCGAACACGCGCAAACTCATTCGCGCAAAGTTCATCGAATTCGTGGCGAGACCCGAAATCACTCGCACGATACTCACGCCGAGAGACCAACGACATCCGCCCATTGACCTCCTTGTATTTGACCACGCTCATATAACTGACGGATTGAACGACCTTCGTCGTCTTCTCCATTGCGGGTCTCCCATTCGGTACAGCAGCAGGAGTCATTGGCTTCTCCACCTGCGTCTGAGGGATTACGTCCGTCACCACTGACTGCGGCAGCACTTTTGGCTTCGCAGCACCAACCTCGACTTTACAACCAGCCACAGGCACTGCAAAGGAATAGCGTAACTTGTCGCCGTCACTTTTCACAGGTGCCGCCGAATAAAGTCCCGAAATCGAAAACTGATCGTTGGTTCCGACGTTCAGATAACGCGCGATACCCTTCTGGCATAGGGAATCACCTTTCGCATCATTGAATTTCGCATTGATCGCGCTGTCGAACTTCGTCTGAGGCGAGAATGTGCAAACTACTTTGTACTCCCCGCCGACTTGGCTGACCTCCACGAACGCATCGCCACGCGAATCCATCTGAAACACTTCTCCCGAAGCAGAAACGGCACATACGCCGAAGAACAAGGTGAATATCGTACGTCTCATTCGACTCCCCGACTCTTTACTGTTTCTTTTTCTTTCCTTGCAAGAACCCGCCCGAAAGCAACCTCCACGGACGGGTTCAGCTTATTCAAGCATCAGAATCGAACGAACGGATCACAGGAATTCGTCGGCATCCTTGGAAACCGTCCCCTCCGGCTTCTTCATGCCCTTGAGGATGTCCGGATCGCCATTCTTCGGCGTCTGCTTCTGAACAGCTTCGCCGCCCTCACCGGACGTTCCGTTGATCGCGTCAAGTTCCTTCTTGTCCTCAGCGGCCTTCTTGGCCTTCGCGGCCTTGCCCATGTCATCGACCTCGGCGTGCGCCTCGTTCATGGTCTTGGCCATGTTCTTGATGGATGCGGCCGCTTTGGCGTTCCATGCGCCGACCCAGACGTACTCACCGCTGTCGTTCAACCCTTCCCAAAGTGCCTGGATGGCGGAAATGCACGCTTGTGCGGACTGTTCCTTCTGTTCCTTGGTCATCTCGGTCTCGGTAAACGAGGACGACTCGGAGGATGCCTCGTTGCCCTGCGCATCGGTCGCGGAGGAGGCCTCCTCCTTCACAGCCGTCTCGCCGCTGGCGGTCTTACCCCACTTGCACTTGGTCGAAAGGAAACGGGTGAATTCGAACTGAGCCTCGCTGCGAGCCTTCTCTCCGCCGTACTGAGACACACGGCCTGGATTCCTGCGAAGAGCCTTCGGAACGGCAGCCTTGCCGACGACAACGAGCGTGGAGATCACGCCGTTCTCATACTTGATGTTCTGGACACCGCGAGGAAGCCCCTTGAGCTGGTTGGCGTCAGCCGCCATCAGCGAACTAACACACATTACGGCGACGACCGCCATGGACATAATCTTCATTTGTTCATCCTTTTGTTTCTTGTTTTTATTTGAAAGACTGAACTCACGGATTTCCGAATAAATCCAGTCCCTTCAAAAGCGTTTCATCTAAGCATTCGAAACGACGGGCGCATTCCTTACATACAAAATCGAGTTACTCGAAATCGAATTCAACCAGCGTGTTCTCAACCCTGCCGACGGACGGACGGTAGCGACGACGTTTGACATCCGTCTTGATGTGCTTCTCAAGGAAATCCGCAAGATCCTGCGTATCACCGATGTAGTTCAGCGTAAATTCAACGGCATCGGACGCCCCCTTACCCTTTCTGACGTTCTTCGCGCCCGGAATGTTCTCCAACCCGTTCTCTACAACATCGACAACAGCCCTGTATTCACTATCGTAATTACAGAGACGTACAGTGATCTTGCGACCATCGGCATTGGCCCGACCGATGAACTGGTCAAGCCCCGTATGAAGTTTTGCCTTCATGCCTGTCAGGGCCTGTACATAGGCGGCCGAGGGAGCCCCCTCTGCCCGAACCGAATTGGACACACTGAACAGCACGTTCCTGGCCGTCTTGTCCTTCGCCGTGATCGTGACTGTCGCCACTTCTCCTTCAACGCCACCAACAGCATCGATCACGTAGGCGGCCGAGTAGACATTGTCCACCATCCGAAGACCAAATTCAGCAAAGAAGCCCGAACAGGCAGACACCATGGTTGGATCATTCGAACGAACGCAGAAACCAGGATTGCCCATGCTCTCCAGATAGGCCCGATAATCGTCCATCAATTTTCCACGGGCGACTTTCGCCACAATCGTGATACAAACCGCGCTCTCGGTTTTCTTCTCATCGACGATTCGGCTCGACTCGATAAACCCAGCACACGCGCTGAAAGCCCGACATTTGAACGAGTCGTCGCAGGCGAACGTCTCTTCACCGTCGTTATCCACACCCTCGGCGGAGATGGACTGCTTCGCAGACGAACTCGTCATCGACATGCCCATCACCTCCGCAATGGCATTCCGCTGGGCCTCGCTCAGCGCGACTTCATGGGCCTTGGCAACCGACACCACCTCGTTGTAATAGCCGACACCTGTTGTTCGCACGGTATCGGGTCCCAGTTTCTTCATCGCCTTTTCAAGGTCTGCAGTCGCATCGACCACCTGCTCGGTCAACAGACTGTAGACAACCAATTTCGTACCAACGCGCATTTCCTTGCAAATCGAGATGCCACGTTGAACTTGATTGATATCCTTTCGAACAACGGACTGGGCGAATTCGCTCTGAGCAAACGACTCGTTCTCGTCTTTGATTGACTCCTGTGTTGTCGTAGTACGCGAACTCGTCCCTGAGACCTTAACGGAAAACAATTCCGCGATTGTCGTCCGAGCCTCAAGTTTGGCTTGCTCGCGAGAGAAGTTGACATCCTTCCCGATCTCAACTTGCGTACGGCAGATCACATACGATCCACAACTGGCATCTTTGCCAATCAGAATTGTGCGCCCTGTTGCCTCCATCCGCGAAACGACCGCCTCCACGTCAAAGGCAATCGCGTTGAAAGCCACAGTCGAAACAAGAAACCATGTCAAGAATCTCACGAGCAAACCCCTTCTCTTCAAGCGTTGTCATCTGCGACTTCTAAAGTCATCCATAAAGCCCTTGGGATACTGGGGCAAGCCAAGACACAAGGCATACAGCGGATTGTCGTCTAGCCAGACCTCAACCTCGTCTTTGCCCTTCGCAGTCACAGACTCAACCTGCTTGCGATAGCTTTTTGAAAGCCAACGCCAGGCCTTGATGCTACTCTTGCCGTTGGCGCTGGTCAAGACCTCGCCGACAGCAATACGGTCGCCATCCTCGTTCATGATGAGCATCTGCATCTTCTTTACAACGCCCTGCCCCTGGGCATCGGCCTTGATGGTGAAATACAAATCGCCATCAAGGGATTTCATGCCCGCGACAACACCGCCGAAGGGAATCCGGTTGGCCAACTGGGCATAGAACTGGACCATGCAGTTGCCAATGACCTCGTTGTACGCATTTTGGGCATTCGTATATGCATCGCCGCCAAGTGCCGCGCCGGTCACAGACAGAATCCGACGACGCCGTGTGACGTTCTGGCACGTCATCGACTCCCGGACAATAGGAGTCGCATTTTCGCCCAATCCATTCGCCACCGTGCGATTGTCGATCAATTCCCACTGAAGCACACACTTGTACATCAGCGCGTTATCATCAAACGACGCGATCATCTCCGACGTCAAGATCACCTTCAGTTTTGCCAAGAACGGGAATGTAATGCCGTTGATATCGTCGCCGGACTTGAGCGCCCGATTGAGATCGTCTTGGGAAACGGCCTCTAACTTGAAGCCCTTCACATTCTGGAGGAACGTCCTCGCAAAAGACTGTGCCGACGTCATCAACTTTTCAACCGCGGGTGGCCGCGCATTCCCCTGCGACTGGTCGCTGATGTCAACAGAGACCGCAATCGACAATTTGCGTTCCTTCTTCATGGCTGCCATCGAATCGGCGCCATTCACGCTGATGTCGTCGTCCGCCATCCGCTCGACAACGGAACGATTCTTGAAATCCATATGTGCCTTATGATCCTCGTCATAGGATGTCGCACATCCTATGACGGAAACCAACCCGAAAACGACACAGATTCTGGTAATCGTATTTCGCATATCCAAGACCTTCTTTAACGCGCGTAGTTTTTGAGTACGAGGACACGCCTGAACTGATCACCCATGAAGACCAGGCATTCAGCCGAGTCCTTGGTCTGGACGAGAATAGCCGTGCCCTCCCGCGACCTCTGAGCGATGGTCACGAAGTCTCCCTGAAAGGAATCTTTAAGGTTCTGCACGTCTTCAACAACCTTCAGATTCCGAGCCGTCAACAGCGCCAGCTGGGCCAACTGCTTCTTGGGGTCGAGTTCGTTCGCGGCGGCGATGCCTTTCGCGACCTGCGGCCAGACCTGCTGATCGGCGGGACGGTTCGCATCAGCGGCAATGACGGCATCGTACACCTTCTTGCAGGCCTCCTCGTTCGACAGCTTCTCCTCCTTGACATAGTACGCGACATCGTTCATGAAGCCCGTGTACGCGCGGCTGGATTCGGTCTTGTCCACATAGGCCTTCATGACCGACTGGACTTCTGTGAACACGTCACAGCTCGCCTGTGCTATTCCGGCGACATTCGGATCGGGGGACACGACCATCTGCCCCGGAGGCAGCGAGGCCAGACGGGCGTACTCCTTCTGCCAGGAATCGCGGCTCGTGGCACAGCCCGTGAGAATTACACCTGCCAGCATCGCACCGGCAATCATCGTCAACTTCTTCATTCACTTTTCCTTTTATTTCTAGATTGTTGACACAACAGTACCACGTGAAGAGAAAGGAAGAGGACGTACTTTCCATGGAACATCCACAGACCTATCTCGCCAAAGATAGGTTTATAATAGCATTTTTTTTTTGTCTGTCAATCCCAAAATTGGAATTTCCGGATTTCACCACAAGATAAAACGCTATGTAGGCTTTTCTTCGCGTTCATGCCCGAAATTTTCAAAATTCATCATCCCCTCCCCCTACCATTTCCATTCCCTCCTCCCCCACCATTTTCGCCCTGCCGAATTCCACGATCACCGACCGAATACGATTTCGTCCGCACCGTAATATCACAGCGCAAGGAGATTGCCAGTCTATGCCCATTTAACTTTGCAAGTTAAATGGGCATACCACACCCCGTTTGCGGCCGATTTGCGGAAATCCTCTCCAAAAAGTCACGGTTCCGCAGCCATCCGCCGAACGAAACCGGTTCAGCGCACAAGCAGAACCGTGCCGGAGGAATAGCAGAGACGAAGCCCCGTCGCGTCCCGCCGCACGTAGAACCGGTTTTGCGCCGTCGCATCGTCCACGGCGAACACGGCCGACGCGGGAATCTCCGCGCCGTCCCATGTCACGACGTGGGGATCCGCCGCCTTCGACAGTTCCCGCAGATCCGCGCGTCCCGACAGGTCGACCGTCACCTGCGCCCCCGCCGCCGCCGTCAGGAAGTTCGTCGTACCAGTATAGGCGTGGACGCATCGGGCGCTCCACGCGCCCGACCTCGACGAAAGGTCGATCGTCGCGCCGTTCTGCAACGCGACATTGGGATGGGAAGCCCCTTCCGGCGCGAAGACGCCGCGGACGGCGAACGTGCCCTGTCCCTTGTCGTAGGCCGACTGGGCGTAGTCGATGCGGAGATCCCGCACCTCCACGGGAACGGTCGTCACGGCGGCCGCATTGAGCCGCAGCGACACGTTGGCCGCGCGGACGCCGTTCGTCCCGAAATGCACGTAGCCGCCCTTCACGACGTCGAGCGTACCGGCCGAAACGTCCGTGTTGAACAGGTAGAAGTTCCGGCCATATGGCATCGTCACCGTCAACGCATGGCCGGACAGGTCAAGCGTCGTCGCGCCAACGGACGGATGGACGAATCCATAGTCCGCGTCCACGACGAACGCCGAATCCGCCTCCAGACGCACCGTGCCCAGCTGCGCGACCTTTTCGGGCAGGGGAATGCCCTTGCCGTTGTACAGCGTCCCGCCCGCGAGGACGAACGTCGTGTTGAGATGCCGGCCTGTACCGTTCATGTCAAGCGTCGCGCCCGTTTCAACGCGGACGACGGCGCCGGTGGAGCCGACGGGCCAGTCGCCTCCGTCGCGTCCGAACGCCAGCGTGCCGGCCGCCACGACCGTGCCGCCCGAATAGGTCTGCCCCTCGACCGCCGCCAGCAACGCTCCTACCCCGTCCTTCACGAGCTTCAACGCGCCCGTCAGGCGAATCGAATCGTTGACCTGCGTCTCGCCGTCCGCCACATCCAAATGCAGCGCACCGCCGCCCGTGCCGTCCGTCACCGTCGCCGTGCCGAGCGTACCGCCCGAACACGCGGACATACGCACCGCGTGTCCCGCCACGTCCAGCGTGGCGCCGTCCAGGATCCGAACCTCCTCCACGCCCCGCCAATCGCAGTCCGCCGTCAGCGTGACCGTCCCCGCGACCGTGAACGCCTTGTACGCGAACGCCGCGCCCTTCGGCACGTCCAGGGCCGCCGCCCCCGTCACGACGACCGTCGTCCGCGCGTCGGGACGCGCATTGGCCAACGGCGCGTCCGCCGCATCCCGGCAGTCCCAGTTCGCGGCGTTGTTCCAGTCGCCGTCGCCGGCCGCGCCCGTCCAGTACGCCGTCAGGGGCGTGCCGTCAACGGGCGCGAGGAGAATCGACCGCCCGTCTTCCGAAATCGACGGCACGTAGGCGTCGTCGCGGACGGACACGTGCGCCAGCACGTCGGTCTCGCCATCGGGCAGCACGAAGCCGCCCGTCCGCAGCGCGGCCGCGCGGCCGTCGTAGTCCGATGCGTCGATGACGATCCGGGCATTGGCGGCCAGTTCGACAATCCCCGTCGTGGACACGTGGCAGGGCAGCGTCAACGCCACGCCCGCGCCGACCGCGAGCGTCTGCGGCTCAAACGGCCCGCCGTCCGCCGCCACGAGCGCTAGATCCACGGACGCATCGCCCGAGCCGTTGACGAACGCCACGCGCCGGGCCGCGACGAAGGAATCGAGCGCCAGCGTCGCCGGGGCGGCCACGGTCACCACGGCCTCCACGTTCGTGTCCTCGCCCGCCGGCCAGACCATCTGACGCGCCGTGCCGGCGACCGTCCATCCCGCCGCGAATCCGTCCCACGCGCACGAACCCGAAACCGTCCGCACGAGATTCGTCTCGGCGAGTTCCAGCAGCGCGGGCGCGTTTTGGGCGAGAGCCGCCACCTGGTCGGGCGAGAAGGAGTAGTTGAAAAGCGCCAGTTCGTCGAAGGGGGCGTGGGCGAGAAATCCCCAGCGGTCGCCTCCGCTCTCGTTCTTGACAGTCCGCCCCATGCACAGCAGGTCGACGCGTTCATTGAGCGGCGGCCACAGATTCAACGCACCGATCTTCGTGCCGGCCACGTAGACGTCGCCGTCGTTCGCGGCGTGATTCCAGACGAGGCAGATATGCGTCCATACGTCCGCCGGCAGCGTTCGCTTCGCGCGAGCATTACGCCAGAACTCCGAGCTACCGTACCAGCTAAACGCCCGATCCGTTCCATCCCACTCAAAGCGGATGTTCTGTTCGCCGATTCGAAGGGACAGCATGTCCGACCACGCCACCGGCGTCTGGGGCGCTTTCACCCAGAACGACAGCGTGAATCCCGTGTTCGTGGAACAGCCCAGTCCCTCGTCCGAATCGCCCTGCACCCAGAAAGACGCCTCATCCGACAGAAGGAAGCCATGTGCGGAATCGAGTGCGCCCGGCGAACAGCTGTTCGCCTTGTTTTTCAGTTCCTTGCAGAAGCCCCGGGTGACGTCCGTGCCGGCGTTGGCGAACGACACGCCGCTCGACGTCACCGTGTCGAAATTGTAGGCGTGCAGCAGCTGACGGCCGCGCGGAATGGCGCCGGGACGCTTCCTCTGCAAGGCCGCCAGATCGTCCGCGCCGATGGAGAAGCCGTAGACGGCCACTTCGTCGATGCCGGTGTTGCCCGTATGATAGGAGCGGTCTTCGCCGTTCGCCCGAACCCATCCGCCGATGTGGAGTTCCTCCAGCAATCCGTTTCGCCGCGAAACCAAAATCCGGCCCACCTTTGCGCCATCCACGTAGAGGTCGCAGGCGTTCTGCTCGAAGTTCCACACCACGCACAGATGCGTCCATTTCAGCGGCGTGTACGCCGCCAGGGCGTTCAAAACCTGCCCGGCCTTCTCGGCATAGCACGTGAACGTCTTTTCCTTGTCCGTATATTCGAAACGCACGTCGACGCCGCCCAGACGGAAACCGAAGAAGTCCGACCACGCAGTCGTGTTCTCCGGCGCGCACATCCAGAAGGAGATCGTGAAACCGGTGTCCGTCGAACAGCCAAGCCCGTCCGCGTCGCCCTGCAGCCAGAGGCTCGTCGCCGTCTTCGACCAGAACGCATTGGCCGAATCAAGTGCGCCCGCCCCGAATGCGTCCACCCAGACCGATGCGTCCTTGCACCTGTGGACAAGCGGCAGCCTGCCCGTCCCCGCATTGACGAAACGCCAGTCGAGGCCGGCCACCGCGTTCGTCGTGTCGAAATGGTAGCAGTACAGCGGCCGCGCGGGCGCGTTGGCGCAGACGCCCCCGGACAGTCCCAGCAGTCCGGCCAGCAGGACGGCTTTCGTCCAATTCGTCGTTTTCCACATGAATCCCGGTCGAGTGGTTGGTTTCATCGTTTTTACGCTCCTATGGCAGTGACGTTTCCAAACATGCCCATTATCCCACGCTCGCAACCGAGAATCAAGCGAAAAATTGCTTTTTTTTTTTAGAACAATATTTATTTGAATTATGCGCCAATTATTGCAAATTGGATGCGTTTTTACACGTCGTTTCGCCACGGCCTCGTTTTTCGTGAACGCATCGTCGAGCGCAACCGTGGACTTTCCCTCCGTTCACCCCATCATGGACATCCAGGATGTCCATGAAACAATTTCGTCCGCAACGTAATCTCACGAAACGGAGCAAATGGCTTCAACCACTTCTGAAAAGCACAGAACCATGCTGCACCCGACCCTCACTGATGTGGGTCGTGGGTAGACAGCCCCCCTTTTTTTTTACGCTACAGGCGCTCGGCGGCGGCGTCCACGAGGCGGCGCGTCTTGGAGTCGAACGAGAGGCCGACGAGCCACACGGGCTTGCCCGACGTACGATACGGCTCGTCGTAGCCCTTCGCGCGGATCTGCTCGAACGCGCGGTCGACCGGCTCGTCCACCTTCAGCTCGAAGACGTACACGCCCACCACGTGTTCCGCTACCACGTCGGCGCGGCCGTCGGACTGCACGTCCTCCATCCGAAAGCGGAAGCCACAGCTCGCCAACAAGAACGCAAGGCAGCGGGCGTAGGAGGACTCGTGGACACGCCCCTCCGTCGAACCGTAGGCCATCCGCGCGTAGAGCGACTTCAGCCCGGCGAAGAAGACCGGCCAGTCGGCGTCCAGGAGGTCACCACCCAGCCGCGCCGCCCACGCCACGTCCTCGTTCGCGGCGAGACCCGTCAGAAGCAGACACAGGTCGCGACGCACCTCCTCGTCCGGCACGGCCAGCGTGTAACGGCCGGTGGCGTACGAATAGTCCCTGATCGTCAGGTAACCCGTTTGGAAGAGCATCCCGATCGGCCTGAGGTTCTTCAGGTCGGTGACGTCGAACTCGCTCTCCATGACCTTCTTCGTGCCGTCGGGGTCGACGGCGAGCATGTCGCCGCGCTTGAGGCAGTTCATCAGCATGGACGGACGGCCCGTCGACGACCACGTGGCGCGGAACACCGGCTCCTTCGCACTCAGCGTCAGCGCGACGGAAATCGGGTTGTAGACGGTTGCGGGGTTCATCGGCGAGAAGCGGAAGCCGTTGTACCACCGCCGCAACTCGGCACGGTAGGCGTCGTAGTCCAGTCCCATGATCCCCGCGTGTTCCCGTAGGTGCTCCCCGAAGTTCGCCGACAGTTCGTCCTCCGTGTAGCCCAGCATCGTCGCGTATTCACGGCGCATGGAGACGTCCACGATGTTGTTGAGCGCCGAGAACACGGACATCTTCGTGAACTTCGACACGCCCGTCATCATCAGGAAGCGGATCTTGTCCGTGCGCGACTTCATCGCCGTGTAGAACGCGGACAGCCGGGCACGGATCGCCTCGGCCAATTCTGGCCTATCCAGCGCATGTGAGACGGGCGCGTCGTACTCGTCAATCAAGACCACGACACCACATCCACCGTGCGCGGCGGACAGTGCGTCGATGGCAAGTCCGAAATTGACGCTGGGCGGAAGCGTTCCGTCGTAGGCGTACCCCGCTTCGCCGAGACATCGTTTGACAGTCGGAGCGAACGCGGCGTCAAACGCCCCGATGTCCATCGTGTCGACGGGCGCGAAGTCTAGATGTATAACGGGCCACGTCTCCCACGCCCAGTCCGTCCCCGCGATGGCGAGGCCGTCGAAGAGCTCGCGACGACCCTGGAAAATCGCCTTCAGGGCGGTGATCATGAGCGACTTTCCGAACCGGCGCGGACGCGCGAGGAAGAACATGCTCGTCCCCACGTCCGTGACGAGACGGTGGAAGTACGCCGTCTTGTCCACGTAGATGCACCCCTTCCGTCGCAGGTCGGGGAAGTCGCTCGTCGTCGTCGCTATCGGTCTCATGTCCACATTATACCATATGGGGCGGTCCTGAACTTGGCTTCGCGGTCTCCGCTACAGGCGCTCGGCGGCGGCGTCCACGAGGCGGCGCGTCTTGGAGTCGAACGAGAGGCCGACGAGCCACACGGGCTTCCCCGACGCACGGTACGGCTCGTCGTAGCCCTTCTTGCGGATCTGCCCGAACGCGCGGTCGACCGGCTCGTCCACCTTCAGCTCGAAGACGTACACGCCCACCACGTGTTCCGCTACCACGTCGGCGCGGCCGTCGGACTGCACGTCCTCCATCCGAAAGCGGAAGCCACAGCTCGCCAACAAGAACGCAAGGCAGCGGGCGTAGGAGGACTCGTGGACACGCCCCTCCGTCGAACCGTAGGCCATCCGCGCGTAGAGCGACTTCAGCCCGGCGAAGAAGACCGGCCAGTCGGCGTCCAGGAGGTCACCACCCAGCCGCGCCGCCCACGCCACGTCCTCGTTCGCGGCGAGACCCGTCAGAAGCAGACACAGGTCGCGACGCACCTCCTCGTCCGGCACGGCCAGCGTGTAACGGCCGGTGGCGTACGAATAGTCCCTGATCGTCAGGTAACCCGTCTGGAAGAGCATCCCGATCGGCCTGAGGTTCTTCAAGTCGGTGACGTCGAACTCGCTCTCCATGACTTTCTTCGTGCCGTCGGGGTCGACGGCGAGCATGTCGCCGCGCTTGAGGCAGTTCATCAGCATGGACGGACGGCCCGTCGACGACCACGTGGCGCGGAAGGCGGGAGCCTTCGCCGAAAGGGCGAGCGCGACGGAGATCGGGTTGTACACCGTCGTCGGGTTGTCTGGCGAGAAGCGGAAGCCGTTGTACCACCGCCGCAGCTCGGCGCGGTAGGCATCGTAGTCCAGCCCCATTTTCACCGCGTGGGCGCGAAGATGGTCGTCAAAGTTCGCCGACAGTTCCT
>CAYZYQ010000004.1:0-63775 GCA_964482645.1 uncultured Lentisphaeraceae bacterium | reverse complement strand
GTCGTCACCACGCGCCAAACCGCCCGCCATGACAATCGCCGCGACGATTCCCGCCGCCCGTACGCCCCGTGCGCCGAAACGTACCGATTCAAAAAACAACGCCTTGTCCATCGCCTGTCGTTCCTCGATTCCGATTTGAAATTCAAGTTTGACTTGGGACTATCCTCCCAAGCGGCATCAATTATAGTTGTTTTTTTTTTATTTGCAAGCACGAACTCACCTTTTGTCATTTCCTCGGAATGAAAGCACATTTACCGTCACGTGCGCCTTCGCCGCGACAGAACGAACCTACTCACAACAAACAAAAAGGCCATGCGTGTCCGCATGGCCTTTCCGTCCGTCAGAAATGACTATTTCCGAACGCGATGATTAACGCTTTTGCTTGTCCTGACGTGACAGGAAGTCGCGGGTCGTCCGCATGACGACTGGCGAGAGCAGCACGAGCGCGACGAGGTTCGGGAACGCCATGAGGCCGTTGAAGACGTCCGCCATGCCCCAAACCACCGAAACCGTCAGATACGGCCCCATGAACACGACGGCCACGTAGAGCAGACGGTAGATTTTGACGATCCCACGCCGTTCCGTGCCCACGAGGTATTCAAGGCACTTTTCAGAATAGTAGTCCCAGCCGAGAATCGTCGTGAACGCAAAGAACGTGAGCGACACCATGAGGAAGAAGGACGAAACAACCGCCGCGTTCGGCCCGATGAACGCCAACCCACGGCTGAACGCTTCGATCGTGATATCCACGCCCTTGAGACCGAGCGACGGCTCCCAGGCACCCGTCACGACAATCGCAAGACCCGTCATCGTGCAGATGACGATCGTATCGATGAACGTGCCCGTCATGCACACAAGACCCTGCCGCGCCGGCTCGTTCGTCTTCGCCGCCGCCGCCGCGATTGGCGCAGACCCCAGACCCGCCTCGTTCGAGAAGATACCACGCGCGACCCCCTTCTGCATGGCGATGAAAATCGTTCCCACCATGCCGCCCGTGAACGCCGCGGGGTTGAACGCCGCCCGGACGATCAATTCCAGCGCGGCCGTAATCTTGGAGAGATTGCCCAACAGGAGGAACGCAATCGTCGCCACGTAGAAAATCGCCATGAACGGCACGATCACCGTGGACACTTTGGCGATGCGCTGAAGGCCGCCGATCACGACGAGCGCCACGCAGACCGTCACCACCAGGCCGGCGATGACAACGGGAATGGAATACGTCGTACCAAACAACTGCAACCCCGTGGCCATGTTGGCCGGATCGAAATTCGGGTCGAAGAACCGCTGCACGGCCGATGTAATGCCATGGATCTGCGTAATCGTGCCGATGCCGAGAATGCCCGCCAGTACACCGAAGACCGCAAACGCGACGGCCAGCCATTTCCAACGGCAGCCAAGCCCCTTCTCGATGTAGTAGAACGGGCCGCCCAGCACACGTCCGTCGGGCGTGATTTCACGGTACTTCACCGCCAGCAGACCTTCCGCGTATTTCGTCGCCATGCCGAAGAACGCCGCCACTTCCATCCAGAAGAGAGCCCCCGGCCCGCCCGTGCCAATCGCCGTCGCCACGCCCACGATGTTGCCCGTGCCGATCGTGGCCGACAACGCCGTGCAAAGCGCCCCGAACGAACTCACTTCGCCCGACGTTCCCTCCTCCGTGTGGAACATATAGTGAAATGCGTTCTTCAAGTTGAAGAGATGACGGAAACGCAGAATGCACGTGAGCAGCAACCCCGTCACCAGAATGGAGGCAATCAGCGGAATGCCCCACACGTAACCGTCAATCTTGTCCACAAACGCCGTAAACTGCGCCAGCCAATCGCTCGTCGCCTCGACCGTCTTTGCGACGGCCTTGCCCGCCTGCGCCGCCTCCGGGGCCGTTTCAACCGTTTTCAACGCCGTCGGGGCGACCGTCTGCGCCCACGACACAAAACCAGACAGAGCGACGGACAAACCCATCCACGCCTTCTTCATGTGCAACTTCCTTGATTGATGAACAAAACTACGTACATCCCATCGCCACGACATCCAAACCATGCGTATACACGGAAAAAGGCGGCGTTGAAATCTATGTGATTATATCAATTTCACGTCCATTCAAGCAAGAGTAAAGCGACACACGATCCGAAAAGATCAGACGAGACGACGGGAGGCGGACATCTGGAGCGAAACGGCGGCGAAAACGAGGCACGCCCCCGCCAGCAGCAACGGCGCGAAATACTCGTTCCACCGCTGGTAGACCGTACGGTCGAGCGTCGTTTTCTCCAACGTGTCGATTTCCTCCAACGCCGCTTTCAAACCCTGCGCGTCGTTCACCGAAAAATACCGCGCATGTGTTTTCGCGGCAATCGACTTGAGTTGCGATTCGTCGAACGTCATGTTGTTGGCGTACTGGACGACCGTGCGTCCCCACATGTCACGCCCCTGGAACGGTACGCGCCCCGCCTTCGTCCCCACGCCGATCGTATAGACGCGAATGCCCAGTTTCTCGGCGGCGGCGGCGGCCTGTTCGGGTTCGACGACGCCTGCGTTGGACACGCCGTCGGACAGCAGAATAACGATCTTCGATTTCGGTTCGGCGTTTTTGAGCCGCGCCAACGCCGTGGCCAGTCCATCGCCAATCGCCGTGGTCGTTTCCTCCGGGTCGATCGGACGCCCCTGCTCATCGTAGTTGACCGTCGGGACTTCAAGTCCTTTCAGCACGTGAAACAACGCATCGTGATCCGCCGTCAACGGTGCACGAGACGACGCATAGCCGCCGAACGCGACGAGTCCAATCAAATCGTCGGGACGCGCCTCGATGAATTTCTTGAACATCTCCTTCACGACGTCCAGGCGCGTGACGTATTTCTTCGACCCCGCCGGTGTCAAGTCGAGCGCGTTCATGGAACCGGACACGTCCACCGTCATCGCAATGGCAATCGCATCGACATTACGCCGTCCTTGTGACAACGCCGAACGCGGTCGCGCGGCGGCCAGTACAAGACACGACGCGCCAAGCAGGAAGAACCACGGCGTCAGCGCGGCCACGCGCGCGCGCCAGCCGGCCGTGCGCACGGGGAGACGCGCCACGGCCGCGAATTTGATGCCGCAACTGTCTTTCTTCGCCGGACGCCGCAACATTCGCCACGCCGCCAGAGCGAGCGGCACGACGAGCAGGAAACACCAAGGCCAACCGAAATTCATTTCACATTCTCCGTCTTCTGCTTCGTGTTGTCCGCATCCAAATACCCCCGCGCCCGGTTCGTCGCCGCATCCGCCATTTCCGGCGTCGATTCAACACCCGCGAACTTCACCATGTCGGCCGATTCCAAAAACTGCTTCAACTCCGCCAGCGCCGTGCGCGGGAACGCCGGATTGTCCTGCGCCGCGCGGAGAAACTCGTCCGTCGTCAAGTTGGGCGCTTTCACCGCATGACGACGTTCGATGTAACGGCGCACAACCATCGTGAGTTCCACATAGAAGTCCTTGTAGAACCCACGCCCCGGCAGATTCTTCCCCAGCAGGACTTCCAGTTCATACAAGGCGCGTTCGATCGGACTCATCCGATGAATGCGAATCAGGAGACGAATCTTGCGCACGACAAAATAGAGCAGTGCGCCGATCGCCAACACGCCCGCCACGGCCAGCGCAATCCATCCCGCGAGTTTCCAGCTCAGCGGCGGGAGATCGCGCGTCACATGGAGTTCCATATCGCCCGTCACCGTCTCGCGCGTCGCCGGCGGCGCGAAACGAATCGGCTCCGTATAAAAAGACGTGCTCTCAGTCACTGCCGCAACACCGTTTGTCGCGGCGGATGTCTGCACGGTCACGACGAACGGCGCCAGACGATAACGCCGCGCCAGCGGTTCGGGCAAGAGACGCCACCGGGAGATGATCGTCGTCTTGCCGTCGTCGGCGATGAGTGGTTCCTCCGTGAAATCCTCTGCCACTTGAAAACCCTGGAAACGGTCGCGCAAGTCAGGAAGTTGGACGCGCCGACCGGCCGGCGCCGTCGCCGTCACCGTCACATCGAAATTGCGTCCGGGATCGATTTGGTCGGACGCGGATTCAACGACGATGCCAATGTCTCCGTGGCTGACATCCCATGTCGTCGCGGCGGACGGTAGGGCCGCGCAAAGTACACCGCCGATTAGAAGGATGTTTGAAATCGTTTTCATCATTCGGAGTTTCCTCACCGTTTGCTGGCGCGACGTTTGAAGAGCGCGCGAATGGATTGGATGTACGGACGGTCTGTCGCGATGGGCACGGTGTCGATGCCACTACGCGCGAAAAAGCGCGTCCGATGGTCTGTCTGCGCCTGGGCGACGGCCGCGAAACCACGCCGCACGGTGCTGTCCGACGTGTCGACGAGCAGAAGTTCACCCGTTTCGGGGTCTTCCAGTTCGGCCAACCCTACGTTCGGCAATTCGCGTTCGGCAGGATCTTCCACGGGGATGCAGATCACGTCATGGCGACGCGCGACAACGCGCAGCAGTTTTTCGTAGTCGGCGTTCGCGTCGAAGAAATCGCTCACCAGGAAAACGACGGCGCGGCGCTTCTGGACACCGTTGAGAAAACGCAGGGCGCCCGCGATGTCCGTCCCGCCCGTCGCGTCATCTTCGGCCGCGAGGACTTCGCGCACGAGGCGCATCACGCTTTGGCGCCCCTTGCGCGGCGGGATGTATTTGACGATCCGATCGGAAAAAAGAATCAAACCGATTTTGTCCTGATTGCGAATCGCCGTGAGCGCGAGGAGAGAGGACACCTCGGCGGCGAGTTCGGCTTTTGAACGCCGGACACTTCCATAAGTCTGCGAACCGGAAACGTCGACAAGGAACATCACCGTCAATTCGCGTTCCTCGCTGAAACGCTTGATGAACGGCTCGCCCGTTCGCGCCGTGACGTTCCAGTCGATCGAACGCACGTCATCGCCCGGCACGTAGGGGCGAACTTCGTCGAACTCCACTCCCTGCCCTTTGAAGGTCGAGTGGTAGTCGCCGCTCAACTGGTCGTCAATCAATCGATTGGTGAGGATCCGGATCTTCCCCACCTTCGCCATCAATTCTTTTACATCCGTCATGATAAGTTTTGTACCTCCATCTGCATTCCAACAAAAACCATATCTCTACCTTGTCGCACCATGCGTTACGTTTCTCACAACCGTCACGATCTCACGACCTGCCAAACGCCACCATTGTCTGCTCCATTTCGCACAAGAAGCCCGTCCGCCTTCAACTGGCGAAGGTTCCGCTCGATGCCCGAACGCGAAAGTCCGACCTCCCGCGCAAGATCCGCCGTCGTCCAATCTGGGTGAAGCGTCAACGCAGCCAAGATTTTCTCCTTACTTTTCTCCTTACTCTTTTTCGTGTTCGCGTCCTTCTTCCCCGCACGAAAGAACGTCACCTTCAAAACGGATGTCTCCTCGACGACCATGGGCGGAGGAAGGTTCATCTTTTCACACGATTCAAAATAACGCGAAACGCCACCACCCCATCCCTCGACTTCTCCCATGTACTCCAAAGCAGCGCCAATGGCATGGTTTCTGATCTTGGAAAAACCGTTTCGCGCATCTTCGACCGTCATTTCACGGACAAGGCCGCCCGGCGAGATGACCTCAAGCCGATCATCGTAGAGCGCCACGTAGACGCATGACGGCACCAGGTAGTCACGATGGAAGACTGCGTTGCAGATGGCCTCACGGATGGCGTCCATCTCGGCGGCGACCTTCTCACGGGGAATGCCGACAATCCGTCCCGTTTCATTCTCCACGCCGAACAGCAATCGCCCGCCACGACCGTTGGCGAACGCCACAGCCGTCTTGATAAACTTCAGCGGGTCCTTCGGCCGCGCCTCCTTGAACTCAAGCGCGACGTTCTCGCCCTGCGCAATCTGTTCGAGCAACGTCATCTCACCACTCCGTCAATGCGACACGAACTCTCCGCCGCGCTTTCGCTTTTCTACGTTCGTCGTCCTATTCATTTCGTCTCGACAAGTGTTTCAAAAGCCAAAATAATGTCGAGCAACTTCCGACGAGCTGGCGAATCGTCTACCGACTCAGCCTTTGTACGCAAACGTATCAACGCTTCCTGTATATCCGAATCCGTTGAATCCTGATGGAATATCTTGAAGAACTCCAACCAATATGCGGCCTTGATTCCGCACACGGGATGCTTTCGCATCAAGTCAAGATACTCGTCCATCATGCCCGTCCGCGCGATTCGTCCAAAATTGCCCCTACGATCCGATTTTGGATAGTCGGTTGTCGCATCGCTCTTTTTCGGATACGGCGTGGCGATGGCGGGAACAACGATCTGCGCGTCATCCCCCTCTCCACGCATAGCTCTCCAATGAAGGTTGCGGTAACGCGCCGCGTATTTCGCGGATTCGATATAAGGTTCGTAAATTCGAGGGCGACCGGAAATCACACTACTCAACGCCCATGGAACAACCATGATCATGTCGGCATCCGCACAGGCGGCCTCGGTCTGCGTAAAACGGAGACTCGGCTCACCCTCTTTCGCAAGAAGATACCATCCTTTCAGTTCGATTCCCATGAGTGGCGTTTCATTTTCATTCGCAAGATTTTTTAACACCACATCGGGAAAGGACTGTGGTTGCCGTTGGAAAACATACGTTCCATAACGTCCATTGACATCCCATACGCTCCGAATGGCATTCAACGCATCCACCACTTGATTCTCGATCGTCGCGCCCAGCGCGGAATTCAAGGTAAATATATCAATCGCGCTGATGCCTTCAATAAACGTTTCGCTGCGAAAATAGGCCGGCAACGATTTGAGCGCAGCGCGAACGCCCGTCCATAGCGCATGGTGCGCCCATTCAACGGACGGAAACACCTGTTGTGGCGGTTCAAACCTAACATTGCGCAAGTTCTTCATCGAGCCTCCTTTTCGCTACAGCATGGTATTCGGGATTGCGTTCGGCGGCGTATGCGGAACGTCCCAAGCGGACTGCCGCGACAGACGCAGAGCAGAGACCGCCAAATGGCTCCCACACGACATCACCGGGATCTGACGACGACCGAACAATCTGCATCAAAAGTTCGATTGGCTTCTGGTTCATGTGCAGACACGCCGAACCTTTCTTGATACGTTCGCGTCCTCGCACGGCCGGATAATGCCAAACGTTCGAGACTCCGATCTCACAATGAAACTTCGCCCGCATCAAATCCCATTCACTGGCCGAAAACGCCGTTCCATCGTCCTTCGCAAAATAAGGCCGCCCCTCGGTACGTCCATGGCGATTCGCATAAGCGGCGATTGCGACAAACGCATCGGACGGCGGGAAATACCACATGGCATCCGTGGCAAAGTACTTGCGCGTCGCGGCGTCTTTGACACCACACGCCGCGTTTGTCAGACGAAAAGGCAGTCCCGAACGTTTCCATTCGGCTCGCAACCATTCCTTGAGCGGCAAAGAATGACCAGCCGAAACAAGCCGATTTTTACGCACGTACTGCGCACAAACCTCCGTCACGACGGGATACTTGCGAATGGTTCGCGTATTACAATTCCCCGCAACATGCGCAATTCCTTTATCCCAGATGTGGCAATTTCGAAATTCCCACCCGCTGGCCTCAAGCATCCGATGGCAATTCGCCCATCCCTGTTCGGAATTCCAGAACCATAGCGTCGTGGCTGGCAACGCCCGTTCATACCACTTTTTCGCAAATGGTTCGTAGCAGTCGGCCAATCCCTCCGGTGAAGCGGGATCGCCTGGATAACTGGCCAATCCATATGGCCCGTCGGAAATGATGACTGTCGGTGCCGGCCAATTGTCGCAACAGAGGAAACTATCCCCCAAATCGATCCGCGCCAGCGCACGAGATGACACGTCGTCACAACAGGGCGAACACCGTGGCTGGAAAACGTCACGATGTTGAAAATCCAGATTCGGCCACAGCGCAAGTTGCCGTTCCCGATCCGAAAATCTGGCAAGAGCCATGGACATCACGGCACGGGGATTGTCGAGAGGATCTTGTCGATGATCGCGTCGCTCGTCACGTTCTCCGCTTCGGCCTCGTACGTAAGAAGGATGCGGTGGCGCAGCACGTCGTGCGCAACTTCCTTCACGTCCTGCGGCGTCGCGTAGGCACGGCCATGCAGAAGCGCGTTCGCACGAGCCGCCTTGTTGAGGCAGAGCGTGGCGCGGGGCGAACAGCCGACCTGAATCTGCTCCTTCAAAGATTCAAGCCCCTTCGTCTTTTCCGGCTCGCGCGTCGCGAACACGACATCGAGAATGTAGTCGCCCACCTTCTCGTCGCAGTAGACCTCCTTCAACGTCTCGCGCAGCGCGACGATGTCGTCCATCGTGCAAACCGTCGCGACGTCCGGCGTCTTCGCCTGCTGGGCGAAACGCTGCATGATGCGCCGCTCGTCCTCGCGGCTCGGCGTTTCCACAAGGCACTTGAACATGAAACGGTCGACCTGCGCCTCCGGCAACGGGTACGTGCCTTCCTGCTCGATTGGGTTCTGCGTGGCCAGCACAAGAAACGGCTTCGGCAGCGCATACGTAGTTTCGCCGATCGTGACCTGCTTTTCCTGCATGGACTCCAGCAGCGCGCTCTGCACCTTCGCGGGCGCGCGGTTGATTTCGTCCGCCAGCAGCAGGTTCGTGAAGACCGGTCCTTTCTTCGGTGTGAACTCGCCCGTCTTCGGCGAGTAGATCAACGTGCCGACGACGTCGGCCGGCAACAGGTCGGGCGTGAACGAAATGCGCTTGAAGTCCAGCCCAAGAACTTTCGCCAGCGTGTTGACACTCAGTGTCTTCGCAAGCCCCGGCACACCTTCCAGAAGGATGTGGCCGTCCGTCACGAGCGCCAGCACGAGCCGGTCGATCAGCTTCTCCTGACCGACAATCACCTTGCCGACTTCTTCCTTGATTTTCGCAGCCAATTCGCCTTGGGCCGCAATCTGACTGGACGCATTTGAATAATCCATGCTCTCGTTCTCCTCTTTCAAATCCGATTACAATGACTGAGATTATAGCACGACGATGTTAGGTCGATGTTAACACCGTCGCGTCGACCGGTACGGCACGTTCGTTTTCACGTGGAATGAACACCGTCTTCACACCCAACGCCGTCTCCATCGCCTTCATCACGGCCTTGACGCCGAATGTCTCGGTTTCGTAATGCCCCGCACAAATCATCTTCATGCCGACGTTCTCCGCCGCAATAACTTCCCCCCAGTCCGCCTCGCCGGTAACGAAGAGGTCACACCCCAGCTCCCGCGCCCGTGGCGCGAATTCGCCACCGCCGCCCGAACAGATGCCAACTTTCCGGCCATCCGGCAACTCACCCACGCAACCAATCGTTTCACCGTGGTAGACGAATGCAGGTTCGAGTTTCGAAAGCCCCAGATAACGCGCCAATTCAAAATTGTTACCGTAGCGCGGATGCGCGTCGAGCGGCAGATGCACGGCGTAGAGGGCCAAATTCCCGTCCATCGCCGCTTTCACGACATTGTACACGCCACCCGTCAGACGCACCATGCCGCCGCCCCACGAAATACCATGGTGGACGACAAGCATTTGCGCACGCGCCGCAATGGCCGCCTCAACCGTCCGTACACTCGCATCGACACCAAACGCCACGCAGTCGACATCTCCGTCCCCCCGAGCAATCTGAATGCCGTTGTTGGAAACGTCCGAAAACGACGCCACATCCAAGACGTCGTCCAACCATTTTGTAATCCGTTTGAAATCCATGACGTTATTGTAGCACAACCTTGGCCGGACGGCATCTCATCCGCGCAAATGGCAATCTCTAATGAGACGGCAAAGAAAACCATGGCATCGAAAAAAGAGAGAGGCAGACCACGACACCCCATGAGGGTAGGCGCCGCGACGGGAACAAGAAGAAGAAAAGCTCACTTCCTACGACATCTGCTCGCAGGCGATTTCGTCGAGCGTGTGCAGTTCCGCGCCCCGGAAGACGAAGACGATCTGGTGGAGCGTCGTGCCGTGCGCGAGCGACGGAACGGCACGGTCGGCACGGTACTTCGCGAGCTGCGCCTTCGCCTCCGCCACCTTCGCGGCCATCTCCGCGTCCGAGGCGTCGGCCTTCGCGTACTTGAGTTCGACGATGTAGCTGTGCAGCACGTCGCCGTAGTGGACGCGCTCGGGGAAGAGGCAGAAGTCGCAGAACCCGCGCGACAGCTCCATCTCCGGCGCGAGGAGGTAGAACTTCAGGTGCCCGAACTCCGCCTGCATGTAGCCCTGCACGCGGATCTCGCCCTGGAGGCCGCCGCGCACGGGCGTCGTCTCCGCGTAGTCCTGCGCGAGGCGTTTCAGGAACGGCTCGAACTCGCCCCGGTAGGCGAACGCGGAGGCGAGGCGCGACCACGCCATCCAGTCGGGCGTCCGCGTCCGGCGGTAGGCATCGCGCAGGTAGTCGAAGAGCTGGCGGCGGACGCAGACGTTCGGGATCTTGAAGACCGTCTGCCCTTCGCGCCGGTCCTGCATCGAGACGATGCCGTAGTAGTGGAAGAGCGAGTGGAAGTTCGCGAGGTCGGAGATCTTGTCGGCGGGGAAGCTCTCGACGAGGTCGAACGAGATCTCGCCCGTCGCGGCGAGTTGTTCCGTGACGGGCAGGACGCCCTCGGCGATGGCGGTTTCGGCGGCAGATCCGGCGCCGGTCTCGGAGGTCTGCGTTGCGACGCTAACACCGCCACATTGCCGGCGCTGGATGTCGGCGATGATTTTCAGCTTCTGGTAGTCCGTCTTGATGTTGGCGTCCACCATGTTCTCCGGCGGCTCGCCCTTCGCGACGAGCGCCTTCAGGTAGTAGAGCGCCATGTCGCTGTTGAACACGCACTCCTTCCCGATGCAGGCCGTCGAGAAGCAGTAGCCGTCGTACCACGGCTTGATCGCCTTCACGATCGCCGCCGGGTCGCCCGCCGTGAAGCGCCCCGTTCCCCTGAAATCCGCGTACATCTTCACGACCTCGGCCTCGGAGAAGCCGGCCATCGCGTTGAACGCCTCGTCCTGCGTGAGGTTGGCGGCGATGTTGAAGCCGCTCGTCAGGTCGTCCATCGTCACGGGCGAGACGCCCGTCATGAAGATCCGCGAGCACGCCTCCTTGAACGCCTTAAACCAGTTACGGTAGAACCCCGCCCCGTGCGTGACGGCGCGGTAGTCCGCGTTCGCCTCGTCGCGCAGCATCGCGTTCGTGAAGTTGTCGTACTCGTCGATGACCAGGTAGATTTCATGCCCGGCGAGACGCGCCCGCATGGCGATCTCGTTGAATTTCGCCGCCGCGTTCCGGTCTGCAAGCTTGTCGATCAGGCCGTCCTCGTAGGCGGATCCGTACGCGAGGAGGAAGCCGTCGAGGCGGGTGGAGAGGTAGCTCTCGAAACGATCCTCAAGCGTCATCCCGATACCTCTATCGACCAGCGAGAAGTCGAGCGCGAGTATTTGGTACCGGTTTGCGTTCTCCGTTGGGTTCTCGCCGATGTCGAGGCCGCCGAAGAGCTTCCGGAAGTTCGCCTTCTCGTTGATGTCGTAGTAGGCGCGCAGCGTCTCGACGAAGAGGGACTTGCCCATGCGGCGCGGGCGCACGAAGAAGACGAACCGGTCGCGTTCCTCCATCCGTCGGATGTAGGCCGTCTTGTCGACGTAGTAGTAGCCCTCGTCGCGGATGATCTTGAAGTCCTTGAGACCGTAGGGAATTTTCAGTCGCCGTTCCATGCCCGTCATTCTACCATTCCCCGCCGCCCCGCGTCAACGGAAGATGAGCAGGAAGCCGAGAGACGTAAGGCGGACGACGTCGTTCACCGCGGACACCCGCCAGCGAGCCGACAGGTCTTCGCCGTTCAGCCCCGTGCAGACGAATTCCGGTTTGCCCGCGCCGACGTACGACGCCCGCGAGAAGTCCGCCAGCACGCGCCCGCCCGTCGGCAGCGCCGCCGCGTCCACGCGGAACGTGACACGCCCGTCCACCGCCGTCCAGTTCCCTACCACCGTCAGCACGTCCGATGCCGACGGTCCCACGACGTTCGCCAGCTCCACGGCGTTGCCGTCCGCCGCCACGACCTTCGTCGCGCCGTTCACCGTCACATCGCGGAATGCCACGACCGCCGGGCGGCTCGACACGGCGGACACCACGTTCAACACGCCGCCGTCCTGAAGCGTCGTCGTCGCAAAGCCAACAGACGCCACGTCGTTCGTCGTCCAACCACCCACGGCCACCGTGGCCGTCGCGTCCGCCACGACCTCCAGCACCGTGTCCACGACCGCCGTCCCCGGCACAGGCTGCGTCACAACGGGATCGAGCACGTGCGTCTTCAAATACGCCCCCCAGGAGGAGGTGGCCGACTTGAGACCCATGTAGAACTTGTCCCACGTCAGAATCTTCGCGTAGTCCTTCTTGAACGTCTTCGTGGTCGTTCCCCGCGACACCGTGGCCGTGAACCGTCCCGCGCCGTCATAGAAAATACGAATGTGGTTCGTTCCCAGCGACTTCGGCGTGGCGTTGTCGCTTGAATGTTGATCACGTGCCGAGTAGCTTCCGTTTTCATCCCAGAAAAACTTGTTGTTCCAAAAGTAATGCTGGAACGTAAGCGACGGATTGCCCGCCCCGGCATAACCGCCACCCACGCCCTCCAACGATGCCGATGGACGGAAGAAGATCGACAATCCTTCCGCCCATCCCTTGACCTCTTCCACCAGGCGCTCGTCCAAGTCGAGCCAGAATGCCTGGTGTGGCGAAAACGCCGTCTGGCAGATGGCCGTTCCATTCGTACCGACACTTCCAGACGACCACGACACCGTCTCCACACCGTTCGTACCGCCAGGAAGGAGCGTCATGTCGTTCACTAGCATCCAGTCGCCCGTCGTGAACGAAACATCAGGTCCCGCCTCGGCGGACACGTCCACCACAGAACCCGTGAAGTTGCTGATCGTCTGGTAGCAGTAGACGGCGGCGGATGTACCACCGGCGCCTTCAATTTCACCCGCATTGGCCCACCAACCCGTACCACCGCCGAAGCCGAAATAGCGGCACGTCCCGTCCATGAACGCTTCCGAGATGTCGCACCGAGACGAGAACGTGGCCGCGCCCTGCGTCATCACAACCGTCAGCATCCCGTCGCGGTAGGACACGTCCATGTCGATTGGCTTTAGAAGCGAAATCCCCATCGCGCCCTCCTTATAGTCGGGGCCCTCCGCCGTGTTTCCGTTCAAAATCCACGTCAACCCCTGAGCCCCAGCACGATACTGATAGATGTTGAACCCATAGGCGTCGCCGGGATACGCCCCCTGGGTGTTGTGATTGTGGGCCGCCGGACTCTTCGCCAAGAAGAAGGAGAACGCCTCGGCGCGGACTTCATTCGGCCAGCGGTTGAGCAGGGTGGACGAGAACGTGAAGCGGATGCGCCAGATGTCCTCGGCGGCGAACGCACGGTTCGTGTAGACGGCGGTGTTCCGCTGGCAGCCCGTATCGTCCGTCACCACAAGGACGCCATTGTTCGTCACGTACATGCCGACCTCGTTCAGATAGTCGCGTTTGAATCCCTGATAGGTGATCAGATTCCAGGCGTCCCGATCCGCGTTCCAGTCCGGCAGCGGCTTTTCAAAACTGTTCCATGCAGCGCCTCCCGCAATCGAAACCGACGCTCCATCGTCCAGGCGCAGGGTCTGCGGCGCGAAGCCCGCCACGTCCGTCATGTCGCCCGCCGTGCGCTCACGCAGCACGACCGTGCCGTCGAATTCGGCCGTGCCGACCAACGTGTCCGTCACAAGCGTTCCCGCCCCCATGAAGGAGACCGCATCGCCCAGTTCGTTCGTGTAGACGGTCCCCGCCGGCACGTCGACCGTCCCCGTAAATGCCGAATCGAATGACAACTCGTTCGCCGCCACGAACGTCCCCGCGCCCGTGCACGTGAACGACGGATCGGCCGGCACGTTCGCCAGCGCCAGCGCACCGTAGGCCGCGACTTCGACGTTGCCCGCAAAGGACGCGAACGCCGCCGCGTCGGCCGCCAGTTTCCCGCCCATGACCGCGAAGACGGCATCCGCGCCGCCCGCGACTTTGCCCGCGACGGACGTGCCGTTCCCGCAGACGAACGCGACGGCCTGTCCGTCCGCCACCGTGAGCGTCGCGTCCGCGTCCAATTTGAGATCCGTGAAGCAGACGCCACGCCAGAGGAGGTTCGGGCCAAGGTACGTGTGCTTCGGCAAAAACGGAGATGTCAGACGGACGTCCAGCCTGTGATCGCCGGCATGTTCGTAGTATGCCGTGTCCAATGCGTGCCAACCCGCCGCCAGCCGCCGCGTCCCCAGCCATACGCTTCCGTTGTTATAAATCGCCGACCAGTTCACGCCGTCGCAGATGAGCAATCCGTAGTCGTCCACGGAAATGCGCGGCGCCACCCGGGCGGACGCCGGGATGGCGATGAGCGCACGGGAGAGGGCGATGTAGCACGTATTTGTCGCGTAGAACGGCTCGGCAACCGTCTGGTTGCCCTTCAAGTGGAACGTGGACACGCCATCTGGCCGATGGATCCAACGGTCGCGCTCCGTACCGGACGCGCCCAACGCATCCCAGGTGTCCGCAAACGCCGTCACCGTAACGACGCAATTTGTAAAGTCCTGCCATGCGTCGGCAAAACTCTTCTCCCACTTCTCCGCGCGGACGACGACGCCATGCCGGTCGGCGGCAGGACTGTCGGCAACCGTGACGGCGGCGCCGGACGCGACGGACAGCGGCCCGAACATTCCGGGCGCGGCGAAGACGCCGTTGCCAGCGAACGTCACCGAACCCGCGTTCACCTGAATGCCGCCCGGATAGTAGCCGGGCGCGGCGCGGAGGGTCAACGCGCCCGCGCCGTCCTTCACGAGTTTCGCGCCGATGTCCAGCGCGGTGGAGAACGCCCGCACGGCCGTTGCGTCATCGTCCACGACGAGCGTCACCGTGGCGTTCGTAACGTAGAGGACGCCGGCGAAATCGGCCGACGGCGTGACGGTGACGTTGTTCGTGAAGACGACCGTGGCGTCAGAGGTGGGAAGAGCCGACGACGACCAGTTCGCGGGCGTCGTCCAGTCGTTGTCGCCAGCCGCGCCCGTCCATGTCAGAGTTTCACCCCAAAGCGCCGCCGCGCAGCAGACCGCCGCGCCCAACACGCCCGTCTTCAGTGTCGTTTTCATCTGCCATCTCCTTGTTGTCGTCTGAATTACCGTTCGCCGAAAAACCTTTTTCAAGTCAACAGTTCAATTATACGGTTTTTTTTTTCTACGTCAACCCCGTTCGCGAAGTTTACGCATTTTATGCGCGGGATGTCCGAGGGAGCCGATGCGGTCATGCCGCATCCGCGTACGCAGACGCAAAATATTGCTAAACGGATTTAGCAATCGCACTGGTTTCATGTGAATTGCTAAATCCGTTTAGCAATATCCTTGACTGTGCGGTCAGAAAATGATTTACTGTCCGCGTCTTCTTCATTGAGGAATTTTGCCATGACCTACATTGATCGCCCTTTTTACACGCACTGGCTTGAACGCTGGCGGGATCACGACCTCATCAAGGTCGTGACGGGCATTCGGCGGTGTGGCAAATCCACCCTGCTTGCGTTGTTTCGGAAGAAACTGGCTGAAAGCGGCGTTTCAGAAAAGCAGATGGTCGTTCTGAATTTTGAAGACCCCGACACGCCGGCGTTCGACACATGGCGGGACATCTGGAACGACATCAAGCTGCGCCTTTCCAAACATGAACGCACCTACATTTTCCTAGATGAGGTACAACGCATTCCCCAATTTGAAAGACTGGTCGACGGGCTTCATGCCCGAGCGGACATCGATGTCTACATCACGGGTTCAAATGCCTATATGCTTTCCGGCGAATTAGCCACCTACTTGTCAGGACGCTACGTTGGATTACGGATGCAACCGCTTTCTTTCCGTGAGTATTGCACGGCCGTCGGCGCACAGGGCGACTACGCCGCGCAATATCTCGATTATTTGCGTTTCAGTTCATTCCCCTATGCCGTGTCGCTTGGACGAGATGCGGGACTTGTCGGAACGTATCTGGACGGTATCTACAACACGGTTCTCGTCAAGGACGTCCTCCAACGGCGAAGACTTTCCGATGCAGGGCTGGTCGATCGCATCGCACGCTATCTTTTCGACAACATCGGAAACGTGACGAGTCTGCGAAACATCGCGGGGTCGCTTTCCACCGGTGGCATGAAGACGAACGGCACCACGGTTGAAAGCTACGTGGCCGCATTGTGCGATGCGTTCCTGTTCTGGAAAGCCGAACGCTATGACATTCGCGGACGGGAACTTCTCTCAAGCGGTTGCAAGTACTATGCGTCCGACATCGGCCTTCGATACCGCCTTCTGGGCAATCGTTCTGGCGATTCAGGCCACATCCTCGAAAACGTCGTCTACCTCGAACTCCTCCGACGGTCGCGGAACGTCATGGTCGGACAGCACGGCGGACGCGAGGTCGACTTCGTCACACGGGACGGAGACGACGTACGCTACTACCAAGTCGCGGAAACCGTGCGCGACGCGGCAACGCGCGAACGCGAATTCGCGCCCCTTCTATCCATCCGCGACCACCATCCCAAAACGCTCATCACACTTGACATGGACTTGCCCGCCGACAACAACGGCGTCCGCCAAATCAACGCCTACGACTTCCTGCTCGCAAACGAATGAGGCGGGACGGTTGGTAAATTCGTATCGGTAGGAGGGTTTGTCGTAATACTTCCATCAGGTAACTGCCAGACGAGCCGTCCGTTCAAAACATAGACGTTTGCAATGCCGTTACGACGATTCTCCTCCTGAGCGGCCTTGACCGCAGCGTTTCCGATGCGTGTCATTTTTTCAACAATATCTAGCATAAATCCTCCTTGAACGCGGAAAAACGCTCCTGCGAAAGTACGTTGACGCTTCCGTTCCCATGCGCAACCAACGACAGGTCGGAACCTCCGTTGTAGTAAAGCATCCAATGATCTACCAATGACGCATAAACGTCAAGGAAGTTCCGTTTGCTGCGCACATACCGACGACGAACATCGACATCGGGAACAGGATGACCACCGTTCTTAACCCGCGCAATTATACGGGCGATGCATACATCTGCGGAATCAACGTACACATAAGCCAATATCGTCGTGTATCCCGCCCTTTTGGCTCGCTCAATCGTTTTAACGTAGGTAAGGCCGGAAAGTGTTGATTCTATGGCAAACGATTTATTCCGTATTATCAGATCGTCAATACGGCGCAGAGCCTCCCGACCAGCGGCAATCTTTACGGAAGTGAAATCTTGCGGATTCAGTTCACGCGCAATATCATCTGGATTGACGTAGTCAATCTTCTCAGACGGCAAAAGAACTTTTGCTATCGTGCTCTTGCCACTACCGTTCGCCCCGGCGAGTATGAACAATCTCTTCATTCCAAGCCATTATACCACAACCGCCCCCGACGAGGGCGGAAATCTAAAATTGAATTTGGGATTTCCGCCCTCGCAAAATTCCCGACGGCGGGGGTTGACGACGGACGGAGATTATGGCATACTATCCCCCAATCGCACCCGTGGTGAAATTGGCATACACGCAAGATTCAGGTTCTTGTGCCGCAAGGTGTGTGGGTTCGACTCCCACCGGGTGCACCAGACTGGCCCCCTCGTCTATCGGCTAGGACATTAGGTTCTCATCCTAAGAAGAGGAGTTCGACTCTCCTGGGGGCTGCCAATCGGTTTCAGCGCGTTAAGCGGTTCGAGGGTTCAGGCATGAGAAGTTTCCTTGCGGGTTTCGGACGAGTTCTGAAATATTTGCTTCTCTTCCATTTCATTCTGTTCTTCTTCGCCCTTGGCGCGGTTGTCTTCTGCGAACAGAAAATCCCCTCGTCCCTTCTGCGGTATGCGACGGACAAATTGTCGACGGGCGGATTCGTCGTCCACGTGGGATCGGCCTCGTTCCATTTCATCCACGGCGTGACGTTGCGGGACGTCCGTGTTCTCGACGCCACGCGCCCGCACGCGGCGCCCGTCATCGCCGCCCGGCGTGTCGCCCTCGAACTGAACCTGACGCGCCTTCCCTGGGCATGGGAACGGCTGCTTCGGCGCGTCACGATCGACCGGCTCGTCTACCCGCGCCTTCCCGAAGGCTACTACATCCCCGATTCAATCGAATTTCCCGGCCAACCGGACTTCCAGGAGAAGGACGAACCGCTCGTCTTCCAAATGGCGCGTATCCACCCGTTCAGCGTCCGGCTGGAAAATCCAGACATCCTCGGCGTCACGCCGAAGTTCGTCGACATCAAAAACGTCGAGTTCACGCAAGAGACAATGACGGCGCGAGGGCTTCACCTCCAGTGGCGGGACGCGGACGTCCCCATGGCGCTCGACGGCGGAATGGAACTCGACGTCGGCCGGCAGCTCGTCCGTGGCCGCGTGGACGGCCAGGCGCGGCCGCAGAACATCGTACCCATGTTGCAGACAATCGACATCACCAATGCCATCCCCTTCATCGAAGACTTCACCTACATCGAACAACCCGTCGACGCGACGTGCGCATTCAACGTCAACCTGCGCAACAACGACCTCAACATCTACCTCAAACTCCACCCGCGCGGCGGCCGCTACAACAACGTCCCTCTCAAAGGCGTCGCCGGCGAACTCGACATCCGCGTTTTCGTGCGCGACACGTTCCAGAATGCGGACATCAAAATCGGCCCTCTCGACGCACAACTGGCGGACGGCACGTCGATGGACGGTACGGTCTACTACCGCAACACGAACGATATCGGTTACGTGGACTTCGACGTGCGATCCGCCACCTCGCTTTCCAACGCGCTCGCCGTGGCGGACGTCATGAACGACGGGACGCTCGACTGCCTCGTGCCGGAAACGACGCCGCGCCTTTCACTCAACGGGCGACTGGCCGTCAACCCCACCCATGCCCGCCTCAACGACTTGCACGGTACTGTCGCGTTCGAGAAAGGCACGTTCTTCGGCATTCCCCTCCGCAACGCCGCCGCCGCGTTTCATCTGAAAGACACGGACATCACGTTCGCGGACGCCCGCGCCGAAGGGCCGCACAGCGGCACGCTGACCGGCTCGGCCCGCTTGTCCATCCCCGACTTCAAACAAGACCACGCCACCTACTCCGTATCCATCACGGGCGGCGATCTGCCGTTGAAAGACATCGCCGACGTCTTCGCGTTCGACGTCGGCGACCGGCATGGCCGCGTTGCGGGCACCGTCACGCTCGCCGGCCCGCTCCGGAGCGACAGCCTCGACCGACTCAACGGACACGGCCACGTCGTTTGCGCGGACGGCTATCTGGCCCAGTTGAAAATCTTTTCCGGACTCACCGCCACGCTCGCCAAGCACGTCCCGGGTCTCCCCCTCGTCGTCAACCAGTCGCAGGCCAGCCTCGACTTCACCATCAGCAACGGCGTTTTCCGCACGTCGAACATCCTCATCGACGGCAAGGTCTTCTCCATCCACGCATCCGGTTCCTACGACCTCCCCCGCGATCATCTCGATTTGAAGGCGAACGTCTCGTTCACCAAGCCCGACGAATGGTACACCCAAATCACCATGCCGATTTCATGGTCTGTCGCACACCTCTCCAAACTCCTCTTCGAGTTCCGCATCGAAGGCCCGTTGGAAAATCCATCCACGACCTACAACAAGCAGAAGTTCACAGACTGGTTGAAGATGAAGAAATAAGCCGCGCCGCGTCTGCGTCCCGCACAATTTGGCTTTGCAGTTCCGCCAACGACGCGAACGTCCGCTCCGGCCGCAGGTACTTCAAGAACGCGACGGAGAGCGTCCGCACGGCGGGAACGTCCGCCGCCGCCAACAGGTGAACTTCCAGGACAGGATCTGACCAAGCCCGCGTTCCGAGCGTCGGCGCGACGCCGAAGTTCGCCACGCCGCGTCCGAAATCCGTTTCAACCGCATAGACACCACGTGGCGGACAGATCCGCTCCGCCGACCAACGCACGTTAAGCGTGGGTGTGCCCAGCGCACGCCCCAACCCCTTGCCCGCAAAGACCTCGCCTACGACGCGCCACGGCCGCCCCAGCATCGCGGCGGCCGCCGCCATGTCGCCCGCCGCAATCGCCCGGCGGATGCGCGTGGAAGAAACGGGTTCGCCGTTCTGCACGACGAATGGAACGGTCTCGACAACGAAACCCCGCGCCCGCAGAAAATCCGCCGTCCCCACGCCGCCTTTGCCGAACGTCCAGTTCGGCCCGCAGCAAATCGCCTCCAAATCGGGAAACTGACGGCGCAACCAGTCCGCGAAATCATCGGCCGATTTTTCGGCCAACGCGGGCGTGAAATCAAGCGCATGGACGTGCAACACGCGATGCGCCAAGGCATCGAGACGTTCCGTCGCCGTCATGAGGAGATGCGGCGCACGGGCGGGCGCAAAAACCGTCGCGGGATGGTTGCGAAACGTCAACGCCGCATCGGCCGACGCAAGGATACGCCGATGCCCCAGATGAACGCCGTCAAAAAAACCGACGGCCAACCGCATCACACACGCGCTCCCATGCGCGACAGCACACGTCCCTTCAAATCGACCGGATCCATCTTCAGGAGTTCCATGAGCGGCAAGGCGTCGGCGACATCGAAACGACCGCACGACGTCCGGCGAAGCGTCTCGATGGATGCGCCACAGCCGAGCAGACGGCCCAGTTCCAACGCGAACGCGGCAATGGACGCGCCCTTTGTACAGAGGAGGTCGAACGTCACACACGGCGGCGTGAACGCCGTCACGGCCGCCCGATAGAAATGAACCATCCGAACCTTCCGATCATCCGGATCCGTCTCGACCACATCGTAGGTCGGCTTCATCGGCATTTTGATGACCGTGAACGGCGGCGGCGTCTGGAACACGTCGCCCCGCAGTTCGGGCAACACCCGGTCAATCGCCTCACGCGACACGTCGGCGGCATCCTTCTCCGCCACAACCGCGCCGTCGCCATCGCCCGTGTTCGTCTCGCGGCCCAGCCGTACGACGGCCGAATAGGCACGATCCGCCCCCATCACGTCGCCCGACAGGCGCGTGGCGTTGCCGAGCAGAACGACGAGCAACCCCGTCGCATTCGGTTCCAGCGTACCGCCGTGGCCAACTTTCACAAGGTTGAAGTGCGTCTTGATCGCCTTCACCGCGTCGTGGGACGAGAGGTTCGCCGGCTTGTCGACGAGCAGAAACCCGTCCAGCTCGGCAGCCATCGCAATCGAATCAAGCTTCGCCATCGGCTGCCGCCCCCGTCGACGCATCCCCCGGCAGGGTATCGAGAATCGCCAGCACATGGTCGCCCTTTTCAAGCGACCGATCGGCCACGAACCGCAATTGCGGCGTGAATTTCATGCGCACCTCGCGGTTGACAATCCGCTCGAACTCGTGCGTCCGACGAATCAGACGCCCCATGACATGACTGCGCAATGCGTCGTCGCCGAACACGGAGACGCGTACGGTGGCGTTGCGTAAATCCTTTCCGCAGGTCACGCCTGTGACGGTAATGACACCCGGATTGACATCATCGCTCTGCAACACGCGGAACATCGATTCCCCGATGACCCGTTTGAGGAGCGCGTTGATTCTTTCAAGACGATCGACGGCCATGGCTTACAGCGAACGCGGAAGTTCTTCGAGCAGGTAGCATTCGATCGTGTCGCCCACGGCGAAGTCCTCGAAGTTCTGGAAGCACACGCCGCATTCCTGCTGGCCCGTCACTTCCTTGACCTCGTCCTTGAAGTGGCGGAGCGTCTGGAGCTTGCCGTCCCAAATCTTCTCCTTGCCGCGCAGGATACGGTAACGCGCCGTCGACGTAAGTACGCCGTCGAGCATCTGCGAACCGGCAATCTTGCCGATCTTGCCGATGTCGTAGACGGCCTTGATCGCCGCATGACCCTTGATAACTTCCTTGTATTCGGGCGGCAGCAGGTCGAGCATACACTGCTTCACATGGTCGATCAGTTCGTAGATGATGCGGAACGAACTGATGCGCACACCGTCGTGACGCGCCTGCTGCTGGACGCCGGAATCGCACCCGATGTCGAATCCGATAATCACCGCGTGGCCGGCCGCCGCGCTCTTGACATCCGTCAGCGACACGTTGCCCGTGCCCGTACCGATAATCTTGAGGGAGACCTTTTCGCTCTTGATTCCGTTCAACGCCTCGACGATGGCTTCCAGCGAACCCTGCGTGTCCGACTTCACCACAACGCTCAATTCGCGCTTGTCGTTCGCGCTCATCTGGCTCATGAGGTCGTCGAGCGAGAGTGCCTTCGGCGCGGAAAGTTCCTGCTCCTTACGGGCGCGGGCCGTCTCTTCGGCCAGCGTCCGGGCGCGTTTTTCATCCAGCATCACACGGAACTCGGCGCCGGCTTCCGGAACGCCGGAAAGACCCGTACACTTGACGGGCGTCGACGGACCCGCCTCCTTCACGCGGCGGCCCCGGTCGTCGATGAGCGAACGCACCTTGCCGAAATGTTCGCCGATGAGAATCGCGTCGCCGACCTTCAGCGTACCACCCGTCACGAGGAGCGTGGCCGTGGGTCCGAATCCCTGCTCAAGTTCGGCCTCGATCACGTAGCCGTTCGCACGGCGATCCGGGTTCGCGGAGAGTTCCAGCACGTCGGCCTGGAGGAGAACCATGTCCAGCAGATTCTCGACGCCCTGCCCGGTCGCACCGGAGACTTCACAGCAAACAATGTCGCCACCCCAGTCTTCCGGCGTGAGGCCCGCTTTCTGCAACTGCTGCATCACGCGCTGGGCGTTGGCCGTCGGCTTGTCACACTTGGTGATGGCCACCATGATCTGGACGCCGGCCTGGCGGGCGAACTTGATCGCCTCCTCGGTCTGCGGCATGATGCCGTCATCCGCGGCGATGATGATCACGGCGACGTCCGTCAACTGGGCGCCGCGCTGGCGCATCGCGTTGAACGCGGCGTGGCCGGGCGTATCGAGGAACGTGATCTTGCGGCCCTGCACGTCCACCTGGTAGGCGGAAATCTGCTGCGTGATGCCGCCCGCTTCACCCGCCGCCACATGGGCGTGGCGAATGTAGTCCATGAGCGTCGTCTTACCGTGGTCGACGTGGCCGAGGAACGTGACGACCGGCGGCCGCGGCTTCATCTGCTCGGGCTTATCCTCTGGAATCTCGTCGTCCGCGTCAATGGCCTTCAGAACCGGCTTCTTGTTCGCGGCGTCGCGGGCGTGTTCGATGTTGACCTTGTAGCCGTACTTCTGCGCCACCTTCGCGGCCACGTCCGGCTCGACGCGCTGGTTGATCGACGCGAGAATCTTCAAGCCCATCAAGTCCGCAATCAAGCGGTTCGGGCGGATGCCGAGTTTGAGCGCGAGTTCCTTGACCACGATCGCGCCGCGCACGGAGATTTCCCGCGTATTGACGGACAGCGAAATCGTCGGCTTCGGCGGCGGCACGGCGGCGGGCGCGGGCGACGTGCCAACGCCAATCGAAATCTGCGGCGTGAGCGGGCGGCTCACGCGCATCGACACGGACGAAAAGCCCGCGCGCGTTCCACCCACGCGCGTCGGCGGCGGGGTCGGACGCGGCGGTGGCGCCACCGCGATGACGGGCTTCTTTTTCTTGTCGGCCGTCGGCGCGGCAGCCGGCTTCTCCTTCTCGGCGGGACGGGCGGCCTTCTTGTCGCCCTTCCGTCCAGCGGCGGCCGGTTTCTGCAACGGCTGCTGATGGGGCTTCATGGACGTCTGGGCCTTGCTTTCCGTCCGGCGATCCTTGCCGTGCAGATAGTCGTCCGCGTCGTCATCCTCGTCATCGTCCTCGATCTTCTCGTCGGACTCGCCCTTGTCGTCGGCCTCTTCCGGTTCGGACATCTCGAACGACACCTTGGGGAGCTCGGGGAGTGTCACCTTGATTTCATCCTCGGCCTCACGCTCCGCCACCGGTGCGGCGACGGATTCCTCGGTGGCGGGCGGCGGCACTTCTGCCACGGCCGTGGCGGACGGCGCAGTAAACGGCCGACCCTCGGCCGCTGCGATCGCCCGCTGACGCGCCGCTTCAAGTTCGGCGGTCTGTACCCGATCCTTCTGCTGACGGGCGGCCGCCGCTTTCACGGCTTTCGTCCGGCGCTTCTCCGCCACGGCGAGCGTTTCGGCTTTCAGCGCCGCAAGACCCATGCGATGGAATCCCGCGCTCAACGCCTCCACGTCGGAATCCTCCAACTCGGACAGCGGCGAATAGACCTCGATGTCGTTCTTCTCGGCCACACGCATGACTGTTGCGCAAGTCGTTCCCGTTTTCTTTGCAAATTCGTAGACTCTCATGTGGTTAGTTCCAGGTTCAGGATGTCCGATGTGAAGGAGATTTGAATGTCGGCAACGTTCGGTTTAGAGGTCGGATGTGCCGTTCGTCAGTTCGCTGACGGCCCGGGCGGCGGCGTAGATGCCCTTCGCCGTCACCTCGTCCAGCCCCGTCGACGCCACGAAATCCGCCTCGTCGCTCTCGACAATGCCGTCGACCGTCAGATAGCCCGCGTCGGCCAACTGCGTGGCCACGCCCATCGAAATGGAGAACATGTCGGCCAGCAACTTGATGGCCGCCGCCTTCTGATCCTCGAAACTCGCCAACGCCAGCGCCTTCGTGATTTCCACGCGCCACCCCGTCAACGCCTTCGTCAGACGAACGTTCTGGCCGCGCTTGCCAATCGCCAGCGAGTACTGATCCGGCGCCACCGTCACGCGGACGATCTTGTCCCCGTTCGGATCGACCTCGATCGTCTCCAACTTGGCCGGCGCCAGCGCCTGCGCGACGAACACTTTAATATCGTCCGACCAACGCACGATGTCGAGTTTCTCGCCATTCAACTCGCGCACGATGTTGCGCACACGCGCACCCTTCAAACCCACGCACGCGCCGACAGGATCGACCTTTTCATCGTGCGTGCGAACGGCGATCTTCGAGCGGAAGCCCGGATCGCGCGCCACGCCCATGATTTCCACCACGCCATCGGCGATTTCGGAAACTTCCAGATTGAAGAGCTTTTGGACGAACTTGCCGGAGGCGCGGCTCAACGTCACCGCCGGGCCGTTGGACTCCGGCTTCACGGAGTGGACGATCGCCCGGATCATGTCGCCCACGTTGTATTCCTCCGTGGGAATCCGCTCCTTGCTCGGCAGAATCATCTCCGTCTTGCCGACGAGCACGTAGAGGTCGTGCCGCTGGGTAACCGTCGTGACCGTACCGCTGACGATTTCGCCCACGCGGTTCTTGTATTCGGTAAAGACGTTCGAACGCTCCGCCTCGCGGATTTTCTGCATGATCATCTGACGGGACGTCTGCGCGGCAATGCGCCCCAGACGCGACGCCGGCATCTCGACCTCGATCGTGTCCCCTTCCTTCACGTTGGGGTTGAAGCGACGGGCGCGGGCGACGGAGACGAACCCCGTACCGACATCCTCGTCGGAAACGACAAGCGTGTCGTAGACATGGAGCGAGAGATCCTTCCGGTCGATGGCCACGCGCAAATCGTTGGTGACGTCCGGATTCCGCCGTGCCGCCTGCTGGATCGCCTGTTCAATCGCCGTCAGCACGATTTCGCGTTCGACCCCGCGTTCGCGCTCAATATAGCTCACGATCGCCAACAAATCGTTGTTCATGGCCATTCTCAACTCGCTCCTCTCATGTCAAAAAGCAATACAAACCTTGCGGTGATTCGCTGAACCACCGTGAAACGAGGGAGTATATTACCGTTTTATCGGCGAAATGTCAACGGGTACCACGCGGTTTCCAGATGTTATTTGCGGAACTAAATGCAAGAACGGCTTGCGTTTACTCCTTTGGTACGGGGCATAGTCGAGGAGTGACAGGAAATTCCCCCTTCCCTCCCGGGGAGGGACTTGCGTTTAGTTCCGCTTTGCCGTGCGGTATGAAAGAGAGGATCATTGATGTCAATTCAAGGTAAAGCTTTCTTATCATCCGAACATTCGATTGACTTAAATGACCGTACCCCATCGCCCCACTGCAACAATTCCCTGACCCGTGTCGACGTAAACGGATGGTCTTCACCCATCTCCACGCAATCACTGAGAAATTTCTGCCATGCGCCATCTTTCTGCAAACTCTCGCTTTCCATAATCTGTTCGGCATATTCCTCAAGATCCAGCTCACCGGTATATCGAAATGGTCCGCCGGCAAGTCGTAAAATCATGTTGATTGGCGTTACCACGTTACCAAGACACACGACAGCGGCACGATCGGCGGAAAGTTCACTTTGTCGTACCCAAAAGTTGTACGCAAGCGCCAACGGCGCCTGAATTTTCTGCACGATTTCGTATTGACCACCGAAGTTGAACATCATTTGTACCATTGTGGAATAAAACACATGCCTACAGGCAATATGTCCACACTCGTGCGCAAGAGCGGCACTCAATTCTCCTTCGTCCTCAAGGCAATCAAGAAGTCCGCTTGTCACGACAATGCAATTCCTTTTGTCACCAACCGTATAAGCATTGGGCGTAGGATACATTTGTAGATAGAGTTCAGGGATAGTTATTCCAAGTTTTTCGCATATAGGAGGTAGAAGGTTGTATACCTTCGGTAATTGTCTGGGGGATAATCTAATGTGATTGGCCATGTAAAGTGCGCGGCAATATTGTTCTACGCCAAACTTCATGAACATACGCATTGCGATATTGAACCCTGGTATCGCCTTGAGTTTAGATATGGCCGCCTCGTCATTCGGATGCACATATTGATGGTAGTCCATGTGTATTGCTCCCTGTCATGTCAATTGTGGGGATTTCGACCAGCATGGGCAATAGTTCACCGGAGATGATTTGGCTGAATTAGGCTTGGCCATACATGGCGCAGCCATCCCCGATACAATCACCGCATACAGACGGTTGGCACGAAACTCTGGACGCCTATCTCCGTCCCAAAATCGGCATGTGGCACAACATTTCCGATTAACATAATAGGATGAGGACATATTACATTTCCTCCATGGGTTTCACATTGTCGTCTGATTTCTTGAGATCTCCACGAGCTTTAGCCTCTTTGAATTGGCGCTTGGCCTGTTTCATCATCGCCTTAATATCTTCCTGCTCGACTACTTCCTTCGCCATTGCCTTTAAATCCTTTTCGCTGACTTTTTCAAAATTGACACCCGCTTCGCAAAAACGAGTCAGCACTTTGAAATAAACAATCCCACTTGTCCATGTAAGCGAAAATGCCACCCCGGCCATCAATGCGGAAGCGCCAATACTGCCTAAACCTGGAATAAAAGAAAGCGCAGATCCAATTATCACAGAACTGGCTAGAGATGAAACGATGTTTGTACCTATCGCCGTCGCCACTGATTTGAGTATATGCTTACTAAACGGGAGGCCTATCCTTGAACTGATCCGAACGTACATCGACCATACAAATCCGACGCTCGTCAACATAGCTGCAGTAGCACCAACTCCAGGCAACCATGCGGTACCTAGCCCAGCAACTGCAACTGCAATCGCGTGTTTCTCTACGATTCCAGCGAGTTCCTTCCCCAAAACCCGCGGTCCTTTTTTGTGTAATGCCTTGCAGAGCGCAACCGCAGCCTTCATCAGTAAATGTTCCATTATTTCTTCCCCCTTATTGAGCTACAAGGAAAATTTCCATGGAAAGCCTTCCGAAAGCTTCAGGCCTCCTCCTGCCTCTTGGCATGTGACAGCCGCCGTTTACCGCCGACAGGCATACAAACTGGTCTTGGTAACAATCATAGTCAAATGGTTTGATTATGCAACCCTCTGTAATTGTCTCGCAATTGGCGGAAAAGTGCCAACCTTCCCAATACCCTGTCTGAGTGTCAGGATATCCCATAACTGTATCGTGTACATAATCGTCCATTTTGAGGTCTCCTTTTTGAGGTTGGTATTGAAACTTCTTGTTTTCATGCAACACAGCCATTCCTACGCCTTTCACTTACGACATTCCTTCGAGTTCATTCGGATAGGAGTATCCGCGTTGACATGATTAAACAAGACCAAAAATTGAAGCCGCTTTTGCTGTTCTGTTATGGGAAGATCTCCCTATAAAGAACCATAACACCATGTGCTAGGACGGCATGTGCAACACCAGGAAATACCATTCCCAATACAATGGCAATCGGCACTGCAATTATAAAAAAGATGACTTTCCCAAATATTCTACTACCTTCGCTTGACATACACTAGAACTCCGATCTCTTCGCGTCAATCGTTTGACACCCTCCACATCCGACGCGAAAAAAGGAACGTGGCGTGTCTTCAAATTCCTGTCTTGAGAGAGGCACGACCAAGCGCCTACAAAGAAACACGAATAGAAAACACGCCACGTGGAATACTCCACGTAGCGCATCCCACATATTCGACTTCTTTGAATGAAATTTGGTCGTTTTCTCTCAAAGCCAAATACGCAAGTATGCGTACGCCGCCGCAGTCCTTCTCGGAACCCTGCGGCTCCCCTCGGGGTTCGCGCCCAAAATCACTAGGACACGTTCTGCCGAGGTTCTACCGGACGCGAATCGCTTCGCCTCCGGCGCGGTGGCGGACCATGGGCCGTCCGCCTATGTGAAAGAACGAAAAACTCCTTCGCCCATGTACGCGGCACAGTCTAGCACTTCACCTGCGTCAAGGCAAGCGGAAACGCACCCTTATCCCGGAAAATCTGGGATAAGGGCACTCCGAACGGTTTTGCGCGGACGGCCTTGTAGGGCATGACGGTCGTGTAGCGCAGGTAGAGCGCGGGAATGTTCTCCTGCAGCCAGCGCTTCACCCCGCCGCGCCGCCCGACGATCGCGCCGCCGTCGTCGAAGATGAGGCTGTTGTCGAGGAAGCATTCGAGGTCGGCGACCAGGCTACCGATTCTCCCGGAATCGCATGCCACGGTCTTCTGAATCTCCCGTTTCTTCTGACCGGAAACCTCTTTTCATTTGAAGTCAGGGCTTCGTGAATGTCGGAAGCCAACCCTTCCCGACCGGAGCTTCTCGAATGGCGGAGGAGCTTCTTGGACAATGGAAGTGTACGTTCAATCACCATGGCGTCCATTCTACCAAACGAGTCATTCGACTGAAACGGGAATGTGAGATTACGTTGCGGACGAATTCCTTTCAGTTGCAGAATCGTGGATAAATCAATCTCCTGTGTTTCGTGAGATTATGTTGCGGACGAACTGTCATTGACATCTGTAAGATGGAAAACTGTCCAACCACTAACCGGTTTGACCACCAAACGGCCCGATCACCAACAGATTTGACCGCCAATCAATCCGACCGTAACCAGCCCGACCGCCAAACACAAAAACGCCCGATCCTCCACCCAAAAATTGAAACCCCCGAAATGCTTTCCCTCCACATCGCCATCCCGCCGCACGACAATTTCGTCCGCAACGTAATCCTACAAAACGGAACGGAAAAAATGGAACGGATGGGGTTTCTATGTGAAACGTGAAAACAACCGTGAAACTACTTGAATTGACTATGAATATGGAGATAAACTACGGAAACTGGCTATGAACTGGAGGCTTGGGATTCTGAAATGGATTCGTCCGCAACGTAATCTAAGCTTCACGGTCGGCTCAACTCGTCCGCACGGATTGACGGGTAAATGCGTCATTGACTTCAACTCCGCTTTTCAGGAGACATCCGTGCGCGACAAGCAAGCCACCCTTGCCCCGAAAAATCCGAAACAAAGGATCAAACCAATATACCCATCGCATCAAAAGTCAACTGGGAGGCGCCCGTGCCGGACGAGGCGCAGCTTTGCGTGGATGACGATATGCACGAGATTGAGCCACGCCGGGAAGACGGAAACGTGCGCCACGTTCCCACAGCCGAATTTTCACTTGGCGCAATGTGAAAACCGAGACGTCGCCCTTTATTTATAGGGGTCGACGATTTTCGTACCCGAAAAAATTGGGGAATCTCCAAAATACACAGACGCCCGCTGAAAGGAGCGTCCGCATATGGCTACCATTCACGTCTTGCCAAGACGGTTTAGGGACGTCCTGCGCCACGTAGGTTGCAATTCACCATGTCAACGGGTACCACGCGGTTCCATGTCAACGGGTGCCACGCGGTTTCCGGGCAAGAAACGCACCCGACCCTTGAGGCGGAGAGCCACGAGCAGCGCATTCACCTTGGACATCGGGAAGTTCGTCGCCGCCGCCACGTGGTCGCCCGTCGTCCCCGATTCCGGCACGGCGCGAAGGACGAGCGATTCCTCCAACGAGATCTTCGCCTCGAGCGGTAGCACGGGCGGCTTCCTCTTTTTAGGAGGCGGAGGCGTCCGTACAGTTTTTCCACCCGACGGCAGAGCTGCCCGCGCCGGTGGCGGGGCGGACGGCGCCCGGCCGAGTGGCGACAGCTCTTCCACGATGTCGTCCACGCACGTCACCATCCGCGCACCTTCGCGAATCAAGTGCAGACAACCCGCCGACGCCACCGAATCGATCCGCCCCGGTACGGCCATCACGGCGCGCCCCTGTTCTACGGCCCGCGAACACGTGATTAACGTGCCGCTGTGGATGGGACACTCCACTGCCACGACGCCGCGGGAAAGACCCGACACGATTCGGTTGCGCTGCGGAAACGTCTGCACGTCGGGCGGCCGCCCGAACGGAAACTCGCTCACGACCGCACCGTGTTTCTCAACCATCTGCCGCGCCAGATCGCGGTTCTCCTCCGGGAAAAACCGATCGAGCGCACCGCCCAGAACGCCGACCGTCACGCCGCCCGCCAGCAACGCCCCGCGATGAGCCGCCGCGTCGATGCCACGCGCAAGCCCCGAATAGACCGCCCAGCCACGTCCCACCAGGTTCGACGCCAGCCGTTCCGCCGTCTCGCGCCCATAAGGCGTCGCCCGCCGCGTCCCGACAATCGCCACGCCCGCCTGGGACAGGGCCGCCACGTCTCCCACCACGTAGAGGGCCAGCGGTGGCGAGGCGATTTCCTTCAACTGCGGCGGATAGTCCGGATCGACGGCCGTTACGATCCGAACGTGCATCTTCTCCGCGCGCGCGATTTCGCCTTCCCAGTCCGGAAGACGCCCCTCCCAGTCCTTCTTTTCGGGATAGAGCGCATAGGCGTCCGCCGCTCGGCCGCCGACTTCCGCCATCAGACGATCCAGCGTCACCGCGCCCACCGTGGGAATCATGTTAAATGCTATTCGCGCTTCACGTTCGGTCATTGTCATTGTGCCTCCAGACGAATACATCATAGCACAGCACACGGACAACCCCCTAACGTTCTTTTGTAGTATTTTTGTCTCGCCCCTTGCATACCACGGAAACATTTGATAAACTCTTTCCTCGTTCCCACCGAGTGGTCCCTTCGTCTATCGGTTAGGACACGGGCTTTTCATGCCTGTAAGAGGAGTTCGACTCTCCTAGGGACTGCCATTAGGGTGGTAAAAGTAGAAACGCCGCGATTCGCGGCGTTTTTCGTTTTCTCGGCGGGACGTCCGCGCAGACGCGCAGAAACGAACCCGCCGGAGGGGATGTTTACGACCGAGAGACGCGGTTAGTCCGTGAAGCCCAGCACGTCGCGCATATCGTAGCGGCCTGGCGCACGGCCGGCGGCCCACTGCGCGGCGCGGAGGGCGCCGGCGGCAAACGCTTCGCGTCCCTGCGCCTTGTGCGTAATTTCCACACGCTCGACGTCACCCGCGAACATGACCGTATGGTCGCCGACGACCGATCCGCCGCGCAGGGCGTGGAGGGCGATCTGCCCTTCTGGACGCTCGCCCACGATGCCGTGACGGCCGTAACAGGCCACATCGTCCAACTCAACCTGCCGACCGGCCGCCGCCGCACGGGCAAGCATGAGCGCGGTACCGCTTGGCGCGTCCTTCTTATGGCGGTGGTGCATTTCCACGACCTCGATGTCGTAGTCCGTCCCCAGCACGGCGGCGGCTTTCCGAACGAGATCAAGCAGCAGATTCACGCCCAGCGAGTAGTTCGCCGCCTGAACGATCGGAATCTTCTGCGCACAGGCGTCCACGCGGGCCTGTTCGTCGGCGGACAGCCCCGTCGTGCCGATCACGTACGCCACACCGGCGGCGGCCGCTTTCTCCACGTTCGCCGGCACGGCCGTATGGAACGTGAAATCGACAACGGCCTCGGTACCGTCCGGCCACGTCGTATCGAAACCGTCCGCCACGTCGACGCGGGCGACGAGTTCAAGTTCCGGGTTCGCCTCCGCGAGCGCACAGAGCATCCGGCCCATCCGGCCGGCCGCGCCAAGAATCGCAACTTTCATCCGTCTGCTCCTTTCAGATGATCCGCAAATCCGACAGCGTCTTGCGAATCTGGTCACGGTTCGCGGGCGTCGTCTCGCAGAGCGGCAGACGGAAACCGGGGCCAAACTTCCCCATCATCACGAGCGCTTCCTTGACCATGACGGGATTCGTGTCGATGAAGAGATCGTGGAAGAGCGGATAGTATTTCGCGTGCGCCGCGCGGGCGCCGACCATGTCACCCGCCAACGCCTGACGCACGAAGTCGGACATCTCCTTCGGAATCACGTTCGAGGCCACGGAGATGACGCCCTTCGCGCCGACGCTGATCATCGGCAACGTCAGCGAATCGTCGCCCGACAGTACCGTGAAATCGGGGCAGCGGTTCAGAATCGCGCTCACACGCTCGACGCTGCCGGCGGCCTCCTTGATTGCGACCACGTTCGGGTGTTTTGCAAGCCGCACCACGACATCCAGCGGAATCTCCTTGCCGGCGCGTCCCGGCACGTTGTAGAGGATGACGGGCAGACCCAGATCGGCCAACGTCGCGAAATGGCGGTAAAGCCCTTCGGCATTCGGCTTGTTGTAGTAGGGCGTGACCTGCAAACAGGCATCCGCACCACCCATCGCAATGGCCGCCTTCGTCAACGACACCGCCTCCTGCGTCGAATTCGCGCCCGTGCCCGCGACGATTTTCACGCGGCCCGCCGCGTACTCGATCGTCTTCTCGATGACCTTGTGGTGCTCCTCGTGCGTCAGCGTGGGCGATTCGCCACTCGTGCCGACGGCGCAGATGCCCTCCACGCCGTTCACACACTGCCAGTCCACAAACGCCTGCAACGTGCCGTAGTCCACCGAACCGTCCGCATTGAACGGCGTGGCCATGGCCGTAATCGTACCTTGAAGTTTCATCTCCGATTCTTTCCTTGAAATTTCGATTCAACCAAATTACCGAGCAAAAGACAGAACGCGCCTACTTGCTGAACATGAACTCCACCACGTCGCCGTCCTGCATTTCGTAATCGCGCCCCTCGGGCCGCAACGCACCCGCCGCGCGGGCACCCGCTTCGCCGTTGTACTTCACGTAGTCGTCAAACGCAATGACCTGCGCACGGATAAAGCCCTTCTCGAAATCCGTGTGGATCACGCCCGCGCACTGCGGCGCCTTCCAACCGCGATGGAACGTCCAGGCGCGAACTTCCTTCGGTCCCGCCGTGAGGAAGCTCGCCAGACCCAGCGTGTGGTACGCCAGTTTGATCGTGCGGTCGAGCGAGGATTCCGTCAGACCATAGCTGCCGAGAAACTCCTGCGCCTCCGCGTCCGACAACCCCGCAAGATCCGCTTCCATCTGGGCACAGACCGTCACCATCTCGCAGCCCTGCTTGTCCGCATACGCCTTGAGCGCCTGGACGTGCGGGTTGGCGGACGGATCGGACAAATCGTCTTCCGAAACGTTCGCGCAGTAGATCGTCTTCTTGTCCGTCAGGAAATGGAGGTCGTGCAACACGGGCAGGATGGGGTCGCCCTCGCCGCGCGGGAACGTCCGCACGGGATGCCCCTCGCCCAAATGCGCCAACAGCGCCGTCATCGCGTCGAATTCAGGACGCTTCTTCGGATCGCTCTGCGCCTCTTTCCGCGTCTTGTCATGGCGCTTCTGCAACTGCTCCATGTCGGCCAGAATCAATTCCGTCTCGATGACCTCGGCATCGCCCGCCGGGTCGATGGGCGCGGACTTGTTGCCGCCCTCCTGCACGTGGATGATGTCGTCGTTCTCGAAACAGCGCACGACGTGGAGAATCGCATCGCACTCGCGGATGTTCGCAAGAAACTTGTTGCCCAGCCCCTCGCCCTTCGACGCGCCCTTCACAAGGCCGGCAATGTCCGTGAACGCCACCGTCGCGTGGATGATTTGCGCGGGCTTGACGATCTGGGCCAGCGCGTCCAGACGCGCGTCGGCCACCTCCACGATGGCGGAGTTCGGTTCGATCGTGCAGAACGGATAGTTCTCCGCCGCCGCCTGCTGGCGCTTCGTGAGCGCGTTGAACAACGTGGACTTGCCGACGTTCGGCAACCCGACAATACCAACTGAAAGACTCATGCTAGACCTTCCTAATTGAAAGACGATTATACCACACCGCGCGTGGAGGCGCGGTAGAAGCTGACGAGCGTCTTGATTTCAGGCAGCGGATCCACGTCGTTCTCCACGCGCTCCAGCGCCTGAGAACGATTAAGGCCGTCGCGGTAGATGAAACGGAACGCCTCCTTCAGGGCGCGGCAGACCGCGTCGGGGAATCCGCGCCGGCGCAGTCCCACGATGTTCGGGCCAATGACCTTGAGCGAGCCGCCCTCCATGTCGCACAACATATACGGCGGCACATCCTGCCGCACCTTGACCGCGCCGCCGACCATCGCGTGTGCGCCGATGTGGCAGAATTGGTGGACGCCCGTCACGCCGCCGACAATGCCCCAGTCGTCGATGTGCACGTCGCCAGCCAGCTGGACGGAATTCGAGCAAATCACGTGGTTGCCCAGAATCACACCGTGAGCCGCGTGGCAGTAGGCCATGAACAGGCAGTCGTCGCCGATAATCGTCTTCTCGCCATCGGCCGTGCCCAGATGGACGGTCGCGAACTCGCGAATCACCGTGCGGTTACCGATCTCCACGTAGGAGACGCTGCCTTCGTGGTACTTGAGATCCTGCGTCTTCATGCCGATGCAGGCGTAGGGGAAAATCTGACAGTCCTCGCCGATCGTTGAATGTCCGCTCAGAATCGCGCCCTGCTGCACCTTTGTGCGCGCGCCGATTTTCACGTCCGGCCCCACGTTCGCGTAAGGCCCGATTTCCACGTCTTCGCCCAACTGGGCACGGGCGTCGACAATCGCGGTGGGATGGATGGTTATGGCCATGTCAAATCTCCTCTACGAAATAGTTGCAGTGTCAAAGGTTCTTCGGCAGCAGATAGGCCGCCAACACGCCGCACAGCGCCACGGGCAGCCAGATCAGGATTTCGGGATGCACCGCGTAGTTCTTGGACAGGCTCGTCATCAAGATGACAATCAGATAGTAGCAGAGCGCGGCGATGATGGAAATCGCCATGCCAATCGTCGATTCCCGCCGCTGGGCGCGAATGCCCAATGGGACGCCGATGAGCACGAAGCAGACGGACGCGAACGCGAACACCCACCGCTTCATGAACTCCGTCTGCGTGTCGCTCAACTGGCGGCGCAGACCTCTCAACACGGTTTCCTCGGACACGAGTTCGCCCGCCGTCGTCTCCGCCACACCCTGCGCACGGGCCTTGGCCTTCCGCCGCGCCATGTTCTCCTCGATGTACGCCTTCGGATGCTTCACCGTCGCTTTCAGTTCGCGGATGCGGTCGAGCATCTGGAAGAAGCGAAAGTCCTTTTCCTTCGGCTTGTACTTCGCGTCTTTGAGTGCGTCCTTCACGCGGTACTGGAACCGCCCCGCGCGGGCCATGCCCGGATGATTTTCATCCATGGGATCGACCGTCATGTTGTGGAGATCCAGCACGACGTCGCGCCCCTCGCTCTCGACAAGCGCTTTCGAGGCCGTCACGAGACGGTCGATTTTCGGGTTTGAATAGTCGAGGACGATCAAATTCTGCAACCAGTTGTCCTGCTTCGACTCGAAATAGATTTTGACCTTGGGGAAATCGTCAATCACGCGCCCCGGCTCCAACAAACTCAATCCCGCGCCGACGGAAATCTGCCGCGTGAGTTTGCGCCGGATTTCGTGTCCGCGCGGAACGATGTCGTTGTTGATGTAAAGGCCGAGCAACGTACAGGCCAACGCGAAGAGGAGCGGCCAGCGCATGACCGTCAGCAAATTGACGCCACAGGCGCGCATCGCGGCAATCTCGCTGTCCGCGCTCATGCGGGAGAAAACGAGAATCGAGGACACGAGCAGCCCCAACGGAATCGTCCACTGCATCGTCTCAGGAAAACTCACCAGCGCGAATTCGCCCACGAGCCGTACGGGCATCCCCTGGATCATGTAGCCGACGATCTGAACCATCAAGCCAATCGTCAAGACGAACGACAAGACGAGAAACGCCAGGAAAAAGGACGAGAAAAAAGACCCGAAGACGTAGCGTTCAAGCGTTTTCACAAGCCGCTTTCTCCACCAAAACTATACTGGACGCCGATGAGCAGTCCATAGTCCATTCCGCAGGGCGAACCAATCGCCAGCGTCGCCATCGCGTCCGCCCGCACGGCCCAGGCATCCGTCAAATAATAGAACGCGCCCAACCCGACGGATGGCCCGACACCCGTGCGGTGCGAACCGTCGGCGAACGCAGCACGCGACGACAGGTACGTCTGGACGCCCGCCGTGAGAAAAGGATCGAACCGTTCGCAGCCGAACAACTTGTCGAACGCCTCCCAGCCCGCGAAATGGAACAACCCCCGCGCCGCCAAACCCGTCACGGCCGCATGGCCCGCACGGGACGAAGCGTTCGGCGCACACGCCCCTTCGATTTCCCACGCGATAAAATCGTCCATGTACCACCCGGCACGAACGGCGACTTGCGCCGCGCGGGACAACGTGCTGCCGCCGCCCGGCAAAAACAGCCCCGCGCCCGTACCCAAGTAGGCGGGCACAGACGCGGATTCCGCTTCGGCGGCGGACGCGCGGACGCTCCAACAGACGAGCGCCGCAAGAACTAGAACCAGATTTCGCACGACGGGAATTATACCATATCTGGAATGAAAACACGTCTCAGCATTCCGCCGCCGCCTGCAATTCGGCGTGACGCGCCAGCAGAGGTGCAATGAACGCCTCCTCGTCCCCGACGTCCATGCCCAGCGAAATCGTCGGCTTGTTCGCCCCATGAAAATCGCTACCCGCCGTCACAAGCAACCCCAGCGCATGAGCCGCCATGAGATGATCGACCGTTTCGCCCAATTGATTGGCCTCGTAGATGGCCTCCACGCCATCCAGCCCCACGTCCTTCAAGCGGGCCAATCCCGTCCGCAACGCGGCGGGATCGGATGCCCAATAGCGCGGATGCGCCATGACGGCCAATCCGCCCGCCCGGTGAATCGCCGCGATGGCCGCCTCTGGCGTCGGACGGTAGCGATCCACGTAGGCCGGCTTGCCGTCGCCTAGAAACTTTTCAAAAGCGTCCAGGACGGACGTCGCGTAGCCCTTCTCGACGAGCGCCCGCGCGAAATGCGGCCGCGCGAGAATGCGCCCGTCCGAAAACTTCTGCGCATCGGCCAACGCGATACGCAGACCGAGTTCCTGGAGTTTCTGGAGAATCACCACGTTCCGCGCGTTCCGTCCGTCGCGGATTTCATCCAGGAACGTCGTCAGGCTCGGCGCGTCCGGATTGATGCCCAACCCCAGCAGGTGGAATTTGCCGTAGCCCGTCCCCGGTTCGACGCTCAATTCGACGCCCGCCCAGCGCGGGGCGGTCACGCCCAGCCGGCGCGACGCATCGAGAAAGGCCCGCGTTCCGCCACATGTATCGTGATCCGTCAGCGCCATCAAGGCGAACGACCGTCCTTGCTCGGCAAGCGCCTCGGGGGCACATGTGCCATCGCTCGCCGTGCTGTGGACGTGCAGGTCGACAAGCCGGATGCGTATTTCTTTCATCGTCGGCCTCCTTACGTGCGGACCATTTCGGTAATGGCAGAAAGGAACTGGTTGACGTCCGTAAACCGGCGGTAGACGGACGCGAAACGGATGTAGGCCACTTCGTCCAGCGCGTGCAGTTCCTTCATCACAAGTTCGCCGATTTTGGAGGATTCCACTTCGTCGCCCTCCAACGCGGCCACCACGGTGTCGATGAGTTCGCGTACCTTCGTCTCCGGGATGGGACGCTTCTGACAGGCAATGCGAACGGATTTCTCCAGTTTCTCCCTTTGAAAAGGTTCGCGCCGCTGGTCGCCCCGCTTGATGACGAACAGCTCGTCTCGTTCGTATTCCTCGTGCGTCGTGAAGCGGTAGCCGCACTTCAGGCATTCCCGCCGCCGCCGGATCGCCGAACCTTCCTTCGACGTCCGTGAATCAAGCACTTTGTCGTCGTCATTTCCACATTTAGGACACTTCATGTTCGCGCATCCTTTCCGTCCGTCTCGTCGCGCCTCACTTGCCGCGCCCGCACAACGTGCAGTGGCGGCAGTCGAATGAAACCGGTTCGGGGGCTTCCGCGCCCGTGCGCCGCGCCCAGACGGACGAGAGATGGTTGATCAGCGCCAGCAGCAGACCCACGGTGATGAAACCGCCCGCCGGCAACACGGCCATGATGACCGAATTGGAATGGATGTTGCGGATTGCCACGTCACCCCAGACGGTCAGACACCCCGTGCCGACGATTTCGCGCACGGCGGCGATCAGCGACAGCGAGAGCGTGAACCCAACGCCCGTGCCCAGACCGTCCGCCAGCGATGGCAATACGGGGTTCTTGCAGGCGAACGCCTCCGCCCGACCGAGAATGATGCAGTTCACAACGATCAACGGGATGAAGATGCCAAGCGATTCGGAAAGTGCCGGCAAAAAGGCCTGCATCAGCAAATCGATCGTCGTCACGAACGTCGCCACGATGACGATGTAACAGGGAATGTGGACGGCGTCGGGGATGCATTTGCGCAACGCCGAAATCATGCCGTTTGAGCAGACGAGCACGAACGACGCGGCCAACCCCATGCCCAAAGCGTTCTCCAACGACGTCGTGACCGCCAGCGTGGGACACATGCCCAACACGAGACGGAAAATCGGATTGTTCTTAAAGACGCTCTGCCCGAATGCCTGAAAAATTTTCATGCGCTAAATTATACCACAAAACTCGTACCCGCCGTGAATGGACGCTTTGTCTTCCCCCCCCCCCCCCCCCGCAGAACGGCCGACGACAAAAGCGAAACGACCGCGCGGATTCCGCGCGGCCGTTTCAGTGGATTGCAGAACGTTGTCTGCGACGACCTTACAGCTTGTCGTTCGAGCCGAGGACGTTGACGATCTTGTGGATGTACATCTTCTTCATGTTCTCACGCGCCGGGGTGAGGTACTGGCGCGGATCGAAGTGATCCGGATGTTCCGCGAAGTGCTGGCGGATGGCCGCCGTCATCGCGAGACGAGAGTCGGAATCGATGTTGATCTTGCACACGGCGCTCTTCGCGGCCTGGCGGAGCTGCTCTTCCGGAATGCCGACCGCGTCCGGCAGCTTGCCGCCGAACTTGTTGATCGTGTCGACCTCTTCCTGCGGGACGGAGGAAGAACCATGGAGGACGATCGGGAAGCCGGGGAGCTTCTTCTCGATTTCGGCGAGAACGTCGAACGCGAGCGGCGGCGGGACGAGCTTGCCCGTCTTGGGGTCGCGCGTGCACTGTTCCGGCTTGAACTTGTAGGCGCCGTGGGACGTGCCGATCGAAATGGCGAGCGAATCGCAGCCCGTCTTCGTGGCGAACTCGATCACTTCTTCGGGCTTCGTGTAGTGGCTCTCCTCGGCGGCGACTTCATCCTCGACGCCGGCGAGCACGCCAAGCTCGGCCTCGACCGTGACGTCATGCGCGTGCGCGTAATCGACGACCTGCTTCGTGACTTCGATGTTCTTCTCGAACGGCAGAGAGGAGCCGTCGATCATGACGCTCGAAAAGCCCGAATCGATGCAGCTCTTGCACGTCTCGAAGCTGTCGCCATGGTCGAGGTGGAGAACGATCTGCGGATTCGCGCAGCCCAGTTCCTTCGCGTATTCGACCGCGCCCTGCGCCATGTAGCGGAGGATCGTGGGGTTGGCGTACTTGCGCGCACCCTTGGACACCTGCATGATGACGGGCGACTTGGTTTCAACGGCGGCCTGGACGATCGCCTGCATCTGCTCCATCGTGTTGAAGTTGAAGGCCGGAATCGCATATCCGCCCTTGATCGCCTTCGCAAACATCTCCTTCGTGTTGACGAGGCCGAGTTCCTTGTAGCTGACTTCCTTCATGGTTCTTCCTTTCGTAGAAAAAAGTGTTGCAAATTATATACTTTTACCGTGGCAATGACAAGAAGTTAACGCACGGCCGTTCAGCGGCCCAGCACCTTGCGGTAGCGGGCGATCAACGCGTTCGTGGAGGAATCGTGCTTCTGGCCGGCTTTCTTCGCCGTGAGATCCTTCAAGACGTTCTTGGCCAGCACCTTGCCGAGCTGGACGCCCCACTGGTCGAAACTGTAGATGTTCCAAATCACGCCCTGCGTGAACACCTTGTGTTCGTAAAGCGCAATCAGCGAACCCAGCGTCTCCGGCGTGAGATCGTCGGCGAGCAACGTATTCGTCGGCCGGTTGCCCTCGAACGTCTTGAACGGAATCAGCGCCTCCGGATCGCCGTCCTTGCGGCACTGCTCGGCCGTCTTGCCGAACGCAAGCGCCTCGGTCTGCGCAAAGAAGTTCGCCATCAGCTTGTCGTGGTGGTCGCCGATCGGATTGTGCGTCTTGCAGAAACCGATGAAGTCGCACGGGATGAGGTGCGTACCCTGGTGGATGAGCTGGTAGAAACTGTGCTGGCCGTTCGTGCCGGGTTCGCCCCATTCGATCGGGCCGGTCGTGTACGTGACCTTCTTCCCGTCCTTCGTCACGCTCTTGCCGTTCGATTCCATGTCCATCTGCTGGAGGTAGGCCGGCAGACGGCTGAGGTACTGGTCGTACGGCAGTACGCAGTAGCTCTCCGCGCCGTAGCCGTTCGCGTAGAGGATGCCGAGAAGCGCGAGAATCACGGGGAGGTTGCGCTTGAAGCCCGCCGTGCGGAAGTGCTTGTCCATCTTCCAATAGCCCTTGAGGAAACGCGCGAAGTTGCGCGGCCCGATGGCAATCATCAGCGAGAGGCCGATGGCGCTCGGCAGCGAATAACGGCCGCCCACCCAGTCCCAGAACTCGAACATGTTGGCGACGTCGATGCCGAACTTGGAAACTTCCTCGGCGTTCGTGGACAGCGCCACGAAGTGTTTGGACACCACGTCGTTCGCCTTCGTCTTGCGGCTGCCCAGTTTCTCCAACAGCCAGGCGCGCGCGGAGAGCGCGTTCGTCATCGTCTCCTGCGTCGTGAACGTCTTGGACGCGACGATGAAGAGCGTCTGATCCGCCCGAACTTCGCGCAACACTTCCGCGAGATGCGTGGAATCGACGTTGGACACAAAGTAGTTCTTGATCGAACGCTTCGTAAACGGCGCGAGCGCGAGCGTCGCCATGACGGGACCGAGATCGCTGCCGCCAATGCCGATGTTGACCACGTACTTGATGCGCTTGCCCGTGAAACCCTTGTGCGTCCCCTTGCGAACGGCGTCGGCGAAATCGCCCATCTTCTTGAGCGTGGCGCGAATCTTCGGCATCACGTTCTTGCCGTCCACGAGCACTTTCGCGTTGGGGTCGCAGTTGCGCAGCGCGGTGTGAAGGACGGCGCGGTTCTCGGTGCAATTGATCTTCTTGCCCGTGAACATCTTCTCGATTTCCTCTTTGAGGTTCGAGGCCTCGGCGAGCTTGATGAGCGCTTTCATCACGTTCGCGTCAACACGGTTCTTCGAATAGTCAAGCAACCAGCCGGCCGCCTGCACCGTGTACTTCGCCGCGCGGTCCGGATCCGCCGCGAACAAATCTTTAATCGTCGTGTCCTGCGTCGCCGCAATCGCGGCTTCGACCTTTTTCCATGCTTCAGAATTCATGCTTAACCTTTCGTGAAAAAGTGTACCTATTCTACCATAACTTGCCGTCAAGGTCTGCCGAAAGTTGTAATGCCTCGTGGATCAACAAAGGCAAGGTAGCGTATGTTATGCATTGGGAAGAAAGAAGAGCCGACGGAGCCAGATTCCTGCGAGAAGGAGACATTTACTCCGTAAATGAAGATGGCATTCGCCTTTTCAGCGCGTACACTTGAGCGCGAACGGCAGGACGCTGCGGGCGAGGTCGGGCGGGAGTTTTACGACCAGTCCCTTTCCGTCCGGCCGCGTCTCCAACACGCGATCCGTGCCGACGAGCGTGACCCGCGCCGTCGCAGGGAGTTCGCACCGCAGCGCGACTTCCGCCGCCGGCTCCTTGACGATCGCGTAGACAACGCGCCCGTCCTTCGACTGCGTGTAGTCCACCGCCGGCGTGTTGAACGGCGCACAGATCCGCGTCGCGTAGATGGCCTCGCCGTACGTCTTCAGCCATGCGCCGATCTGTTCCAGGCGCGTCTTCTGCACGGCAGGAATCGCCCCCTGGGCGTCGAGGTTGACGAGCAGCAGCAGATTGCCGCCGCGCGCGACGATGTCCGAGAAATGAACGATGAACGCCTTTTCCGTCATGACCATCGACGGGTCATAGTTCTCCATCCAATGGTTGCCGTAGGATTTTGAAATGCCCGAACAGGATTCCCACGGATGCCACTTCGCCGGGTCGAGGCATTCCTCCGTGTCGCCCCATTCGTCGGTAAAGAAGTCGCCGCGCACCGTCCGCAGCCAGTTGCGCGGACGCTTCGTGAAACGGCCGACGATTTCCTCCGGCTCGGCCTTGCCGTAGCGGTCGTTGCAGGCCACGGCCTTGCGCCCTTCCGCGCGGTTGTACATGTAGGCGGTGATTTCGTAGCTGCCGTTGTCCTTCGCGGACGTCGCCCAGTCGTAGTCGTACCACATGATGTCCGGGTCGTACTTGTCCACGAACTCGGTCGTCATCGGCACGAGGTAGTCGTTCACGAAATCCTTCACCGCCACCTTGCCCGACGCCTTCCACTCCATGTCGGGCGTGTAGTCGCGCAACGGCAGCGCGGCGTCGACGTACATCTTGATCGAGCCGTCGTCCTGGAGAATGGGGTACTCCCACTCGCCGGCCTGCGAATTGTAGAAGCCAAACTTCAGCCCCTGCGCACGACAGGCATCCGCCATCTCCCGCGCGAAATCGCGATGCGCACCCTGATCCACCGTGTCGCGGAACGTGAACGAACTGTCCCAGAGACAGAACCCCGAATGGTGCTTAAAGAACGGCACGACGTACTTCGCGCCGCAGGTGCTGAACAATTCCATCAGCGCGGGCGCGTCGAACTTCGTGCCGCGAAAGAGGTCGATGAAATGGTCACGCTTGAAATCCTCGCCCCAGTTCTTCACGTGGTACTCGGGATAGCCGCTGAACGCACTGTTCGCGGGGTAGTGCTGGAACGCGCGGCTCTCGTACCAGTCGGGATAGAGGCGGTGGCCCTTGACGTACGGACACCACGACGCGACGGACCACAGCCCCCAGTCGATGAAAATGCCGAGCTTCGCGTCGATGAACCATTCGGGACACGGATGTGCATCCATCGACGCGCCCGTGGCTTTGTATTTGCCTTTCACGTTGACGGCCCGCACCTTCTCCATCTGCCGCCGCGCACGAGCCGTCATCTCGGCCGAATGCTCACGCGCCAACTGGTGCAGACTGCGAGGATAGAGAACGGGCTTCCAGTCTTTCGGCCGACGATACTCCGGCGGCGCCAGCGGGACACGCGCCACGGCTTCTTTCTTCAGACGCGCCAGTTCGTCGGCCGGCGCCGCGTTTTCATCGGCCACCGCCGGGACTGCCAACAACAGTCCCAAACCGAGTGCAGCCCACACGTTCGTCTTCGCACTTACATTCCTTGTCATCGTCATCCTCGCATTCGTTCGTTGAAACGCCGCACCAGGCGGCCTCCTTGCTACCACCGCGCCAGTATAGCAAAAAGTCCGCCTGCACCGTCCGTGCGACCTAAAAACGAATCGCCTCTAGGGGCTAGCGGATGAAGATGACCGTACCTTTCGGCGTGAGACGCAGACACAAGACGCCGTTCTGCAGGACGAGCGCGACCGAACGATTCGACTGGTTGCTGACAACGCGCGTCCAGTCGGACGGAGGCGTCCCCGCGAACGCCGTCGCCCGCAGAATCGGGAAATCGCCCGAACAGTTGTCCGCGCCCTTTCCGATGTTGAGCACGATCGTCGTATCCGCAGTCGCCGTAAACGTACCGTCCACCGTCACGACGTCGTAGGACGCCGGCGACTCGAAGTCGAAGACAAGTTCCGCCGTCGCGTCCAACGAGAGGTCGCCGCCAATCGCCAACGTCCCCGCCGGCGCCAGCGCCTCCACGTCCGCAACCAATCCGGCCGACAACGTACCCGTGCCGGACACCGTCGCCGTCCGAAGCGCCCAATACGACGGGAACGTCGCCACCGCACCCGCGCACAGCGAGACGGCCGACAAGCTGTGGTCAAGCATGGGCTGCGTCCCCTCGCCGAACCACTTCCACATCAGGTACGCCTGCACGTACTTGCGCCGCGCCGGCGATAGTTTCTTCGAAAACGCGATCAGCTCGCCCTGGCGGCTTCCGCCCGCGCGGCAGCTGCGGTCGAGGGCGATCGTCCGCATTTTAATCGGCTGCGACGTCGCGAGCGACACGACGTGGAACGCTCGATCGGTCAGTCTGTCATTCCACCTATGCGTTTCGCCGTCAATCCCCACGTAACCGTTCTTCACGTAATCGGACTGGTCGCCGCCATAAGCGGCGAAGAGCTGGCCGTTCTCGCCCCGATGGCAGGGATAGACCTCCGAATCCGCGAAGATGAAGCGCTGCGCATAGCCGTTGTTAGAGTCGTAGGCGTCGCTGTAGACGACGTGCGCCTCCTGGACATGGCCGTTCCAGTTCGGCCGCACGATGTTCATGCCCGCCGACGTCTGGCACGTATCGACGTTCACGTTGACATCGCCAAAATCCAAGACCGGCATCGTGCGCCCGTTGCGCGTCTCGACCGTCCGCAGCGTCGGATCGGCGGTCGCCACCGGCTTCTGCCTGGAAGCCTTTGCATACACGCCGTTGTTGCGGACGTCCAGCCATTTCGTGACGTTCGTGACGGTTTCGCCGTCCCGCACCGCCACCGTGCATTCAAGCGTTTCCGGAACAGAGGCGTCGAAGTGGAACAGCGCATCGCCGAACGCATCGTCCGAAGCCACGCTGAATGCGCCGCCGTCCAGGACGAGCGCCGTCAGCGTGTCCGAAAGCCCCTTGACGGACACCGACCCGCCGCCCGTCACGTGGAACGGTCCGGAGGCGGTGAGCGACGAAACGACGACATGGCGATCTGTTTCGATTTTCGCCTCTACGCCGTCGGCGTACGTTAGCGACTCGAGTTCGACCGTCTCCGCCAACGCCGGATGTTCCTTCGCCTTCCACTTCTTCATGAGATAGGCCTGCGTCGTCTTGCGTTCCGTGGACGTCAGGCGGCGGTCGTAGAGAATCAGTTCGCCGATCTGGACGCCGCCACAGCAGATGTCGCGGTCGTTCGCGATGTGGTCGCCCGCATTGCACGGCGTGGAGGACGAGAAACTGACCACGGTGAACGCATTCGTGGAGACCGCCGGGGACGTACGCGCATCCTGCGGAACGCCGTCGAACTCCCAAAGCGCGGAAATGACGTTCGCGTCCGCATATCCCGCGACGGCGGCGCCGCCGCCCCAGCGTGTGAACGACTGCCATTTCGTCCCGAAGAACGCCGGGTTGAGGCATGTGCGCGCATTCTTGTCGTAGCCGTTTGGCATCTTCGGACGAATCACCACGAACCCGTCGTAGGCCGTCGTGTGCCTGTTTATGTCGAAACGCGCGGACGTTCCGCTTGCGACACCCCAGGCGCCCCATTCCGAGATCCAGCCGTCGCCGAAGTCGAGGACTGACAACCCGTTCGCGGCGTCCGTCACAAGGAACGGGAACGTTGTGTCGCCATTGCGCGTGGCGGCGAAGATCGAGGTCTGTTCAGGCCGGCGGTCGTTCCATCGGCAGATCGAGACGCCGCCCGCGCCATTCGCCAGGTTGGTGGCGACAAGCGACGCGGCACACGAGGCATCGAACCAGATCTGCGGATCTTCCGCCGGTGCGTCGTCCGTCACGGGAACGTCCGGCGGTACGAAATCCACGGTCCCGCCGTTCACCTGGAGGCCGAACCCGTCCTCCGACATGGCATGGACGCGCAAACTGCCCGCGCCCGACTTCGTCACGGTGGCGCCGGCCTTCACGCTCAACTGGTCGACCGTCACGGACAGCCCGTCGGCCACGTCCACCGTCGTGCCGTTCGCCATGCGGAGCTCGCGCAGGTCGTCTGACGGGAGTTTGCCCGGCGTCCACTTGCGCCGCAGAACGAAATGATTCCAGTCGCGTTCCGCCTGGGTCAGGTTGTTCGTGTAGATCAGGACTTCCGCGATGCGGGCGCCGCCGTAGCGAATCGTATTGCGGTCGTTGCAGAGCGAGGACAGGCAGAGGTCGTTCGTCGAGACGACGGACACCACCGCAAGCCGCGTCCAGTCCCGCTGACACTCGAAACTACAGGAGACGCCGTCGACCATGGCGAGATTGTTCTTCAACCCCGGATCGCAAAACGATGCGTCAAGCAACTTATGCCCGGACGTGTCCGAATTGGCGCGATGGAAGTGATAGGATTTATCGTCACCCACGACGAAGCAACTCGTGTTGGACGGCTGCGTGTCCTCGAAGACGACGAAAACCTCACGGACTTTCGTCGTCCTCGGAAACCTCAGGCTGCCGCAGGGCCCGACCTTCTCCGTCCAATAGGTGAGGTTGTTCATGGCGTCGTTCGAAGGCTTGCTCGCGCCGAAGTCCACGAGTGGAAAGCCCCGCACGACGGTGACGGAACTGAGGAAGGGGAGCGCCACGCTTGGGTGTTTCGTCGCGGCGATTTCCGCGCCGTCGCAGTCCCGCCATTCGGAGACGTACGTGCGCCCGTCGTCGCCCGCCTGCAGCGTGAACGTGTCCGCGCGCGCCGCGTCCAGATGGAGATAGGCGCCAGGAACGACCGCCGTCGGAATCTCGTCCTCAAACGCCAGCGCCATGGTCCCAGCCTCGACCTGGAGCCGCGTGTTCGCCCGAAGCGAGGGAAGAACGCCGCGAACCGTCAACGCGCCCCCGCCCGCCTTCACGAGACCGTCTCCTCCGATGACTTCGCCTATTTCGGCGCGGTTCGACGCCACGGTGAACTGCGGCATGTACGTGCCGACGACCTGCGCGAAAAGCGGCACGAAGGAATCCGCCGGCTCCGCGATCCAGTTCGCCTTCGCATCCGCCTGGTCCCAGGCGCCCTTGAATCCAGTTGGGTCTGCGACGGACATCTGGCGGATTGTCGTTCCGTTCGAGGAACGTGCGGGCGACTTGACGACCTGGTTCGTATGCCCGAAGACGGTCCCGAGCGTGAAACGCCGGAACTCGTTGCCCTTGGGCAATGCGATCGTCTGATTGCCTTCGATTGCCACCGCGTCGAAGCGGGCCGTGTCGCCGCGATTCGTCGGCACCACGCCACCGTCCCAGTTGGCGGCATCCCACCAATCGTGCGTCCCAGCCGCCGTGGGCAGCCAGTTCGCCGTCAGCCCCGTGGCGCCTTCTTCGGCACGGACGGCACCGCACAGCGCCGCACACAAGACGACCACCCGCGCGGTCGTCCATCCAACCATCTCGTTCATGCAATCTCCAAAATGAATTTCAACCGACAACTCGTGAAACTTCTTTTTCGTCTGATTGCGTCAATTATAGTGTTTTTTTTTCTTTGTCAATCCGGAATGCAACGAGGGGGGAGGGGCGGAAGTTGTAACGATCTTGTGAAGCAGCAAACAGGGATGACGACACTCCTATCGGAGGATGATGTAGAGGCCGGCGCGGAGAAGCCAGGCCGACCTGCCGCGCGCGCCGACGCGGAATCCGTCGCTCCCGTCGCCACACAGGTTCCACGTCGGCGCGGAGACGAGTTCGCCCGTCCAGTCGAGAATCCGCGCTTCGACCGCCGGGAACGGCGCGGCGGTGAACTCCACCGCGCCCAGCGACACGTCGCCCGACACCGAGAAGAGCGGGAAGTCCGCCGAGTCGCCGCCGGACCAGACGCGTGTCCAGTCGACGGTTCCCGCCGTCTCCAGCACACCAAGCGACAGCGTCTCGGCCGCGTGTTCAAGGGCCGCGCCGTCCGCCATCGCAAGCATCGAATCCGCATCCGTCACCGGCGTCGCCGACGTCCCGACGAGCCATTCCGGCGGCGTGGCCGGGCCGTCGCCCTTGTCCAGCCACTTCTTGCGCAGATAGGCAAACAGTTCGCGTTCCTCGTCGACGGTCAACGGCTCCGTCGTCGCAATGAACTCCGCGATGTCGCCGAACCAACACCGATTCTTGAGATCCCCCTTGCCCCACCATTGAGGCCGACCGCCGGCCGCCACGCGCGATCCGAGATGGAGGAGGTCGATGGCGAACGGTTCACTGGCAAAACCCAAACCTACCTGACGCGGCACGGCGGACGTCGCCGTCGCGTTCTTCTCAAATGCGGCCATCGCCGCGTTCGTGAGACTGTGAAGCACGAACAGGTACGGTTCACCCGTCGGCGGCGTATTCACCGAGAGTCCCTCGTTCCCCAAGTCGACGCGCGTGGTACTCGCAGAGGGCTCCTCAAGCATGGCGATGCCGGGGATGGCCTCGTCGGACCGCGTCGCGGTCGTGCATCCGAACGCAAACGGGCCGCCCCATCTTCCAAGTCCGGCGCCATTCTCGGCGTCGGCGGGATTCAGTTCCCATTTCGTCCGCCGTCCGACGAAATAGACGCTCAACGAACGCGGCGCGGAATGGTTCGTGTAGGAGTCGAGCGCAAGGCAGGAATCGCCGTCGAACGCGAAGACGGGATTGCCGTTGAGTCCGTTCTCCTTCAATTCCGGCCCGAATGGAACCGCGGTCCCGTTCGGGCGCGGACTGCGCCTGAAGACGCCGCCGGCCGCGCCCTTGTTGACGACGTTCGTCACGCGGCCGTCCGCGTCAAGCGTCCGCGCGGCGGCGTCCGCCGCGTCCACCCAGACGTCCACCCGCGACGGCAGACGTCCCGCGCGCAAGGCGAGCGTCCCCTCGTGCACGCGCAGCGCAAGTCCGCCCATCGCTCCGCCACCGACGCGCAGCGTTCCCGCGCCGGACTTCACGATTCCCTGCGACACGCCGTCCACCGACGCGCCGTTCACGACGAACGCGGCCTCCGCGCCCGCCGGCACGGACACCTTCGCGGCGCTCGCCAGTTCACGGCGCATCTCGATGGAGACGTCGAGTCCCGCGTCCATCCACTTGTTGCGCAGATACGTCTCGATCGCCGTGCGTTCCGCCTCCGTCAGCATTCGCGAGAAGACGAGGACTTCGCCGATCTCGCCGATGTACATTCGATTGGCGGCAGAATCGGGGAAGATCTGCGGACGTCCCATCCTCAAACGACCACCCACGCAGACGCGATCGATCTCGCACGTCGGGCGCACCGTGTTCAGACTCCCCGTCACGCACTGATAGGCCCCGCCGTCCAGCCACACGGCGGTCGCGCCCTTCCTGGTTTCCGCGTCGCGCCACGAACAGGTTACATATGAATGTCCCACCTCAAAGCCGACTCTGGAGATTGTCGCCTGCGAAAGGCCGCCGAACGTGTAGAGCGTGTCGATCGTATCCCCGCCGTGCTGGAAGGAGAGGCCTCCATGGGCATGGTTGTCGTCGCCCAAATTGCTTGACAGCGCCGTCGGCGCACGGGCCATCATCGAGAACGGCCCGCCCCACTTGCCCTGGCCGCCGGCATTCGCCCAGCTCGTCCAGCGCGAGACGATGAACACGCTCGCCGCCGCACCGTAGTTCGTGTAGACGTCCGTCACGAGCGCACTCTTGCCGTCAAACGAAAGCGAGCCGCGTCCGCCGACGCCGGAGACGGTGAACGTCGGCGCGAAAGCGCTGCCAAGATCGCCCGTCGGCCTGACGAACGCACCGCCCGCCGTACCGAGGTTCGGAACACGCGCCACCGTTTCGCCGTTCGTCGCCACCAGACGCGAAGCGTCGAGCCAGAGGTCCGCCGACGCGCAAAGTCCGGCCAGCGCATCGTTCGTCGATGAAATCCGCGCCTTGTCGCCCAGCACGAGTTCCGCGTTGGCCCCCACGCGCACCGTCGCCTTCTCGGAAATCACGACGCCCGGGCCAAGCTCCGCCACGCCCGCCTCGACCGCGAAGAGTCCGGTGATGGCGAGCGGCTTCAGGAAACGCACCCTGCCCGCGCCGATCTTCGTCACGCCGCTCCCGGTTTCCGGAGGCACCGTGGCGTAAGGCCCGAATCCGGGACAGATCATCGCATCCACCTCGAACGTAGCGCCCTCGCGCACGTCGAACACCGTCGGGAAACCAGTCTGCGTCTTGTTGTAGTGCCCGGCATGGACGGCACGTGCCTCAAGGCGCGAAGGGCGTCCGTCCGACGACGGCAGGACAGTAATCGTGCCGTTAAGGCCGAACCCCTTCCAGATTTTTCCGCCCTCCAGCGGCAACGCCTCCTGATCAAGCTGCCCGTACCCGGCGCGCATGACGCCGCCGCGCAGCACGACGTCGCCGATGGGCGTGTGGGCGTTCGCGTACCCCAGTTCAATGACCGCGCCCTCGTGCGCCTCCAGCACGACCGCCGGCTTTTCGCCGTAGCCGCAGAACATATCGCCCGAGGCAAACTTGAGACGGCCCTCGTGGACGACCCACCGCGCACCGGCATTGAGATAGGTTGTGTTGCCCTCCTTTTCCTTGATGAACGTGTCGGGCTGCCACGTGCCGCCGCCAATCTTCGTGATCGCACTTGTCGGACACTTGAAAAGCCCCTTCGTGACGCCGAACGTGACACCGTCCGGGACGTCGAGCGTCGCCGCGCCTGCGCAGGAGATCTGGATCCGCGTCTGCGTGAAGCTCGACCGGACGCGCAGCCCGGCGCCATCCGACAGCGTGACGACGTTCGCGCCAAATGAACTCTCGTCGGCCACGCTCACGAATCCCTCCGCGACGTTGAGCCGTCCATAGGCCGCCGCAAGCCCGGCGGGCAGTTCAAGCGTTCCGCCACCGGTCTTGACGACGTCAGGCCGCGCCGCCTCGAACCCGGCCGGATCCGCGGCGGATTCCATCGCCGTCACCGTCAGCGTCTCGCCCGCCGGCACGTCCACCGTCACGATGCCGCCGGTCAGGTGCAGAACGCCGTCCCTGTACGGTTCGACAGACGCGATTCCGCCCGTACGCCCTTCGACGGACAGTCCTGCCGGAAGCGTTTCGGGAAGCGTCACACAGCCATCGCCCGCGAGCGTCAGCACGCGCGTCCCATCCACGCGCAGGTTCGTCAAGTCGACCGTCACGCCCGCGGCGACGTACAGCTTGACGTCGCCCGCGACGACGACGGGGCCCGTGCCGAACGCGCCCGCGACGGCAACGGACACCGTGCCGCCCTCGAGGAACGTGCCGCCCGTCCATTCGCCCGGCTTGGCAATCACGAGATCGCCCGCGCCGCGTTTCGTCAGACGGCAGGCGACCGCCTTCGTGGCGCCCCTGTTCATGCCGTCGCGCAGCGTGGCGTCCAGCAGGAGGCGCGCGCCGTCCTCCACGTTGAAGACGCAGTTCGTGTAGTCGACGTGTCCGAGAAAGCCCTTGTAGCCCATGCGCACGACGCTCGTCGTCTCGTGCGCGTGGGCGGTCACGCCGCCGCACAGCGCGGCGTCAGACCAGAAGCCAGGGCCGGTCGAGGCGCTCACGAACGTGGCGCCGGTCAATTCGACAGGCCCCACCACGCCGTGCGAATTGCCGTGGCTGTACGTCGCGCCGTGGCGGACGTCGATCGTCACGTTCGTGTCCGCCGTCGAATGCCCGCCCCAGAAGTCGCCGTTGCATGAAATCGTCCCTTCCTCCACGATGAACCGCGTCCGCTTCCCGGCCGCCTTGCCGACGCCTCCCAGGGCGAGCGTGCCCGCGCCGCGCTTGACGAGGACGTGCCCGACCGCACCGACGGCTAGACGCACACCCGACACATCAACCCGCCTTCCCCCGGCCACCGCCACGACGCCGGTGCCGTCGAGCGAATACGTCTTGGAAAGAGTCATGTTCGTCGTGAACGACACGCCGCCGCCATTCGCCAGCACGACGTTCGCGACCGAGGCGTCGCCCAGTTCGCGCTCGGCGGAAACCGAGACGATCTCCTCCGAAATCGTCCGCGTCCCGTCCACGACGACATTGCCGGCGAATGCGCCCGGCGTCGCCAGGACAACGGCGGCGGCCAGAAAGCCAGCCCGTGCAAGCAGATTTCCCATGCGAAGTTCCTTTCGTTCGTTCAATCGTCTCGTTCCGTCCGCAGCCTACTCCACTGCAAACTTCCTCCATTATAATGTATTTTTTTTTTCAGTCAACTGGAGAAGCGAACAAGGCGCTTTTTCGCCGCCCACCCCCCCGTCAATTCCACAACACCATGCCGTGCAACGGGCAGAGTCGGCGCAATCACCTTCCGCCCAAACTATCCACAACGGCGCGGAGAAGGGATTCCGGCGTCGACGCCCCCGCCGTGACACCCAAACGGCGGATGCCCGAAAAATCACAGCCCGACACGTCCGCGACATTTCCCACGCGCATCGCCCGCGCACCCTCGGCCGCAGCCACCTCCGCCAATCGGCGCGTGTTCGACGATCGCGGACTCCCCACCACCAACACGCCGTCACCCCCCGCACGCACAAATGCACGGACGGCGTTCTGCCGATCCCGCGTCGCCGTGCAGACGCCCGCCGCCGCCGGACGCTCCACATGCGGATAACGCCTTTCCAACGCCGTCCACACCGCCCGCACAACATCCTCCGACAAAGTCGTCTGGCAGACAACCCCGACGCGCGACCACGCCGGCAACGCCGCAACGGCATCCGCCGCGTCCACCACGGCCACGTCAATGCCCGTTCCCGCCGCTTCACCGACGACACCCTGCACTTCCACGTGCTCGGCATGGCCCACGACGACGAGATTGACGCCCCGCGCCGCGAAATCACGTACCTGCCGATGAATGCGCGCAACGAACGGACAGGTGGCATCCACCACGGACATCCGCCGCGCCTCGGCCTGCCGCCGCACCGCCGGCGACACCCCATGCGCGGAAAACAACACCGTCGCCCCCGACGGAACTTCATCGAGACGTTCGACGAACCGCAACCCCCGCGCCGCAAGCGCGGTAACGACCGATTCGTTGTGGACGAGCTCGTGCAGACAATAGACAGGGCCGCCAGCGGACAACACGCGAAACGCTTTGTCCACGGCGGCCCGAACTCCTTGGCAGAATCCGTGCGGCTCTAGAACTTCAATCCGCACATTCTACTTCGTCGGTTCACTCGCCGATTCGGACACGGCGGATCGTTCAGCGGCTTTCGCCCGATCCCACAAGGCGTCCATCTCGGCGAGCGTCATGTCCTTCAAATCCCGCCCGGCGGCTTTCGCGCCCGCTTCCACAGCCCGGAACCGCCGCGCGAATTTGGCCGTCGTGTTCGCCAACGCCGATTCGGAATCGGCCTTGAGATGCCGCGCCAGATTCGTCACGGAGAACAGCAAATCGCCGAGTTCGTCTTTGACGTGCGGATCGCGCGCCGTGTCCGCCGACGCAGCCACCGCTTCCTCCAACTCCGCCAGTTCTTCGCGGATTTTCGCAAGCGGCCCCTGGGCGTCCTTCCAGTCGAACCCCACACGCGCGGCCTTCTCCTGCGTCCGCTGCGCTTTCAGCAACGCGGGCAACGCCGGCGGTACACCGTCAAGTGCGCTGTGCCGCGCCTCCTTCTTGTGCTCCTGCTGCTTGATGCGTTCCCAGTTGCGCAACACCGCCGCCGGATCGTCGGCCACGACGTCGCCGAACACGTGCGGATGGCGGCGCACCAGTTTGTCCGCAATGGCATTGGCCACGTCGTCGAAGGAAAACGCCTTCTTCTCCTCGGCCATCACGCATTGGAACATCACCTGGAGCAGCACATCGCCCAGTTCCTCGACGTAGTTCTCGCGGTCGTCGGGTCTGTCCATCGCGGCGAGCAGCTCGTACGTCTCTTCAAGTACGCAGGGCTTGAGCGTTTCCAGCGTTTGGACACGATCCCACGGACAACCCGTCTCCGGATCACGGAGACGGGTCATGATCGAATGCAATCTTTCGATGCCGTTCATCGTCACGCCATGTGGAGCATCCGCAGAACGTCCTTCGCCAACGCGGCGCTGAACTTCTCCGCCGCCACGTCGGCGCCGCCAAAGTCCTGGTACGCCACGTGCGGATGGATGATCGCAAGTGCGCTCAACCCCGCCACGAGGACGGCCTTGACGCCGGGGCCGGATCCCGTCACGCCGACGGTCAGCACGTCGATCAGTTCGTTCGAACTGCAGGCACGGCGCCAGACGTCCCACTTGCCGTTGCCGTAAGTGAGCGACTGTTCGGTGTAGGGAACGACCAGCTTCGCATCCAACCCCTCCATCACGGGAGCCAATGCGTCCGCGCCGGCACGGGACGCCAGCACGACCTTGATGTTGTGATCCGTCAACGCCGACACAAACGCCTTGAACTCCGGCGTGGCCGCCGCCGCAACGCGCTCGGCGAGCGCCGCGTGAAACGCCTCGGCCAGTTCACGCGCCGTCGCCGCAACGTCCAGCTGAACGTCACACGACTCGGCCAGTTCGGCCAACGCGCCCTGGTAGTTGCCGCCCACGAGGTGCAGACTTTCCGATTTGATCGTCAAATCAATGCCCTTGGGCGCCAACACCTGTTTCGCGACGTCGAACAGAACCTGCGCACCGTCAATGGCCGTGAAATCGTATTCGATGATCACGCCGCGCAGATAACTTTGTTTTCCTTCTGCCATGTTGAATGAATTCCTTTCCCTCGGAACGGGTCTTTACTTCTTGGCGGCGGATTTCTTGACCACGCGCGTCTTGCGGGGACGCGGCTGGCCGATTTCGTCGAGCAATTTGCGGAAACGGCTGTTGCGCACATTGAACGGCTTGCCACCCGCGATGCGGGTGAACTCGCAGGCACGAATCTTGTTGGACGCATCCTCGTCCTTGCCCACGACGCCGCCCTCGCCCCGGAGCGCACTTTCCACGGCCACTTCGCAGCAGGCGTGGATGAGCTTGAGATCCTTCTTGTTCGGCGCGGCCGAACGGGCAAAGTAGCCGCTCTTGAAGACCTGCGTCTTCTCCGCACCCAGACGCTTGCCGAACTGCTCGGCAAACCACTGACCGACGTTCACCTTGTCGAGACGCGGATGGCCAAATGCGTCCATCGGGACTTCCTCGCCGGCTTTCCGCTTCTCCGCAATGATCTGCTTCACGCACGCGCCTTCGCTCACAAAGATGTTCACGCCATCGTGCCGCTCCATGATCTTCTTCAGACGCCGCGCCTCGGCGTCGAAATCAATCTTGGATTCCGGCACGTAGACGGCATGGACGTCCTGGCGTTCGCGCGTCAGGCCGAACTCCGGCAGGAAGTGGATGCGCCGCTTCAACATCTTGTGGTAGTTGATCGCCGTGAACGCCGTCAGCCAGCCGCAGTTGCGGCCCATGACTTCGTGGATGATGAGCGAACGCGGATTCGCGCTGTTCTCCTTCACCACGTTCACAAAGAACTTCGCACCCTCTTCGGCCGCCGTGTAGGCGCCGAGGGACTGCTTGATCGGATAGACGTCGTTGTCGATCGTCTTCGGAAGGCCCACGACCGTAAGCGGGTAGTCGTTTTCCGCCAGGTACGCCGCCAGATCGGCCGCCGTCGTGTTCGTGTCGTCGCCGCCAATCGTGTGCAGCACGTCCACGCCATCCTTCATCAACTGCTCCGCCGCCACCTTCAACGGATCTTCGCCTTCCTTCACGAGGCCGCGCTTCACGCAGTCCTTGACGTTCGTCAACTTCACGCGGCTGTTGCCGATCGGGCTGCCGCCGTGGAGCGTGAGTTCGAGTGCATTCTTGCGCACGGCGTCCGTCACGGGAATCGACTTGCCCTGCAACAGGCCCATGTAGCCGTTGACATAGCCGATCATTTCAACTTCCGGCGCCTTCTTCGTGTATTCGTCGATCAGAAAACCAATCGACGAGCTCAGGCACGGGGCCAATCCGCCCGCCGTGAGAAACGCCACCTTCTTGACTGTCTTCGCCATTTTGATGTACCTCTTGTTGTCTCAATAAGATTGTTTAAATCTGCTTCAGCACGTTCGCCAGCTCAATCGCCGCCTGCGTGGCCGAAAAGCCCTTGTTGCCCTGCTTCGTGCCGCAGCGCTCGACCGCCTGTTCCAGATTCTCCGCGCTCACGACGCCGTCCGCCACGGGCACACCCGTCTCAAGCGCGATTTCACTGAACGCCCGCGCCGTCGTCTCGCAAATCAGCCCCGCGTGCGCCGTCGCGCCCTGGACGACCGCGCCCAGGCCGACAATCGCGTCGAACTTCCGCGTGAGCGCCAGCTTCTTCGCCGTCACGGGAATCTCGTAGGCGCCCGGCACACGGACGAGCACCATGTCCGCTGCGTCGCCACCCAAGCGCGTAAACGCATCCGCCGCGCCCTTGATCAACTGCTCCACGAGGAAGGAGTTGAAGCGGCTCGCCACGAAGGCGATTTTCAACCCGGCCGCCGACAGGTTTCCAGTTATCTCTTTCATGCTTCTATCTCCAAGAAACGCGCCCATTATCTCATGCGACGCGAAAAAGAGCAAGCGGAATCAAGCGGAATGTGACAATTCTGTCAGATTAATTTCCCGCCGAAATCTAGCATCCTGTCCGTCCCATGGAGTGTCCGTAGTTCAGAGCGTTTTCAAAAAGGCGACGAGCGCCGCCCGGTCGGCCGCCTCTTGCTCGCCCACGGGCATCCGCGACAACACGGCGGTCAGATCCGTCTGCGAGCCGTCCGACAAGTAGACCTTCCGCATCGAAAGGCCGCGCAGGGCGGGGACTTTCCGCCCCTCCGACGCGCGGCGGCCGCCGAGCGTCGGCCCGTCGTGACACGCCAGGCAGTTCCGCTGGAAAAGCGTCATCCCCTTTTTCTGCTGCGCGTCAAACGCATCGTCCCGGCCGCCCGTGAACGCGTCGAACGCCGTCGGTTCCGACACCTGCGACCGCGCATAATTGACAACGGCGTCGGCCAGCGTCGCCGCCGTCAACCCCTCGCCATCGTAGGCGAATTGGAAACGCTCGACGAGCCGCTTGTCCTCGTTCAGTTTCGCCACCACGTTCGACACCGGCCCGCCGCCGCAGAAATCGGGACTTTCAACCATCCGCACCACGACGTCGGATAAATTGGTCAACGATCCGTCCTGGAGGAAGACCGATCCAAACGCGGCGTTCGGGAACGGCCGCGTGAGCGTCCCGGCGTGGCACTTCCCGTCCGTCCCGCCCGCATTCGGCCAGTGACAGGCCGCGCACGTTCGCTTGATGGATTGTCCCTGCGCCAGACGGCGGTCGAGAAAGAGCGTCCGCCCCAGCACGGCCGCCGGCAATTTGTGCGGCATGATGCGCGGCAACGGCACGAAATCCTCCGTACCGTCCGAATCAATCCCGAACGACGCGAAAAGCGCCTGGCGTTCGGCGACCGCCGCCGCCCGCCGCTGCGCCCGCCACCAAAAGATGCCGCCCACGCCAACCGCCAGCACACAGACGGCCGCGAGGCCGAGACCGATTCGAAACGCCACCTTCTTCGTCATCTTACAGTTCCTCCTGAACCTGGACGCATCCGTCGACGCCGATTTGCAGATAACCCACGCGCCGAGGGCCGATGGTCAGGCGCCCCGCGCCGCGCACAACGTCCACGGATGTCTTGCCGCCATTCCAGAACACCCAGCCCGTCGCGCCCGCGCCCGGCACCTTGAACGTCTCCAGCGTGTCCGGATCCTCCGCCCGCCGCGTGAAGGACGCACCGTGAGCCTTGAGCAGACGACCAATCTCCGCCCGCCGCGCCGCCGCATCCGTCGGCATCTGCTCGGGCCGAATGACGAGTTTGACCGTTGGCGGCAGCGCTGCCGTCTGGGAGGACGTCAACTTGCTCCAGTTCGCGCCCCACCACATCAGATCCTCGTCCACGCGATACGCGGCATCGAGGACGCGGACACGGTCGGGTGTCGCCTGTTGGCGAACGTCCTCGTCCAACACCACCACCACATCCGGCGGATTGTCCACAAGCGTCAACCGCCCGAACGTCCGCGCCATCTTCCCGAAGAGGTGCGCCGTCGGACGCGGCACGTTCGTCGCGTGAACGAGCCCGCACGGAAACAACCCTTCCATCGGATCGCGCCAGTGCCACGACAACAGCGCCGTCGCGCCCGTACCGAATGCGTGGGACACGAGATAGCGGAAACGCTCGTCATAGCCCGCGTCATCGTCGCCCATGCCCCACGGGTCGCTGGACTTGAACGTCGGATGGTTTTTCGCACCGCATTCGCCGATGATCACGGGCTTGCCGAGCACTCGCAGATCGACGTCCTTCATCTGCTCCACAACCTTCGTGGGATTGCCGTAGTAGTGGCGATCCGTGAAGTCAAGGTCGAGCGACGCCACCTGCGGGTCTTTTGTCGACGTGTCGCCGGCCCAACCCTGGCTCCAGCCGACAGACACCGGCACCTCCGCGCGAACGCGCTTCACCGCATCGTAGTTCGTCTTCGCCCAGTGGCGTTGCGCGTCCGTGGCCGACCGAGACGACGGTTCCTTCAGAAACGGCTCGTTGCAGATGTCGATCGCAAACCCCGGCACGGCGCGATAGCGCGTGGCGATTTCAGCGATCGTACGATTCTGTTCGGCAAGCTTCTCGGCGTCCCGTGTGTTCCAGAGGTTGGGCGTGTGGTAGAGGACGAGCCCGAACTTTTGCGCCAGTTGCACGACCGCGTCGGAATCGCGTTTTTCCTTTTCGTTCCGGAACGGCAGGAAGCAGCGCGTCCAACGCAACCCGAACGCCCGCATTTGTTTGAAGTCCTGATAGAAACGTTCAGGCGAACTCGCCGTCACGCTCCTGTGCTGCCCCCAGAACGTCTGGCAACCCATGAAGAACCGCGATTCGCCATCGATCGTCAGACGCAAGCCCTCCTTTTTCACCTGCGAGCCGCCGGCGAGAACGCGGTCGTTCCAAATGACAACCGCACCGCCCTCACGGTCGATGACGGTCGCGGGCCGCCCGGTGTCGGACGTTTGGAGTTCCGCCGTCAGACGCAGGAAATCCGGCGCTGACGACGGCACGACCCATTCGCCGACAACGCGGGATGTCTTTCCGGCCCCTGCGGTCACGGTCTGCGGGACGACGGCCACCGTGCGGCCACTTTCATCGGCGAGCGTGAAGACCACCCGGTACGCGGCGGACGTGGGCGCGAAGTTCGCCACGTCCGTCACGAGTTTCATCGTCTCGCCCACGCGATAGCAGGCGTATTCGGCAGACGTGTTGCCGAGGAAACGACGCGAAACGAGCGCCTTCACGAGCGCGACCGTCCACACGCGGACGGAGGCGTCCGACGGATCGAAGAGATCCGCGTTGTCCACGCCGAAAATCGCCCAGGACGATCCCGCGAACGTCCCGGTGTAGTGGTGGACGATGGCGCCGGCGTATCCGCGCGGATTTCCAGCAGCATCCGTGCAGACAAGTACCGGACGCCAGCAGCAGCGGTTCGGCCCGAAGCCGTGTCCGTTCACCCCCAACTGCGCAATCGCCGACAAGCCGGTGAACGCCCCGCGAATCGGATTGCGCGTCGGCAGCATCCCGGCCATCGCCGCGTCAGACTGCATCTCCGCCACGTGCCGCAAGTCGAACGACGGATCGAACACGCCGATCTGTTTGGCTTCGGGATGGATCGCATCGCGAATGTGCGCCGTGCGCGTGTTGATCTGCGGGAGGGACACACACCGCTCCGCGCCACGGGGATCCACGCCCTTCTTCACGGCGCAGATCGACACGGCGTGTGGCTGGCCGACGGCCGCCACGTCGATCGCTACGCCTAGGCTCAGACGAGCGACATTGTCGAACTGCACGAAGTCGCCCGGAAAACCACGCCCGATGCTGGGATTGTCGGACCAGTACGTAAACTGCATCGGCGTCAGGCGGTACTCCTTCCACTCCGTCGTCAAATCCAGTTTGCTGTGCCAGCGCGAACCGTCGCGTTCGGCAATTTCAAACCAGGCGTTCGGCGTCGTCGCGTCGCCCTTGGCGAGGAAACTCACCACGCCGCTGCCCTTGAGTACTCCGTCGAGACGGATGTCCGCCGTGCTCCAAAGGGAGAGCGAAGGCGTGGACAGACAAACTCCCTTTTCGCCGTTCGGGCCAACCACGCCGGAGACAACGGTTTTGCCGGCGGAATCCGCCCCGGCCGACCACGCATCCGCCGACGGCAGGGCGAGCGCATCCGTGCCGGCGGGAATGTCGCCCGCGAACGCTTCTTGACTGCTCCACACGCCGTCCACTTTCAACACGGGCTTGTCGAACGCATAGCCGCCGCACGTCAGCAACGCGCCGCCGTCCTGCAAGAAATCGACCAACGTCTCCGCCGCATCTTTCGGAAACGCCGAACCCGTCGGCACGACCAGCAAGTCGAACGCCTTGCGGGAAAGAATGCCCATGTTCGCAACGTCGTCGCCGGAAACGCGCGCGACGCGGAAGTCGTCGGACAACAGCCGCTCGAACGCGGCGGGGTCGGTCACGAAACCAAATTCGCCACGACCAGGCTTCAACCCCAGGTCGAGCACGGCCACGCGCGGGGCGCCGGGCTTTTCAAGGCCCCGCGCCGCCAACCATGCGTCGGCCGCGTGCGCCTGACGGGTGCGGCGTTCCGCACGGGCGACGTCTCCAGGCGCGGGCGCATAGTCCGTCGCCACGCGCCCCTCTTCCACCTGCGGTTCGGCAAACCACGCCGTGCCGCCACCGTAGAGGCAGAAGACGAAACGAACGTCATGCGTCCCGCCCGGCAGTTCGAGAATCGTGTGGACGATCCGCGTCCACTCGTGGTTCCCTGACACTTTCATGGTCGAATCGTTCGACGCAAGACGACGCGAATTGGCGAAACAGTGGAAGGAAAGATACGCCATCGTCCCCTTGTCCATGTCCGCCGTCTTCACCCACGCGCTGACCGTGTACGGCGTTTTGGGCTTGAGGCCGACCACCCGGCGCGACACCATGTTCCACGCGCGTTCGCCACCCTTGGGCGCCGTCATCTTGATGGACAGCGCACCCGGCGCACGCCCAACCGCGTCCACCATGCACGTCGCGCCGCCCTGCATCTCCGTCGTCCAGCCCGCCGGCAGACTCTTCACGCCACGCAGGGCGAACACCGTGTCCGACAGCAGATTCGCCGCATTCAAACCGCTCGCCAGCATGACGGCCAGGCAGGCCGCCAGACACGTTTTCGCCCACAGAAATCTTTTCATCACGTCAATCCTTCGAGTCGTCTCGTTTCGTCCGCCAACCGGCCGCGCAACACCCGTTGCGCGGCCGTCTGCCGTCGGCGCTTTTGCCTGTGTTCGCCATTATAGCAGTTTCACCTGCGAAACGGCAAACGGATGTCGTCGCGTCAGCGGAAAATGAGCAACGTATGGCTCGGATTCGGCTCCACTTCCAGACGGAGGTAATCAAAACACGTCCAGCACGCGGCCTTGTCCGCGGGTACGGCCAGCTCCATCGTGACTTCGTTCCAACCGGCGTTCAACGTGCCCTTTGGAATCGTGAACGACCAACCTTCACCATCCCCGATACATTCGCCCGTCACGTATTCGCGACCGTTCACCGCCACGTTCAACGGCCACTTCCTGTACGGATAGCCAAGACCGCCGTTCGCAACACTGTTCGTGAGCGTCAAATAGCTACCGGCATCCACCGCCGTGCAAACGCCCGAATACGTGAACGCATGGCGCAGTGCCAACGCGGCCGGCATCTGAAAACGAATCGCCACCTTCGGTGCACCCGTGACAAGACCGCGTTGCATCCCGTGGAAGTTCCAGTCCCCCGCATAGAACGTCCTCGGGACACTGCCCTCCACTGACATATCGTTATTGCCGTTACCTGTCTCGCTGACCTGCCACGACCCGGACATCTCCACGACGTCGAAGTTAAAGGACGTTGCCGTGCTCGTGGCCAGACGCTCAATCCGAATCGCGTTGGCCGTTGCGTTGAGCCGACCGGGTTTCACGTAGAACCATTTTTCCTTTCCGGCGGACAAGACCAGCGTGTCCGCCACGTGCCCGTTGACGGATACGCGCAGCACCGTCGTCCCCGCCGCGCCCGACGCGGCCTTGATGCGCATCATGTGCCCGAGCGCAGCGACAGATCTTGAATACGGCGTGAACGCGAGTTCGGCCACGGGATGGGCGGCCGACAACGTCTGCGGCATTTCGCGAAACGGCGCACGGTCGATGTCATAGGGTTTCACGATTTCGTCCACGCGCCCGAACTCGCCGTTTGCGCCGTCCTCGTACCCGATCTTGAAAAGCGAAGACGTCTGGAGCGCGGCCTCGACGAGTTCGTTCGTCGTAAGCGCACGATCCCACATCACGATGCGTTGGATGTCGCCCGCAAAACATTTTCGAGCGTTGCTCCCGCCTTTCGAACCGACGATTCCGATATCCTCACCGCCGATGCGGATGAAACGATTGGCCTTCGCCTCATTCATAAACGCCCCGCTTCCGGCAGCACAGGTCTTGCGCTCGAAAATCACACCCTTCGTCATATTCGTTTTGGCTTCAACATGGCCCTTGACGGCGTTCGTCATATCGGGATCGCGGATCATGAAGACTGCTTCGGCACCGCCATCCCCCGTATTCCGCAGGGAAATGCCGATGTCATACCACACGTTTGTTTTGATGCTCGTCCCCATGTTCAACGCATGTTTACCGAACATGACGGAGGGAAATCCCCGGCCTTTAACATATTTGTCCGCATTGAATCCGAAGTTCGACCCGGCGGCTTTCTCGGCGTCATTGTTCCACGTCTCGCCGTTGTCCACCACCCAAATCAAATCCTCGGCGTTGCACCAGGCGTCAAACGCATCCACGCGCAGCCGGAGAAGTACGGTCACGCTGCCCGTAATCGCGCTGGTATTATATTCGATGCCGCAGCCGCTGACGTTCGTCACACACGTGCCGTCCGCGTTTGCGACGATGTTCGTGCCGACGGCGAAGTGGAGGTACGTTCCTTCGGACGTAATACCGCGCATCGGCTGAATGACCGTACCCGTCCGCCACTGGGGGCCGACTTTGTCGATCCCATTCGTCTTGATGCTAGTTGGCAGCCAAGTCCCCGCGTAGCCGGAGAGATTCGTCGACCCCCAGTGACGGGCGTCGCGAACTTCCTCAATCTGTAAGTTCCCGTCGCCCGTAATGTCGTAGTCGAAATCCCAGAGATACTTCGCCTCGCCCAGCACGTCGCCCTGGGCGGCGGACAGGCATCCGATACAGAAAGCCGCAAGTGCGACTCCAAACGTGCGCTTCATCATCTTCCCGATCCTTTCATGAATGACAGAAAATACAACGTTCCTTGATGTCATCAATTATATGTATTTTTTTTTTCTTGTCAATCGTCCCCGTCCGTACACCCTTATCCCGGAAAATCCGGGATAAATTATCCCAGACATCTGCCAGGGCCAATAAACAAAGGGGAAATAAATTTTTGGGAGGGCGAAAAAAGCGGGGAGACTTTTCCGATTCCGCTATAATGTGCGGTGCAAAACAACCGAAAGGAGTCTCCCCGTGGCGCACAATATAGCAAAAACCGCCGTGGAGCGCACGTCGGACGCGCTTCTCGCGAAGGTCCCGCAGTTTGCCATAATAACGGACACTCTCGAAAAACGATGGGGGCGTCCGCCCC